>NZ_JBHWBZ010000022.1:36628-41831 GCF_042735475.1 Kitasatospora sp. NPDC059577 | reverse complement strand
GTGGCGTGCTGTTCGGCCTCGGTGCGGACGCGGTCGGCGTAGGCCTCGGCGGTCTCGCGCTGCTGGGTGGTCTCGCGCTGGGCGAGGGCCCGCAGCTCGCCGGCGGCCTGTTCGGCCTCGGCCCGTACCCCGGCGGCGTAGGTGTCGGCGGTCTCGCGCTGTTCGGCGGCGTAGGCGTCGGCGGTGGTGCGGACCTCGGTGGTCTCGGTCGCGGTGCGTTCGGTGAGGTCGGTGGCGTGCTGTTCGGCCTCGGTGCGGACGCGGTCGGCGTAGGCCTCGGCGGTCTCGCGCTGCTGGGTGGTCTCGCGCTGGGCGAGGGCCCGCAGTTCCCCGGCGGCCTGTTCGGCCTCGGCCCGCACCTCGGCGGCGTGGGCGTCGGCGGTGGTGCGGACCTCGGCGGCGGCCTGCTCGGCCTGCAGACGGGCGGCCTTGGCGGCGGCCAGCTGGTCGGCGGTCTCCTCGCGCTCGTGGCGCAGCCCGGTGGCGGCCTCCTCGCGCTCGCGGCGGCTCTCCTCGCGCAGCGCCTCGGCGGCCGCCCCGGCGTCGGCCCGGGTGCGGGCGGCCTCGGTGTCGGCCTCGGTGCGCACCCGCTCGGCGTCGGCCACCGCGGCGTCCCGCACCGCGCTCGCCCCGGCCTGCGCCTCGGTGTTCAGCGCCTCTGCGGCGGCGGTCGCCTCGGACCGCACCCGCTGGTCGAACTCGGTTGCCTCGCGGCGGATTTCGGCGGTCTCGCGCTCGGCGGCGGTGCGGTTCTCGGCGGCTGCGGCCTTGGCGGCGGAGAGCGCGTCCTGGCCCTGCTGCTCGGCGGTGGCGGTGATCTTCCCGGCCTCGGCGCGAGCCCGGGCCAGGGTCTGCTCGGCCCGGCCCTGGGTCTCGGCGGCCTGCTCCTGGGCCTGCTCGCGCAGCCGGTCGATCTCGGCCGCGGCGCCCGCGCGCAGTTCGTCCGCGTCGGCCTTGGCCCTGGTGAGCAGTTCCTCGGCGTTCTTCGCCGACTCCTCGATCTGCAGCACCGCCTGGCGGCGGGCCTCGCCGCGGACCCGGTCGGCCTCGGCGGCGGCCTGGGCGCGCAGCTCCTCGGCCTCGGCGCGCAGCCGCGCCGCCTCGTCCTGCATCTGCTCGATCCGCTCGCGGATCGCGGCGGCGTCGTCCAGGGCGGCGTTCTGGGCCTGTTCGACGGCGGCCTGGGCCTGCTCGCGCAGGCGCTGCGCCTCGGCGGCGGCCTCGGTGCGGATCCGCTCGGCCTCGGCGGAGGCCTCGTTCCGGGCGGTCTCGGCGTCCTGGTTGGCCCGGCCGAGTACCTCCTCGGCGGTCTTGGCGGCCTTGGCGAGGTGGACGGTGGCGTCCTTGGCGCCGGCTGCCCGGCCCTCCTCCTCGGCCTCGCTGCGCAGCCGCAGGGCCTCGGCCTCGGCCTGGGCCCGCAGCTCGGCGACGTCCCGTTCGGCCCGGGCGCGCAGTTCGGCGATCGCGGCCTCGGCCTCGCCGCGCAGTTCGGCGGCGACCGACTCGGCGGTGGCCCGCAGCCGCTCGCTCTCCTCGGCGGCGGCGGCCTTGGCGGCGTCGGCCTCGGCCTGCCGGGTGGCGGCGGCGGTCCGTACGGCCTCGGCCTCGGCGCGGATCGCGTCGGCTTCCTTGGTGGCCTGGGCCACCATCCGGGCGACCTCGGCCTTGGCGGTCTGCGAGCGCTGCTCGTTGGCGGCCTCGCCGTCGGCGACCTTGCGCTCGGCGGCGGCCTCGGCGTCGGCCTGGAGCTGCTCGGCGGCCTGCTCGGCCTGGGCGCGCAGTGCGGCGGCTTCGTGTCGGGTGCGCTCCGCCTCGGCGATGGCCTCGGCGCGCAGCCGGTCTATCTCGGCCTTGGCGGCGGAGAGCTGCTGCTCGGCCCGGGCCTGTTCGGCGGCGGCGTGCGCCTTGAGCCGGCCGATCTCGGCCTGCGCGGCGGTGAGCTGGTGTTCGGCGGCGGCGTGGGCGGCGGCCAGCTGCTGCTGGGCCTCGCCACGCGCGGCGTCCACGTCGGCGGCGGCCTGGGCGCCGGCCTGCTGGGCCTGCTCGGAGGCGGCGCGCAGCAGGCGCTCGGCGTCGTTCTGGGCGCGCTGGAGGGCGGCCTCGGCGGCGGCGTGGGCCTCGCCGCGGGCGGCGTCCACGTCGGCGGCGGTCTGGGCGCGGGCCTGGTCGGAGAGGGCGACGGCCTCCGCGCGGGCGGCGGCGACCATCCGTTCGGCTTCGGCGCGGGCCTCCTGGAGGACGCGCTGGGCCTCCTGCTCGGAGCCGGCCCGGCTCTGCTCGGCCCAGCCGTTGACGTGCTGCTCGGCGGAGCGGCGCAGCTCGGCGAGCTCGTCCTCCAGCTGGCGGCGGCGGGCGGTGAGCTCGGCCTCCAGTCGGGCGGTGCGCTCGGCGGCCTCGGCCATGATCCGCTGGGTCGCGGCCTGGGAGTCGCGCAGCTGGCGCTCCGCGTCGGCCCGCAGCTGCTGGGCCTGCATCTCGGCGGTGCGGAGCATCTGCTCGGCCTGGCCGGAGACGGCGTCGAAGGCGCGCGGCTGGGCGAGCATCCGGCGGGACTCGTGCAGCTTCGCCCGCAGCACCTCCACCTGGTAGGCGAGGTCTTCGGCATGCTCGGCTGCCTTGTCCCGCTCCTTCCGAGTCCGACCCATCTCGGCCTCGAACTGGGAGAGGTGATCGTCAGCCTCGTAGCGGTCGTTGCCCCGCACTCCGCGGTCCCATCCATCTCCTGGTCGCGTCCTCGACCCGGCCGGTTCCTGGCTCCCGTTTCCCGGGCGCCGGTCCGACTGGTCCTTGCATCCGCAGCAGGTGGACGACCCCTCGCCAATCCGGGGCCGCCCGCCGCGGTCGTCGGAGTCCGGGGCGCGGGAGCGCGGGGGTGCCGCGTTCCCCCGTCCGAGTGGACTCCTGGGCGAACTCTTGCCTTGTGGAGAATGGTGACAGATCCGTTGCGACTGTTCAGCCGTGCCCGCGTAATGGACTCCCCTTGCGACGGGCCGACCACCGGCGGGCGGACGGGCCTGTCTTCGGCCGTGCCCGTCGCCTCCGTCCCCCGGAGTCTTCGCGCACCTGGGCATTGTAGTGGGAGCGCACCGCGGGGGAATGGCCGCATGGGGGTTTTCCGGCTCTTCCGTCCAGGTTACTGACGGGTCATGGCCGACGGACCGTCGGGTGCCGCCGGGACGCGCGGCACCCTGGGGGACGGTCCGTGGACGATCAGTGCTCCTCGTGGGCGTTCTGCGCGGAGGTGACCAGCTCGGTCAGCACGCCGCCGCAGTCCTTGGGGTGCAGGAAGGTGATCCGCGAACCCATCGAGCCGATCCGGGGCTCGTCGTAGAGGACCCGGACGCCCTTGGCGCCGATGGCCGCGGCGTCGCCGTCCACGTCGGCGGTGCCGAAGGCGATGTGGTGCACGCCCTCGCCGTTCTTCTCCAGCCACTTGGCGACGGTGGAGTCGGGCCGGGTGGGCTCCAGCAGCTGGAGGTAGGAGGCGCCGCCGTCGTCGGTCCCGTTGATCCTGAGCATGGCCTCGCGGACGCCCTGCTCCTCGTTGACCTCGGAGTGGAAGACCTCGAAGCCGTAGGTGGCGCGGTAGAACTCGACCGTCTTGTCGAGGTCTCGGCAGGCGATGCCGATGTGGTCGATACGGGTCAGCACGGCGACCTCCGGGTGATGGGGGACAAGGGTGGCACCAAGTGCAGCGCATGGCCCGCGACGGACGCCAGTGCCGGACGTGCGAGCCTGCTCACACGCGGCGGGGTTCACCCGGACCGCTCCGGCACGGTGTTGACTGGAGGGTGCCAGTGCGCTCGATCACACCGTCGCTCCGGTGACGGGCGGGTACCGGGTCAGTACATTGAGCGCATCCTCACCTGGCCACGACGTGCGAAGGGGCCCGTCCCATGACCAACACCACCTCTGTGATCGTTGCCGGTGCGCGGACCCCGATGGGTCGCCTGCTCGGTTCCCTCAAGGGATTCTCCGGTGCCGACCTCGGCGGCGTCGCCATCAAGGCCGCGCTGGAGCGGGCCGGCATCACGGGTGACCAGGTCCAGTACGTGATCATGGGCCAGGTGCTGCAGGCCGGCGCCGGCCAGATCCCGGCCCGCCAGGCCGCCGTCAAGGCCGGCATCCCGATGAACGTGCCGGCGCTGACCATCAACAAGGTCTGCCTCTCCGGCCTGGACGCCATCGCGCTGGCCGACCAGCTGATCCGCGCCGGCGAGTTCGACATCGTCGTCGCCGGCGGCCAGGAGTCGATGACCAACGCCCCGCACCTGCTGCCGAAGTCCCGCGAGGGCTTCAAGTACGGCGCGATCGGGATGCTGGACGCCATGGCGCACGACGGCCTCACCGACGCCTACGAGAACATCCCGATGGGCGAGTCCACCGAGAAGCACAACACCCGCCTGGGCATCCCGCGCGAGGTGCAGGACGAGATCGCCGCAGCCTCCCACCAGCGGGCCGCCAAGGCGCAGGCCGACGGCGTCTTCGAGGCCGAGATCGTCCCGGTCGCCATCCCGCAGCGCAAGGGCGAGCCGGTCCTGTTCGGCCAGGACGAGGGCATCCGCGCGGACACCACCGTCGAGGGCCTGGCCAAGCTGCGCCCGGCCTTCGCCAAGGACGGCACGATCACCGCCGGCACCTCCTCGCAGATCTCCGACGGCGCCGCCGCGGTGGTCGTGATGAGCAAGGCCAAGGCCGAGGAGCTGGGCCTGACCTGGATCGCCGAGATCGGCGCCCACGGCAACGTGGCCGGCCCGGACAACTCGCTGCAGTCGCAGCCGTCCAACGCGATCAAGCACGCACTGGCCAAGGACGGCCTGGAGGTCGCCGACCTCGACCTGATCGAGATCAACGAGGCGTTCGCCGCGGTCGCGTACCAGTCCATGAAGGACCTGGGCGTCTCCTCGGACATCGTCAACGTCAACGGCGGTGCGATCGCGCTCGGCCACCCGATCGGCATGTCCGGCGCCCGCGTGGTGCTGACCCTGGCGCTGGAGCTGCAGCGCCGCGGCGGCGGGATCGGCGCGGCCGCGCTGTGCGGCGGCGGTGGCCAGGGTGACGCGCTCATCGTGCGCGTCCCGAAGGCCTGATCAGCTGATCTGATCTTCGGGGGGGGGGGGGGCCGCCCCCCACCAGGCCCCCCCCCACCGCCCCCACGCACCCCCCCCCCTTGATGATATATTAATTAGAAAACGCGAGCCTC
>NZ_JBHWBZ010000022.1:0-36618 GCF_042735475.1 Kitasatospora sp. NPDC059577 | reverse complement strand
TGCCCGCCCCAGCGTCCGCGGCCCCTCGCCCATTAACGCCCTAAGCACCCGCGGGGCGGCCGCCCCCCCCCCCGCGCCCCCCAGCCCCTTCGGCGTACGCACCCGTGCGAGGAGTTCCTGATGATCGATGTCGCCACGCTGGTCGAGCAGGCCCGGGAGGGCAGGCCGCGGGCCGTCGCCCGACTGATCACGCTGGTCGAGAACGCCGCCCCGCAGCTGCGGGAGGTGATGGCCGCACTCGCGCCGTACACCGGCCAGGCCTACACCGTCGGGCTGACCGGTTCGCCCGGGGTCGGCAAGTCCACCTCCACCTCGGCGCTGGTCTCCGCCTACCGGCGGCTCGGCAAGCGGGTCGGGGTGCTGGCCGTCGACCCGTCCTCGCCGTTCTCCGGCGGCGCGCTGCTGGGCGACCGGGTCCGGATGCAGGACCACGCGACCGACCCCGAGGTGTTCATCCGCTCGATGGCCACCCGCGGCCACCTCGGCGGGCTCTCCTGGACCGCGCCGCAGGCGCTGCGGGTGCTGGACGCGGCCGGCTGCGAGGTGATCCTGGTCGAGACCGTCGGCGTGGGCCAGTCCGAGGTCGAGATCGCCGCCCAGGCCGACACCACCGTGGTGCTGCTGGCCCCCGGGATGGGCGACGGCATCCAGGCCGCCAAGGCCGGGATCCTGGAGATCGGCGACGTCTTCGTGGTCAACAAGGCCGACCGGGACGGTGCCGACGCCACCGCGCGGGAGCTCAACCACATGCTCGGCCTCGGCGAGGCCCGGGAGGCGGGGGACTGGCGGCCGCCGATCGTGAAGACCGTCGCGGCCCGCGGCGAGGGCGTGGACGAGGTGGTCGAGGCGCTGGAGAAGCACCGCGCCTGGCTGGAGGAGCACGGCGAGCTCGCACAGCGCCGCCGGCGCCGGGCCGCCGAGGAGATCGAGGCCATCGCGCTCGCCGAGTTGCGGGCCCGGATCGGGGACCTGCGCGGGGACCGGCACCTGGCGGCGCTCGCCGAGCGGGTGGCCGGGGGCCGGCTGGACCCGTACGGCGCGGCCGACGAACTCGTCGCCGGGCTGACCCGGGGCTGAGCCGGGCTGCCGGGCCCGGACGCGCGGAAGGGCCGGCCCTCGGGGGACCGGCCCTTCCGTCGTACCGCGGGCGGGCGCCCGGGGTGACTACGGGCGGCCGCGCAGGCCGCGCAGGTGCTCGGCGATCGGTGCGAGCGCCTCGAACATGGCGTCCAGCTGCTCCGGGGTGAAGCGGTCGATGAAGTGGGCCCGGACGCTGCGCACGTGGTCCGGGGCGACCTGCTGCATGGTCTCCCAGCCCTGCTCGGTGAGGTGCGCGTAGAGGCCGCGGCGGTCGCCGGGGCACTCCTGGCGGAGCACCAGGCCGGCGTTCTCCATCCGGGTGATCTGGTGCGAGAGCCGGCTCTTGGACTGCAGCGTGGCGGTCGCGAGGTCGGTCATCCGCATCCGGCGGTCCGGGGCCTCGGAGAGCACGACCAGGATCTCGTAGTCGTTGATCGCCAGGTTGTGGGGCTGGAGTTCGCGGCTGAGCTGGTACTCCAGCAGCTTGGCGACCTCCAGATGGGCGCGCCACATCCGCTGCTCCCTGACGGTCAGCCAGGGAGTCTCCTCCCCGGGCTGCGACGGAGGGTTGTCCGCAGTGTCGATCGTGTGCGTATCCATGGGATCCAGCATACCCGATTTAGTTCAATCTTGTACAAGTTTACAGGCCGAAACGCCGACCGAGGTCGCCCAGGTTACCGAGCCCCGGCAGGTTGGGGTTGCCGCCGCCGTGCCCGGCCGAGCCCGGCTGGGACGGCACCCCGCCCATCGGGACGCCCGCCTCGGCGCCCACCTGCCCGACCGACCGCTCCGCCATCAGCTTCTCGCTGGACTGCAGCAGCACCTGCCCGGCGCCGATGAACTCGAACTGGTGCTCCTCGCCGGAGGCGCCGCCGAGGCCGGTCAGCCGCCGGATGCCGCCGATCAGCCCGTGCATGTAGTCGTGGTCGTAGTGGTGGCACGGCGCCGGGCAGTCCGCCCAGCCGACCAGCGCCTGCGGGTCCACCCGGATCGGCGGCTCGACGAAGTGCACCGGCCCGTTGGAGGCGGCGACGAAGCGGCCGGTGCCGATCAGGGTCAGGAACCCCGGGATGATCGACTGCTTGAGCCGCAGCGTCGGGTCGAAGGCGAGCAGGTTGCCGGAGCGGACGGTCAGGTTGCCGTCCTCCAGGTCGTACGAATTGAGGTCGAACGCCCGGTCGGCCAGCAGCAGCTTGCCGCGGCCCTCGGCGACCACCCAGTCCGACGCGTGCATCGGCGAGTTGAAGTGCTGGCCGAGCATCCGGTCGACCATCCCGGCGCCGACGCCCTTGAAGGTGATGTCGCCGTAGTAGGCGACCATCTTGCCCTTCTGGAGGAAGTAGGACCCGTTCAGCTCAACCGAGAAGGCGTACGGGTTGACGTTGTCGTTGACCGGCAGGCTGTGGACGTCGTGGACCACCGGGCCGGTGCCGTCCTGGGCGGTCGGCAGCGGGGCGATCGGGCCGCCGAACTGCTCCTGGGCGTACGGCTGCTGGGGCGGCGGCGGGGGCTGGTGCGGCTGCCCGGGCGGCGGCGTCTGGTAGCCGCCCTGCTGCGGGTACCCGCCTTGCTGGGGGTAGCCGCCCTGCGGCGGGTACCCCTGCTGCGGGCCGTGGTTCGGCGGGGGCGGCGGTACGACGAAGCCGGGCTGGGTCGGCTGGTCGTGCGGAGAGCCGTACGGGGGCTGCGGCGGGTAGGACATCAGAGCTTCTCCTCGCTCGCCTGGACGTACACCGCGCCCTGCCCGGACAGCTCCAGCTGGAACGCCTCGCCCGAACCGCGGCCGATCATGTCGCGCCAGCCGAGCGCGGTGGACAGCTTGTTGCGTACGTCGCCGCGGTGCGCCACGTACGCCTGCGGGTCGACGTGCACCTCCTGGCCGGGGACGATCGGCAGCTCGAAGACGCCGCCGTGGGCCATCACCGCGACCGAGCCGTGGCCCTCCAGCTTGGTGGTGAACAGGCCCTGCCCGGTGACCTGGCCGCGGACCATGCCCATCACCCCGCCCTGCGCGCCCATGAACATGGTGGACTGCCGCAGCGTGCCCTCGAAGGCGAGCAGCCGGTCCGCCTCGACGTACAGGGTGTCGCCGAACAGGTCGATCACGTGGACGTGGTGGCCGCCGTGGCCGAACATCACCCGGCCCTGGCCCTCGACCGTCATCAGCGGGGTGTCCTCGTTGGCCACCCGGCGGCCGATCATCGACATCACGCCGCCCTGGCCGCCGGTGATGTTCGGCGTGAAGCGGACGTCGCCGCTGTACGCGAGCATCGCGCCGCGCTGGCTGAACAGCCGCTGCCCGGGAACCACCTGGGCCTCGACCATCTTGCCGTTGATCTTCGTGAAGCCCATCAGACGTCACCCCCGATGGTGACCTTCTCGGACGGCTGCACGTACACCAGGCCGTCGCCGCTGAACTCGACCTGGACGGCCTCGCCGCCGCCCTCGCCGATCACCGTGGTCCAGCCCGCGCCGGACTTCAGGCTGCGGTGCAGGTTGCCGGTGTGCGCCACGTACGCGCCCGGGTCGACCCGCAGCGGCATGCTCTTGTCGACCCGCAGGATGATGGCGGGTCCGTTGGAGGTGAGGGCGGCCCAGCCGTGGCCCTCCACCTTGGTGGTGAAGAGGCCGTTGCCGGAGGACATGCCGTTGAGGCCGGTGAAGCTGGTGCCGGTGTGCAGGGTGGACTCCGTGCAGAGCAGGTTGTCCGCCTCGACGTACAGCGCCTCGCCGTTCAACCGGACCAGATTGATCTCGGTGGCCTTGTCGGCGAAGTAGCAGGTGCCCTGGCCCTTCACCTCCATCACCGTCATCTTCTCGCCGGTCAGCCGGCGGGCGACCATGCCGCGCAGGCCGTCACCGCCACCGGTCAGCTTCTTGAAGGTCATCTGCCCGGTGTAGGCGACCATCGAGCCGTGTCTGGCCTTGACGGCGTCCCCGCCCAAGTCGACGGCGAGCACTCGCGATCCCTGGAGTCTGAACTGTGCCACGGCCGCAATCTAGCCGCTGCGGCCGTGGCACGGGGAGGGTGCGGGCCCGGACTGGTACCGGGCTGGGACAAAAGCGCCGGTCAGCTGCGCGCGTGCGCCCCGTGTCCGTGTCCGTGTCCGGGGTGCGGGACCGTGCCCGCGGCCTGCTCGACCTCCAGCAGCGAGGCCGAGTGGCGCTCCGCCTCGAAGGCCACCACGCCGCCGCGCAGTCCGAACAGGCGCTTGGAGAGCATGATCCAGAGGACCGCCGCGATGTTCAGCACCAGGGTGCAGATCTTCACCGCGCTGACGTGGTGGCTCAGCTCGTAGCCCTCCAGCGGCAGGAAGGCCGCGGTGGCGACCACCGTCAGGTACTCGGCCCAGCGCTTGTTCAGCCAGAGGCCGACCGCCTCGACGATCTCGATCACGGCGTAGGCCAGCAGGGCGCCCGCGGCGACCAGCAGGGTGCTCTTCTTGAAGTCGAAGGTCTTGCGGATCGTCTCGACGATCGGGGCGTGTTCGAGGTCCCAGTGGAAGTGCTCCGTGACCGGCCTGAAGACCGTCAGGTTCTCGTCGAAGACCCGGTGCACCGCGTCCTGGCTGTTGGAGAACTTCCACACGGCCCAGGCGATCACGATGATCAGCAGCCCGCGCAGCACCCGCTCGACGGCGAGGAAGCGCAGGATGAAGAGGTCCCGCAGCGCCTTGCCGCGCGGCACCAGCGGCGCGTCCGCGGCGGGGCCGGAGCCGTGCGGGGCGCCCAGCGCGAAGTCGCCGCAGCGCAGGCAGCGCCAGGCGTCGCCGAGGGCGGTGGCGGCGTGCAGCCGGGAGGCCAGCTCGGGCTCGGCCGGCGCGTAGGTGATGTGCCCGCGCTTGGCGCAGGTCCTGCGGTCCCAGTCGCGCTTGAACATGTGGTGACTACCCCCGTGGCGTGGTGCTTCCGGCGTCCGGATCGGTGGACGCGCGGGCAGCAGGATAGGGGGTCCCGGTGACGGGTGGTCGCGCTCGGTCGCGTTCCGGCACACAGCTGTGACAACGCGGGCGGGCCCGGGGAGGCGCTTGCGGGCGGGGACTGTGAGATCGGGCACGGAGCCCACCCCCGGCCGGGGGCCCGCACGTGCGCTCGGTGATAATGGCCGGAAGGCTTGTGAGTCGCTTCACAAGCGTGCCAGCGCCTCCGACCCCCGTATTGAGGTACCCAACGTGAACAGCAGCGCCGTCCACCGCCTGCGCCTGGTCTCCGGCCCCGAAGGGGTCTCGTTCGTCCTGCTGCTGATCTGCTCGGTGCTGAAGCGGACCACCTCGTTCGACGCCGTCCCGGTGATGGGCATGGTCCACGGGATCCTGTTCATCCTCTACGTGGTCTTCTGGATCCAGGCCTGGCAGGTGCAGAAGTGGGACGCCAAGCGCGGCGTCCTGCTGTTCGTCCTCTCGGTGGTGCCCACCGGCGGCTTCTTCGCCGAGCGGATGCTCGGCCGGGAGGAGCGGGGCGAGCTGGAGCCCGCCACCGCCTGACCCGCTGCGCGGACGGTCGACAGGCTGCCGCGGCCTCCTCTCCCAAAGGGCCGCGGCAGCCTGTCGCCGTTTCTTACCGGGGGTGGCTCTCGGTCTTACCGGGGGTGGCTCCCGCCGGGTGCGGCTAGTTGACGTTCACGCCGCTCCAGGCCGCCGCGACCGCCTTGTACTCGGTGCTGGTCGCGCCGTACAGGTCGGTGGCGGCCTTCAGGGTCGCCGTGCGGGCGGCCTTGTAGTTGGTGGTGGAGGTCATGTAGACGGTCAGCGCGCGGTACCAGACGGCCGCCGCCTTGGTCCGGCCGATGCCGGTGACCGTCGAGCCGTTGGAGGTCGGGCTGTTGTAGCTGACCCCGTTGATGACCTTCGCGCCGCTGCCCTCGGACAGCAGGTAGAAGAAGTGGTTGGCCACGCCCGAGGAGTAGTGGACGTCCTTGTTGCCGACGGTGGAGGACCAGTAGTCGGCCGAGGCGCCGTCCTTGGAGGGCTTGTCCATGTAGCGCAGCGGGGTGCCGTTGCCGTTGATGTTGAGCTTCTCGCCGATCAGGTAGTCCGGCGGGTCGGAGGGCAGGTTGGCCGACCACTCGACCATGGTGCCGAAGATGTCCGAGGTCGCCTCGTTGAGGCCGCCGGACTCGCCCGAGTAGTTCAGGTTGGCCGTGGCGGAGGTGACGCCGTGGCTCATCTCGTGGCCGGAGACGTCGATGGCGGTCAGCGGGTGGGTGTTGCCGGAGCCGTCGCCGTAGGTCATGCAGAAGCAGCTGTCGTCCCAGAACGCGTTGACGTAGTTGGTGCTGTAGTGGACCCGGCTCGCGGCGCCGACGCCGTTGTTCTTGATGCCGTTGCGGCCGAAGGTGTTCTTGTAGTAGTCCCAGGTGGCCGCGGCGCCGAACTGGGCGTCCACGGCGGCGGACTCGCGGTTGGACGGCAGTCCGTTGCCCCAGGAGTTGGTGGTCTTGCTGAAGAGCGTGCCGCTGCCCGAGGTGCCGCCCTTGAGGTCGGTGGTCGACTGGTTGCCCCGGCTGGCGTCCTTGAGCTGGTAGTTCGAGCCGCTCTGGGTGGTGGTCAGCGTGACGGTGCCGACGTTGACGCCCTTGCCGGTGCCGGTCGCGGTCTGGACGTGCTCCTGGCTGGACAGCACCTGGCCGGTGGCGGCGTCGGTGACGACCTCCTGGCGGCTCGGGGTGCCGTCCGCCCGCTCGCCGGTGACCACCGTGCGCTGGGCCAGGCGCGGGGCGCCGTCGGCCGCCCAGACGACCAGTTCGGTCGCGCCGGCGCCGTCGACCCGGCTGAGCGCGGCCTCGTCCTCGTCGGCGGCGATGCCGACCGTCGCGCGGACCGCGGCGGTGGCCCGCTCGGCGGCCTGGCCGGCGGCGACGCCCGGGGTCAGGGTGGGCACGGACAGCTGTCCGGCGAAGGCGCGGTCGACCGAGCCCACCGAGCCGTCGGCCTTCTGGTGGACGACCAGGTCGCCGCCGATCACCGGCAGGCCGGCGTAGGTCCGCTCGTACCGGAGGTGCCGGGTGCCGTCCCGGTCGACCACGACGTCCTTGGGGACGAGCTTCTCCTGGCCGCCGAGGGCGAGGGCCTGCGCCACCGGGGCGCTCTGCCCGGCGGCCAGCGCGAGCAGCGCGGACTGCTGCTGCTCCGGCGCGGGGGCGGCGGCCTGGGCGGCGGGGACGGCGGCGATCTGGACGACGCCGGCCAGCAGGGCGGTGGCGGAGAGTACGGCTCCGACAGTCAGCTTTCGCTTCACGGACGGGGGTTCCTTCCACGAGACCCGCGGGTGCGTGCGGGTGCGCCGCGTACCGGGGCGCCGGGGTTGACGCCGTGGGGCGGTAGGGCGCGGACGTGCTGCTCCCGTGCGGTTCCTGACGCTCCGCCGGATGGGGTGGGGGTGGCGGAGGTCGGACGGGGCTTGGTCAGAAGCATGACAATCCCCGGCGGGGATGGACAGGTCGCGTACGGGGATTGGCCAGGAATCGCCAGTCCGGGGTGCGGGTGGTTCGGTTGCTGCCCTTTGTCCGATACGG
This sequence comes from Kitasatospora sp. NPDC059577, assembly GCF_042735475.1. NCBI lineage: Bacteria > Bacillati > Actinomycetota > Actinomycetes > Kitasatosporales > Streptomycetaceae > Kitasatospora > Kitasatospora sp. NPDC059577. Next base: position 29,024 of record NZ_JBHWBZ010000022.1, on the reverse strand, counting down.
GCGGGTTCGTGCCCCTGGCGGGACGCCGCCCGCGGGCGGCCGTGTCGCCCGGCGGCCGCCCCCGCCTCCCGGCCCGGCGGCCGGCCCCGGCACCCGCCCCGGCGCAGGGGCCCCCCGCCCGGCCCGGAAGCCGGGCGGACGCCCGGGGCCTGCCCTCCGCGGGCCCCGGGCGTCCGGATCGGGTGCGCCGTGCGTCAGTTGACGTTGACGGCGGTCCAGGTCGCCGCGACCGCGGTGTACTCGGCGCTGTTGGCGCCGTACAGGTCGGTGGCGGCCTTGAGGGTCGCCGTGCGGGCGCCCGCGTAGTCGGTGGTCGAGGTCATGTAGGTGGTCAGCGCCTTGTACCAGACCTGGGCGGCCTTGTCCCGGCCGATGCCGGCGAGGGTCGAGTTGTTGTAGGTCGGGCTGTTGTAGCTGACGCCGTTGATGGTCTTGGCGCCGCTGCCCTCGGCGAGCAGGTAGAAGAAGTGGTTGGCCACGCCCGAGGAGTAGTGGACGTCCTTGTTGCCGACGGTGGAGGACCAGTAGTCGGCCGAGGCGCCGTCCTTGGACGGCTGGTCCATGTAGCGCAGCGGCTTGCCGTCACCGTTGATGTTGATCAGCTCGCCGATCAGGTAGTCCGGCTTGTCGGCGGGCAGGTTGGCGTAGAACTCGACCATGGTGCCGAAGATGTCCGAGGTGGCCTCGTTGAGGCCGCCGGACTCGCCCGAGTAGTTCAGGTTGGCGGTGGCGGAGGTGACGCCGTGGCTCATCTCGTGGCCGGCCACGTCCAGCTCGGTCAGCGGGTGGGTGTTGCTGGTGCCGTCGCCGTAGGTCATGCAGAAGCAGCTGTCGTCCCAGAACGCGTTGACGTAGTTGCGCCCGTAGTGGACCCGGCTCGCGGCGCCGACGCCGTTGTTCTTGATGCCGTTGCGGCCGAAGGTGTTCTTGTAGAAGTCCCAGGTGGCGGCGGCGCCGTACTGGGCGTCCACGGCGGCGGACTCCGCGTTGGAGGACAGGCCGTTGCCGAAGCTGTCGGTCGAGTTGGCGACCAGGGTGCCGGACCCGGAGGTCCTGCCCTTCAGGGTGTAGGTGGCCTGGCCGCCGCGGCTCGCGTCCTTCAGCGAGAAGGTCGAGCCGCTCTGGGTGGTGGTCAGCGGGACGGTGCCGACGAAGACGCCCTTGCCGGTGCCGGCGGCGGTCTGCACCTCCTCGTGGGTGGAGAGCACCTGGCCGCTCGCCGCGTCGGTGACCAGCAGCTGACGGCTCGGGGTGCCGTCGGCGCGCTCGCCCTCGACGGTGGTGCGGTACGCCAGGCGCGGGTTGCCGTCGGTGGCCCAGACGACCAGCTCGGCCTGGCCGGTCTGGTGCACGGCCGTCAGCGGGGCCTCGTCCTTGTCGGCGGTGACGCCGACGGTGGACTGCACGGCGCCGGTCGCCTGGGCGGCGGCCTTGTCGGCGGGGATCTGCGGGGTGAGGCTCGGCAGGGCGATCGTCGCGCCGGTGGCCTTGTCCACGGAGGTGGTCGAGCCGTCCGCCTTCTGGTGCACCACGAGGTCGCCGCCCAGGACCGGGAGTCCGGCGAAGGTGCGCTCGTAGCGGAAGTGGCGGGTGCCGTCGGCGTCCACCAGGGCGTCCTTGGCGACGAGCTGCTCCTGGCCGCCCAGGGCCAGGGCGTGCGCCACCTTGCCCGCCTGGCCGTTGGCCAGGGCGATCAGGTCGGCGGTCCGGGAGTGCGGGGCCGAGTCCGCGACGGCCACGGTGCTGACCTGGACGACGCCCGTGAGCAGGGCGGTGGCGGAGAGTACGGCGACTGCGGCGAGCTTTCGCTTCACGGACGAGTCCTTCCGGGAAACCGCGTGTGGGCGCGGTCGCACCACGTCCCGGGGGCCGGGGTCGGCACCTGAGGGGCGGGACGGGCGCTGACGTGCAGGGGCCCCGAGCGGTCGAGCGGCTGGCCACCGGTGGGTGGGGGTGGTGGCCGCCGGACGGGGTTGGCGGAAAGCATGACAATCGAGCAAATCAAATGACAGGTCTTCCTCATGAATTGGCCAAGTCCCGCCAGGAGTTGGCAATGTGAACAGAGGGACGAATGGGATCAATCACCCCGTCCTCCGACGGGTTGCCGTCCGAACCGGGGCCCGGTTCACCGGTGTTGGCGCGATCCGAGGTCAACATCGATTCGCCGCAACCGTGTTGCGGTCCGTTCACACCGTCGCAATGTCCAGGTATGGACCTGGCCGCCCGATTGGCGGGATCCCGCCACGCGTCGCGCTTGTCCACCATCAGGACGGCTGGTAGCGCCCGTCCCGGCCGCCGGTACGGTAAGGAGGTGGCCAAGCCCCTCGCTCTCGACTTCGACCCGATCGCCCGCGCCGACGAGCTGTGGACCCGCCGTTGGGGTGCCGTCCCCTCGATGGCGGCGATCACCTCGATCATGCGCGCCCACCAGATCCTGCTGTCCCGCGTGGATGCGGTGCTCAAGCCGTACGGGCTGACCTTCGCCCGCTACGAGGCGCTGGTGCTGCTGACCTTCAGCAGGACCGGGGAGCTCTCGCTCTCCAAGATCGGCGAGCGGCTCATGGTCCACCCGACCAGCGTCACCAACACCGTCGACCGCCTGGAGCGGGCCGGCCTGGTCGCCCGCCGCCCCAACCCGCTGGACGGCCGCGGCGTGCTGGCCGCGATCACCGGGCGCGGCCGCGAGGTGGTCGAGGAGGCCACCCGGGAACTCGTGGCGATGGAGTTCGGGCTGGAGGAGTACGGCCCCGGGCAGTGCCGCCAGGTCTTCGAACTGCTCAAGCCGCTGCGGATCGCGGCCGGTGACTTCTCCGAGCCGGAGGAGGGGGCTGCGCAGGGGGAGGCGTGAGGGCGGCTACCCTCGTGGGAGCGGTGCGCGGATCCGGGCGTACCGGCCGAAAATGCCGAGCGAGGCGAGGAAGAGTATGAAGGCGACCCCCCTGCTGGGCTGGTACCGGGGCCTGGCCGTTGCGACCGGTGTGGCACTGCTGGTCTTCTGCGGCTTCATGGTCGCGAAGTACGGCTTCGGCACGGCCGAGGAACTGACCATGTACGTCGCGATGCTGCACGGCTACCTGTACATCGGGTACTTCGTGGTGACCTTCCTGCTCGGGCAGAAGCTGAAGTGGCCGCTCGGCCGCCTGGTGCTGACCCTGGCGGCGGGCTGCATCCCGTTCCTCTCCTTCGTCTTCGAGCGCAAGGTGGCCCGCGAGGCCGCCGAGCAGGTCCCGGCGGGCGCCGGCGCCCGCCAGCCGGCCGGCGTCTGAGCCGCGAGCCCGCACGAGGGCCCCTTCTCCGTCCCGGGGGAGGGGCCCTCCGCGTTGCCCGCATGTTTCCGTCGACAAGTACTAGGACGTCCGAGTAAATTAGTAGGACGTCCTAATAGCTGTGCCGCCCCGTCGCCGTGGCGGCCGTACGGAGCGGAGTTCGGGGTCATGGACGCCGAGGAGATCGAGCGCGGACGGCAGCGCTGGCAGCAGCGGTACGACAAGGCCCGCAAGCGGGACGCGGACTTCACCACCCTCTCCGGCGACGAGGTCGAGCCGGTCTACGGCCCGCCCGCCGGGCAGGCCCAGGAGGGCTTCGAGCGGATCGGCTGGCCGGGCGAGTACCCGTACACCCGCGGCCTCCACCCGACCGGCTACCGGGGCCGCACCTGGACCATCCGCCAGTTCGCCGGCTTCGGCAACGCGCAGCAGACCAACGAGCGCTACCGGATGATCCTGGACGCGGGCGGCGGCGGCCTCTCGGTCGCCTTCGATATGCCCACCCTGATGGGCTACGACTCGGACGACCCCAAGTCGCTCGGCGAGGTCGGCCACTGCGGCGTGGCCATCGACTCGGCCGCCGACATGGAGGTGCTGTTCGCCGGCATCCCGCTCGGCGAGGTCACCACCTCGATGACGATCAGCGGCCCGGCCGTCCCGATCTTCTGCATGTACCTGGTCGCCGCCGAACGGCAGGGCGTCGACCCGGCGGTGCTCAACGGCACCCTGCAGACGGACATCTTCAAGGAGTACATCGCACAGAAGGAGTGGCTCTTCGCCCCCGAGCCGCACCTGCGCCTGATCGGCGACCTGATGGCCTACTGCGCCGAGGGCATCCCCGCGTACAAGCCGCTGTCCGTCTCCGGCTACCACATCCGCGAGGCCGGGGCGACGGCCGCGCAGGAGCTGGCGTACACCCTCGCGGACGGCTTCGGCTACGTCGAGCTGGGCCTGTCCCGCGGCCTGGACGTGGACGTCTTCGCGCCCGGCCTGTCCTTCTTCTTCGACGCCCACCTGGACTTCTTCGAAGAGATCGCCAAGTTCCGCGCCGCGCGCCGGATCTGGGCCCGCTGGATGCGCGACCGCTTCGGCGCCAAGACCGACAAGGCGCAGTGGCTGCGCTTCCACACCCAGACCGCGGGCGTCTCGCTCACCGCGCAGCAGCCGTACAACAACGTGGTCCGCACCGCCGTCGAGGCGCTGGCCGCGGTGCTCGGCGGCACCAACTCGCTGCACACCAACGCCCTGGACGAGACCCTGGCGCTGCCCTCCGAGCAGGCCGCCGAGATCGCCCTGCGCACCCAGCAGGTGCTGATGGAGGAGACCGGCGTCGCCAACGTGGCCGACCCGCTGGGCGGTTCCTGGTACGTCGAGGCGCTGACCGACCGGATCGAGCAGCAGGCCGAGGCGATCTTCCAGCGGATCCTGGACCGGGGCCGCGAGGACCACGAGATCGGCCCGATCACCTCCGGCATCCTGCGCGGCATCGAGGAGGGCTGGTTCACCGGCGAGATCGCCGAGGCGGCCTTCCAGTACCAGCAGTCGGTGGAGAAGGGCGAGAAGCGCGTGGTCGGCGTCAACTGCCACCCGCGCAGCGTCACCCCGGAGCTGGAGATCCTGCGGGTCAGCCACGAGGTCGAGCGCGAGCAGGTCCGGGTGCTGGGCGAGCGCAAGGCGGCGCGGGACGAGGCGGCGGTGCGGGCCGGGCTGGACGCCATGCTGGCGGCGGCGCGCTCGGGCGAGTCGATGATCCCGCCGATGCTGGACGCGGTGCGCGCGGAGGCGACGCTGGGCGAGATCTGCAACGCGCTGCGGCAGGAGTGGGGGACGTACCAGGAGAACGCGACGTTCTGACCGCGCTGCGCCTCTGACCGCGCAGGTCGGCTGACCGCGCCGCCCCTCCGGGTGCGGGCGGGCAGCCGCCGGGGCCGGACAGGGGGCCCCGCCGGGGTGCGGACGGGCGGGCCCCGCGGGCCCGCCCGGGCGGGCGGGGGGGGCCCCCCCCCGCGCCCCCGGGGGGCGCGGGGGGGCGGCCGCGGGCGGCGGGGGGGGGGGGGCCCCCCGCGCGCGGGGGGGGGGGGGGGCCCCCCCCCCCCCGGGGCCGGACAGCCGCCCGTACGGGGTTCCGTACGGGCGGCTCCGTCGTGCCCTCAGCAGGTGGTGAGCGGTCCCAGCAGCAGGTCGGTGAAGCGGCGGGTCCACGCGGGGGTGATCGGCTCGCCGCTGACCAGGACGCGGTGTTCGACCGTGCCCGCGATGGTGTCGAAGATGATGTCGACCTCCTCGTGGGCGGACGCGGCGTCGAGGTCCGCGTCGAGTTCGCCGCGGGCCTGGGCGGCTGCCCGGCCCTGGCGGACCAGCCGCTTCTGCGGGTCCACGATGGCCTCGCGGATCCGGCGGTGCAGCTGCCGGTCCCGGATGCCCTCGGCGAACAGCGCGAGCAGCGCGGCCTGGGTCTCGGGGCGGGCCAGCAGGTCGGCGAACTGGGCGACCACGGCCTCGATGTCGGCCCGCAGGCTCCCGAGGTCGGGCATCACCAGGTCGTCGAAGAGGGTGGCGACGGCGTCGACCACGAGTTCGTTCTTGGAGGGCCAGCGCCGGTAGAGGGTGGTCTTGGCGACCCCGGCGCGGCTCGCCACGTGGCCCATGGTCAGTCCGCCCCAGCCGAGTTCGGCGAGGGCTTCGCGGGTGGCGTCGAGGATCGCGCGGTCGGCGGCGGCGCTGCGCGGGCGGCCCTTGGCGCGGGCGGCGTTGGCGGCCTCCGGGACCGTGCTCGCCGGGGTCGGGCACACCGGTCGGGTGCGGTCCGGGCTCGCGGGGGGCTGGGCGGCCGGCACCGGGCCTCCTTGCGCTTTACTGGTAAGTAACTTGGGTGGGGCTGGTAACGGTAGCGACTGTTCGCCGATTCGGGGAGCCGGGCCGCCCGGGAAAGTGGGGCAGGTCACGTCCCCGAACCGCCGGTGGGGCTTGCGGCCGGGGCACCGCCTCCAGTTACGCTACGACTCGTAGCGAAAGCAGTGACAACCAGGCGCCGCACCCGTGGGACGGGAGCGGCGCGGGCGCGGGTGGGGATCCGCGCCGAACGGTCCAGGCTACCGGGGGAGGGGCGCGGAGCCCGGGAACCCGCGCCGCGCGGCCCGCGCGGGGCGACTTTCCCGAGGTTGGTGCCCGACAGCGGCGCGAACGGGGGAGGATGGTGCCATGCAGCCACGGAATTCGCGTCTCAACAGCTCCGCCCTGCGCGGCGCGGTCGACCTCGCCGCAGTGAAGGCGGCCGGCGAGGCCGCCCAGAAGGCCGAGCAGGCCCGGGCCGAGCGGGCCCGTCAGACGGCCGCCGCCGAAGCGGCCGGGACCGTCCCCGCCGAGTCCGCCCACCAGCTCGTCATCGACGTCACCGAGGACACCTTCGAGGTCGAGGTCGTCCAGCGCTCCACCGAGGTGCCGGTCGTCATCGACTTCTGGGCCGAGTGGTGCGGCCCCTGCAAGCAGCTCAGCCCGGTCCTGGAGGGCCTGGTCGAGGAGTACGCCGGCCGCTTCGTGCTCGCCAAGATCGACGTGGACTCCAACCAGCTGCTCGCCCAGCAGTTCGGCATCCAGGGCATCCCGGCCGTGATGGCCGTGGTGGCCGGCCAGCTGGTCCCGCTGTTCCAGGGCGCGGAGAGCGCCGCCAACATCCGCAAGGTGCTGGACCAGCTGATCCTGGTCGCCGAGCAGCGCTTCGGCGTGGGCGGCGGCGCGGCCGTCCCGGGCGAGGCCCCGGCCGCCGCCCCGCAGCGTCCCGAGGACCCGGCGCTGTCCGCCGCGCACGACGCGCTGGACGCCGGCGACCTGGGCGGCGCCGTCCGGGCGTACCGGAACGTGCTGGTCGACCAGCCGGGCAACACCGAGGCCAAGCTGGGCCTGGCCCAGGCCGAACTCCTGCAGCGGGTCGAGGGCTTGGACCTGCAGGCCGTCCGGGCGGCGGCCGCGGCGGACCCGAAGGACGTCGGGATCCAGCTCCAGGCGGCCGACCTGGACCTGGTCGGCGGTCACGTCGAGGACGCCTTCGGGCGTCTGGTGGAGACCGTCGGCCGGACGGCGGGCGAGGACCGGGACACCGCCCGGCTGCGTCTGCTGGAGCTGTTCGAGGTGATCGGGTCGGAGGACCCGCGGGTCGCCGCGGCCCGTACGGCACTGGCGCGCGTGCTGTTCTGAGGCCCGTTCGGGTCCGCTCCGGGCTCGTCCGGGGCCTGGCTCCGGTCCGGTCCGGACCGGGTTCGGGACCGCTCCGGAACCGTCGGCTGGCACGGCGGATGACCTGCGGTGTCGCCAGGTGATTTGGCGACAATCCGGTCAACCGGACAGAGGTTTACCAAATCTTGATTTCACCCGTGGGTGGTCACTATGTGTGACCACCCACGGGTGTTTCGCTGGTGTTTCCGGCAGATTTCGCCGTCACGTTTCCTTCAAGGCGTCACGCACGGTGCGGATCACTCCGATTTCATGATCGACACCACCGGATGTTGCATTACCCGTCAGTAAGGCACCCCTTGTGCTTCGCCCGGGATTCAAGCAGCATCGGCGTCGCCCGGTCCCGGACTCCACACCCCGACAACCCGTCGGTCACGCGGAGCGAGGGATCCCCACCGGGCGATCCGCCGACCCCGGTCGGCGGTAGGGAGGGCAGGGGGGTATCCGCGGTCCCACGGCGGTTCCTGTCCTTCGACCGGCCGCGCGGCCCTGCGCGGTCGCTGGTTGTCGCTCGGGGGTGATCGCCGATGTCGTCGGTCCTGCCCGCCGCCCCACAAGGTCGGCCGGTGCTTGGTCGGGAGGGCCGCTTCATGCGGGCCGCTCCCGCGTCCGACGACGCTCAAGGCGCTCTCCGCTACCGAGGACGTAGCTCTCTCCCATCCCAGGCCCCCACCGGCGCGGGAAGCGCCGCCGGGGAGCCGGAGATGTACGTCCTAGAAGGAGGACTCGCATGTCCAAGACCTACGGCAAGACCCGCTGGAAGCGCTTCGCCCTGGTGATGGTGCCGAGCGTCGCGGCCACCGCGATGGTCGGCGTCTCGATCGCCAACAGCGCGCTCGCCGCCTCGTTCAGCATTTCCGGCCAGCAGTTCAAGGTCAGCACCACGCACCTTGAGGGCAAGAACTTCGCCCAGTTCGGCACCGTCGACATCGAAGCCAAGGGCACGCCGCACCCGGTTGCCGTCTCGGCCTTCGACTCGGCCGACATCACCAACCTGTGCCAGTCCGTGGTGACCGACCTGTCGGCGTTCGGCCTCGGCAAGATCACCCTCCAGCTGAACGCCGGTGGCCCGGGCAGCAAGCCGGTGCACGCCGACAACCTGCTCATTGACCTGGAGCAGCTGAAGGCGGACGCGACGTTCAAGAACATCAACATCGGCCAGGACGCGTCCACCCTCAAGGGCAGCGCGACCCAGGGCTGGGCCCCCCACGCGGGCGTCCAGGCCGCGGGCGGTGGCAAGGGCCTGCCGACCGGCGCCACGGGCTTCGCCCAGGCAGCCGACTCGGCCATCCTGGACAACGTCCAGCAGACCGCGCGCGCCACCTCGGCCGGCAACTTCGTGCTCAGCGGCCTCAACCTGTCGCTCAAGCAGGGTGACGGTCCGGGCATCGAGTGCTTCTGAGCCCTGTCTGACGGTGCGCCCGGCGGCGTACCGGAGTGACGGGTCTCCCAGGGCCGGGGGCGGCGGACAGTTCCGCCGTTCCCGGCCTCACGCCAATATGTTCTCCCCCTCGTAGAGACATCGAGGAGCTGCACCATGTCCAGCGCAACGGTCGAACCCCGGACCGGCCACCAGAACCCGATCAACTGGCTTTGGCGGCACTTCCGTGTCTTCCGCCGCACGAGGCCCTTCTGGGGCGGCCTGCTGGCCATGATCGCCGGCGTCCCGATCCTCTACTTCCCGTACGCGCACCTCTCGCTCGGTGGCGTGACCATCGCGATGTCGACCACGGCCGGTGCCGGGTCGATGATCATCGGGGTGCTGCTGATGATCCTCGGACTCACCGGGTGGTTCCAGCCGGCCGTCCGGGTGTTCGCGGGCATCGCCACCATCCTGCTGACCCTGGTCTCGATCCCGGTCTCCAACCTGGCGGGCTTCGGGCTGGCGCTGCTGCCCGGCCTCATCGGCGGCGGCCTGATGGTCTCCTGGGCGCCGCTGCCGGAGCCCGAGGAGGGGGCGCAGGCCAAGGCCGGCCGTCGTCGCCGTCGGGGTGACGGTGCGGGCGGCACGACGGCGGAGAACGCCGTGGCGCAGAGCGTCGCCACCGAGCCGACGACCGCCACGGAGCCGACTGCCGAAGCTGCGGTGGAGCCCGCCGCCGAGGCGCCGACCGCCCAACTCCCCGCTCAGGCAACGCCGCAGGAGCCGGCCGCCGAGGCCGCCCCGAAGCAGCCCGCCGAGGCCGCCGTCCCGAAGCAGGCCGGCGCCGGCGATCCGGAGGGGGCGCGGTGACCGGGCCGGCCGAGCAAGCCGACGGTACGGCCGTCCCGGCGCAGCGCGGCCGGCACGCGGCCCCGCGCACGCCCGTACGGGTCCGGCTGAGAGGTCGCGCGCTGGCGATGGCCGCGGTGCCGACCGCGCTGCTGATGGCCGCCGCCTACACGCCCAACCCGGCGATCGCCGAGTCCGCGGCGGGCAAGCCCTGCGGCAACGCCCCGGTCGCCGTTCCGGACGTCGCGCCGATCGAGGAGACGCCCGTCCCGAAGAGCGAGCTGCCCGAGCCGCCGCCGGGGCCGTCCTCCGAGCCGACCGCGGCGCCGACCGGGGCGCCCACGGCCGGGCCCTCGACCGGCCCGACCGCGGTGCCGACGCAGGCCCCGACCCAGGCGCCGACCGCCGCGCCGACCCAGCAGCCCACCTCGCCGGTGAAGCCGCCGGCCGCCGCGTCGCCGGCCGCCCAGCCGCCGGCCGCCGCGACGCCCGCCGCCCAGCCGCCGGCCGCCCGTTCGGCCGCCACCGGCGGCGACGCGGTCGCGTCGGGCACGGACCGGCAGGGTGCCGGGAGCGGCCCGGGTGCGGTGACGCAGGCCGGGTTGATCGACGACATCGTCGGCGGCATCAACCACCTGCTGAACCCCACCGCCTCGCCGAGCCCCGGCCCGACCCAGACCCCCAAGCCGGGCGCGACCGCGCCGGCCACGACCCCGGCGCCGGCAACCACCCCGGCCGGCCCGGCCTCGGCCCCGGCCCCGCGATCCGACACCCCGGCCCAGCCGCAGGCGGCGGCCGCCACCCCGGATACCGCGCCGACCGCGGCCCGGCCGTCCGGCGGCGCGCCCTCGCCCGCCGCGACGCCGAGCGGGAAGGCGAGCCCCAAGGCGACGCCCTCCGCGGGTTCCTCCGGTACGGCCTCGCCCACCGCGGGCGCCACCGGCACCCCGTCGGCCACGCCGACCGACAACCCCAACTGCGCTGTGGACACCCGGAGTCTGACGGCCGGCGCGGCCGCCTCCGGGCAGGTCGTCCCGGAGCAGAACTGGACGCTGCAGACCAGCCGGCTGGCCCTGCACGGCGCGGCCTTCCACGGTGTCTACGACGTGAAGACCCCGACCGGCAGCAAGCGGGTGCTGAAGTTCGTCGTCGACAGCGTGGACATCGACAACCTCGACATGTCGACTCTGGAGGGCAACGGTGTGACCTTCCACGTCCAGGGCGCCAAGGGTTCCACCTCGACCATGCGCGACGGCCAGGTCACCATGTACGTGGAGCGGCTGTCCGGCCACCTCTCGAAGCTGCTGGGCCTGCCGATCCCGATCGACCTGGGCGAGATCACCCTCACCCCGGACACCCTGCCGCGCTGGCTGTACGACCTGATCGGCGCCATCCCGATCCCGCTGGACCTGGAGCTGACCGGCGTCACCGCCAAGCAGGCCGGCCAGTTCGGCGGCACCCTGCACATCCCGGGGATGCACCTGTTCAACGACGACGCGCCCTACAGCGACAAGTAGCGGTGCGGCGGACGCCGTGACGCCCGTGGGGCGGCCCTCCGTACGGGAGGACCGCCCCACGGGCGTTCTGACGGGCGGGTGCTCACTCGCCCCGGGTGCCGAGGTGGTGCACCTGCACCATGTTGGTGGTGCCGGGGATGCCGACCGGGACACCGGCGGTGACGATGACGGTCTCGCCCTCGGCGAGCCGGCCCAGCCGCAGCAGCTCACGGTCGACCTGGGCGACCATGGCGTCGGTGGTGGCCACCTGCTCGGTGACGTACGCCTCGACGCCCCAGCTCAGCGACAGCTGGTTGCGGGTCGCGGAGTCCGGGGTGAACGCGATCACCGGGATCGGCGAGCGGTAGCGGGACAGCCGGCGCGCGGTGTCGCCGGACTTGGTGAACGCGACCAGCGCCTTCCCGTCGAGGAAGTCGCCCAGCTCGCACGCGGCGCGGGCGACCGAGCCGCCCTGGGTGCGCGGCTTGCGGCCCGGGTTGAGCGGCTGCAGGCCCTGGGAGACGAGCTCCTCCTCGGCCTTCTCGCAGATCCGGCTCATGGTGCGGACGGTCTCGACCGGGTACTTGCCGACGCTGGACTCGGCGGAGAGCATCACCGCGTCGGTACCGTCCAGGATGGCGTTGGCGACGTCGGAGACCTCGGCGCGGGTCGGGCGCGAGGCGTGGATCATCGACTCCATCATCTGAGTGGCGACGATGACCGGCTTGGCATTGCGGCGGGCCAGGGTGACCAGCTGCTTCTGGACCAGCGGCACCCGCTCCAGCGGGTACTCGACGGCGAGGTCGCCGCGGGCGACCATGATGGCGTCGAAGGCGAGGACGATCTCCTCCATGGCCTCGACGGCCTGCGGCTTCTCGATCTTGGCGATGACCGGCACCCGGATGCCGACCTCGTCCATGATCTCGTGGACGTCCTTGATGTCGTCCGCGTTGCGGACGAAGGACAGGGCGACCATGTCGACGCCCAGGCGCAGCGCGAAGCGCAGGTCGTCCTTGTCCTTCTCGGACAGGGCGGGCACGTTCACGGCCGCGCCGGGCAGGTTGATGCCCTTGTTGTTCGAGAGCACGCCGCCCTCGACCACCACGGTCTTCACCCGCGGGCCGTCGACGCTGACGACCTCCAGGGCGATGACGCCGTCGTTGATCAGGATCGGGTCGCCGGGCTTCACGTCGCCGGGCAGGCCCTTGTAGGTGGTGCCGCAGATGTGCTGGTCACCGGGGACGTCTTCGGTGGTGATGGTGAACTCGTCGCCGTTGTCGACGGTCACCGGGCCGTTGGCGAAGGTCGCCAGACGGATCTTCGGACCCTGGAGGTCGGCCAGGACGCCGATGGCCTTGCCGGTGTCCTCCGAGACCTGGCGGACCTTGTGGTACCGCTCCTCGTGGTCCGCGTGGTTGCCGTGGCTCATGTTCAGTCGGGCGACGTTCATGCCCGCCTCGACGATGGCCTTCAGCTGTTCGTAGGAGTCCGTCGCCGGACCCAGGGTGCAGACAATTTTCGCTCGGCGCATATGGATCAGTCTATCCGTTCGTGTTATGGGTGCATTCGGCACGGACCGGGAGGAATCGCCGACGAATAATTCCGAGGAGTGAGACGATTCCGTGTCAGTCCTCGGACCCCTGGTGTTCCCGGTGCACCAGCGCGAAGGCCTGCCGGGCGATCTCCAGCTCCTCGTCGGTGGGCACCACCGCGACCGCCACCCGGGCGTACGCGGGCGAGACGATCCGGGCCTCGCCGGAGCGCACCGAGTTCAGCTCCGGGTCCACGGCGATGCCCAGCTCCTCCAGCCCCGCGGTGGCCGCCGCGCGCACCGGCGCCGCGTTCTCCCCGACCCCCGCGGTGAACGCGATCGCGTCCACCCGGCCGAGCACCGCGTAGTAGCCGCCGATGTACTTGCGCAGCCGGTGGACGTACGAGTCGAAGGCGAGCTGTGCGTCCGCGTCCCCCTCGTCCGCTCGGCGCATGATCTCGCGCATGTCGTTGTCGCCGCACAGGCCGCGCAGGCCGCTGCGGCGGTTGAGCAGGTCGTCGATCTCGTCGATCGACAGGCCGCCGACCCGGTGCAGGTGGAACACCACGCCGGCGTCGATGTCGCCCGAGCGGGTGCCCATGACCAGGCCCTCCAGCGGGGTCAGGCCCATCGAGGTGTCCACGCAGCGACCGCCGCTGACCGCCGAGGCGGAGGCGCCGTTGCCCAGGTGCAGCACGATCACGTTGACCTCGGCCGGATCCTTGCCGAGCAGCCGGGCGGTGGCCCGCGAGACGTACTGGTGCGAGGTGCCGTGGAAGCCGTAGCGGCGCACCCGGTGCTCGTCGGCGACGTCCTTGTCGATCGCGTACCGGGCCGCGGACTCCGGCATCGAGGCGTGGAAGGCGGTGTCGAAGACGGCCACCTGGGGGAGGTCGGGGCGCAGCGCCCGGGCGACCTCGATGCCGGTGATGTTGGCCGGGTTGTGCAGCGGGGCGACCGGGATCAGCCGGCGGACCTCCCGGAGCACCTCGTCGGTGATGACGGTCGGTTCGGTGAACCGCTTGCCGCCGTGCACCACCCGGTGGCCGATCGCGGCCAGCTCGGGGGAGTCCAGCCCGAGGCCGTCGGCGGCCAGTTCCTCGGCGACGGCCTTCAGCGCGGCGCTGTGGTCCGGGAAGACCTGCGAGGCCTCGCGCCGCTCGCCCGTGCGCGGGGTGTGCACCAGGCGCCCGCCGGCCTCGCCGATCCGCTCGACCAGCCCGGAGGCCAGCCGGGCGCCGTCCAGCATGTCGATCAGCTGGTACTTCACCGACGAGGAGCCGGCGTTCAGCACCAGGACGCGGGTGCCGTCACTCATGCGCCCACCTCCGTGACGTGCGCGGCGGGCGTTCCGCGGAACGTGCACCTGCCGATGGTCCTCCCCCGGCCCTCGGCCGGGGGGACCCCCACGCTCCGCTCACTCATGCCTGCGCCTCCTTGCGGTCCTGGGACTGGATGGCGGTGATCGCGACCGTGTTGACGATGTCCTGCACCAGCGCCCCGCGCGACAGGTCGTTGACGGGTTTGCGCAGCCCCTGCAGCACCGGGCCGACCGCGACCGCGCCGGCCGAGCGCTGCACGGCCTTGTAGGTGTTGTTGCCGGTGTTCAGGTCCGGGAAGATCAGCACGGTGGCCCGACCGGCGACCGGCGAGCCCGGCAGCTTGGTGGCCGCGACGTGCTCGTCCACCGCCGCGTCGTACTGGATCGGGCCCTCCACCAGGATGTCCGGCCGCAGCTCGCGGACGAGCTCGGTGGCCTTGCGGACCTTGTCGACGTCCGCGCCCGAGCCCGAGGTGCCGGTCGAGTACGAGAGCATCGCGACCCGCGGTTCGACACCGAACTGGGCGGCGGTCGCGGCGGCCTGGATCGCGATGTCGGCCAGCTGCTGGGCGTCCGGGTCGGGGTTGACCGCGCAGTCGCCGTACACCAGCACCCTGTCGGCCAGGCACATGAAGAAGACGGAGGAGACGATCGAGGCGCCCGGCGAGGTCTTGATCACCTCGAAGGCGGGCCGGATGGTGGCCGCGGTGGAGTGCGCCGCGCCGGAGACCATGCCGTCCGCGATGCCCTCCTGGACCATCAGGGTGCCGAAGTAGGAGACGTCGGTGACCACGTCCAGGGCCAGCTCGACGGTCATCCCCCGGTGGGCCCGCAGCCGTGCGTACAGCTCGGCGAACTGGCGGCGCAGCGGGCTGGTGGTCGGGTCGACGATCCGGACCTGCGCGCGGTCGGCGGCCGGGTCCTCCCCGGCCCGGCTGCCGGCAGGTGCCCCCGCCTGGGGCAGTTCGATGCCGAGGCCGGCGGCCTTGCGGCGCACCGCGTCCGGCTCGCCGAGCAGGGTGAGGTCGCAGATGTTGCGGCGCAGCAGGATCTCGGCGGCGCGCAGCACCCGCTCCTCGGTGCCCTCGGGCAGCACCACGTGCCGACGGCCGGCCCGGGCGCGTTCCAGCAGCTCGTGCTCGAACATCATCGGGGTGACCCGTTCGGACCGGCCGACCTCGATCAGGTTGGTCAACTCGGCGGTGTCGACGTGCAGTTCGAACAGGCCGAGGGCGATCTCGGCCTTCCGCGGGCTGGCCGCGGTGAGCTT
Source organism: Kitasatospora sp. NPDC059577 (assembly GCF_042735475.1). Lineage (NCBI taxonomy): Bacteria > Bacillati > Actinomycetota > Actinomycetes > Kitasatosporales > Streptomycetaceae > Kitasatospora > Kitasatospora sp. NPDC059577. The sequence continues at coordinate 13,698 of NZ_JBHWBZ010000022.1, read as the reverse complement.
GCCCTCCAGGTGGGTCAGGGTGGCGGCGGTGGGCCAGCTGCCCTCCGGGACGACCGCGACCGGGGTGCCCGGGGCGAGCCGGGCGGCCAGCGCCATCACGTTCGGGCCGGGGTGCTGGCCGAGCGTCAGCAGCACGCCGGCGATCGGCGGGGCGCCGGCGGCGTGCGCGGCCAGGGAGCCGATCACCAGGTCGGCGCGGTCCCCGGGGGTGACGACCAGCGCGCCCTCGGTCAGCGCGTCCAGGAAGGTCGGCAGCATCGCGCCGCCGAAGACGTAGCCGCGCACGTCCCGGGCCAGGCCGGAGGCGTCCCCGAGCAGCACCTCGGCGCCGGTCGCCTCGACCAGCTGGGAGACGGTCGGCGCGGCCAGCGCCGGCTCCTCCGGGATGACGTAGGCGGGGATGGGCAGCTTCTCGGTGAGTTTGCGCTGGATCCGCTGCTTGCCGCCGGGGGCGACCCGGTTGGCGATCATCGCCAGGGTCTCGCAGCCGAGGTCGGTGTACGCCCGGTGGGCGTTGCGCACCTCGGCGATCACGGCCTCCGGGTCCCCGGCGTGCCCGCCGACCACGGGCAGCACGGCGGCGCCGAACTCGTTGGCGAGGCGGGCGTTGAAGGCCAGCTCGTCCGGGATGTTGGTGTCGGCGAAGTCGGTGCCGAGCACCAGCACCGCCTGGCAGCGCCGTTCCAGCGCGCGGAACCGGTCGACCAGGACGGAGACCAGCTCGTCCTGTCCCTGGGCGGCCTGCAGCGCGGCGGCCTCCTCGTAGGTGAGGCCGTACAGCTCGGTGCCCGGCAGGTCGATCCGGTAGCGGCCGCGCAGCAGTTCGACCACGTGGTCCGATCCCGGCTGCCCGGGCGCGGCGGCGTGCACCAGCGGGCGGAAGACCCCGACCCGGTCCACCTGGCGGGTGAGCAGTTCCATGACCCCGAGTTCGACGGCCTGGCGGCCGTCCCCCCGGTCGATCCCGGTCACGTACACGCTGCGCGCCACGTGGGTGTCTCCGTTCCGTCGCCTCGGAAGGTGGTCATATCGACCATACCTTCGCACCCCGAACGACCGTCCGCGAGCAGAGGACCGCACCCGGGGCAAGGGGCGAAGGCCCTGTCGGGAGGCGGCGGAGGTCAGCGCTCGACGTTGGTGGTCTCCGAGCCGGACAGCTCCACCGTCATCCCGCCGAGGAAGATCTCCGACACCCGCCGGTCCACCAGCCAGCCGTGCGGCCGCCGCAGGGAGTCGCCGCGGCCGGGCGTCCAGCCGTCGGCGGCGAGCGCGGCCCGCAGTCGGGCCTGCACTTCGGCGGGCGACAGGCCGGTGCTGCTGCCGAGGGTGAGGGTCCGGGAGCAGAAGTTCGAGCCGCAGTAGCCCTCGTCGGCGTGCTCGACGGTCACCCCGGGCGGCAGCGGTACTTCGGCGAGGCTCGGAAGGAAGGAGTCGCGGCCGATGAGCAGGTAGGCGAACGCGATCACCACCCCGGCCAGGGTGTGGACGGTGATCGCGACGGCCGAGCCGGCCACCGGGTGGTCGTACTCCTTCTCGGGCCGGGGGCCGCGCAGCCACCGCTCGGCCAGCCCGCCCGCGAGGACCACCAGGCCGGCTGCGGTCGGGTAGCCGACCTCGATCTCGGCGGTGGCGCGGGTGAAGTACCAGTCCTCCTCCAGGCCGACGAGCGCGACGGCCAGGCCGGCGAGGACGGCGAAGACGGTCACCCCGATCACCCGGGTGCGGACCAGGAACGCCCAGCAGATCGCCGGCAGCAGGAGGTAGAGCAGTTCCAGCACGAGAAACACGCGCAAGCCCCCCGCCTGCTGACGATCAGTCCCAGGCGGGGAGCCTAGGCGATCACGCCGGGCGGAGCCAGAGGGTGGAGAGCGGCGGGAGGATCAGTTCGGCGGAGCGGGGCTGGCCGTCCCATTCCACCGCTTCGGCCTTGACCGGGTGGGAGTTGCCGATGCCGCTGCCGCCGTACTCCTCGGCGTCGGTGTTCAGCAGTTCCTCCCACAGCTGGTCCCGGCCCGCCAGCCGGGGCAGGCCGACCCGGCGACCGTGCCGGACGACCGGGGAGAAGTTGCAGACCGCGACCAGCGGGGTGCCGTCGGCCGCGTAGCGGACGTAGGAGAGCAGGTTGTCGTCGGCGGCGCCGCCGTCGAGCCAGCGGAAGCCGTCCGGGGTGGTGTCCAGCTCCCACAGGGCGGGGGTGTCGAGGTAGCGCCGGTTGAGGTCGCGGACCAGGCGGCGCACGCCGCGGTGGTCCCGGTGGGCCGGCCACTGCTCGTCGAGCACCCACCACTGCGGGCCCTGCTCGTGGTCCCACTCCGCGCCTTGGGCGAACTCCTGCCCCATGTACAGCAGTTGCTTGCCCGGGTGGGACCACATGAAGCCCAGGTAGGCGCGGTGGTTGGCGCGCTGCTGCCACCAGTCGCCGGGCATCTTGGAGACCAGGGCCTGCTTGCCGTGGACGACCTCGTCGTGCGAGATCGGCAGGACGTAGTTCTCCGAGTAGGCGTACACCATCGAGAAGGTGATCTCGTTGTGGTGGTACTTGCGGTGCACCGGCTCCTTGGACATGTAGACCAGCGAGTCGTGCATCCAGCCCATGTTCCACTTCAGCCCGAAGCCGAGGCCGCCGGCGTCGGTGGGGCGGGTGACCCCGTCCCAGGCGGTGGACTCCTCGGCGATGGTGATCACGCCGGGGCAGCGCCGGTAGACGGTGGCGTTCATCTCCTGGAGGAAGGAGGCCGCGTCCAGGTTCTCCCGGCCGCCGTACTGGTTGGGCGTCCAGGCGTCGCCCTCGCGGGAGTAGTCCAGGTAGAGCATCGAGGCGACGGCGTCCACCCGCAGGCCGTCGATGTGGAACTCCTCGCACCAGTAGACCGCGTTGGCGACGAGGAAGTTGCGCACCTCCTTGCGGCCGTAGTCGAACTCCAGCGTCCCCCAGTCGGGGTGCTCGGCGCGCTGCGGGTCGGCGGGCTCGTACAGCGGCTCGCCGTCGAAGCGGGCGAGCGCGAAGTCGTCCTTGGGGAAGTGCGCGGGCACCCAGTCGACGATCACGCCGATGCCGTGCCGGTGCAGGGTGTCGACCAGGTACCGGAACCCGTCCGGGCCGCCGAGCCGGGCGGTGGGGGCGTAGTAGCCGGACACCTGGTAGCCCCAGGAGCCGCCGAAGGGGTGCTCCATCACCGGCATGAACTCCACGTGGGTGAAGTTCAACTCCTTCAGGTACCGGGGGAGTTCCTCGGCGATGGCGCGGTAGTCGGTGAGGTCGGGGCGCCAGGAGGGCAGGTGCAGTTCGTACACCGACATCGGTGCCCGGTGGTGCGTGGCGCGGGCCCGGCGGGCCATCCACTCGTCGTCCTGCCACGTGTAGGAGGAGGAGGTGACCACCGAGGCGGTGCCGGGCGGGCACTGGGCGGCCCGGGCGAGCGGGTCGGCCTTGTCGAGCACCCAACCCTGCCGGGTGTGGACCTCGTACTTGTACGTGGCGCCCTCGGCCAGGCCCGGGACGAACAGCTCCCAGATCCCGGACGAGCCGAGCGAGCGCATCGGGTGCCCGGTGCCGTTCCAGTGGTTGAAGTCGCCGATCAGCCGCACCCCGACCGCGTTGGGCGCCCAGACCGCGAACGCGGTGCCGGTCACGCCGTCGACGGTGCGCACGTGCGAGCCGAGCGCCCGCCACAGCTGCTCGTGCCGGCCTTCGGAGATCAGGTGCAGGTCGAGGTCGCCGAGGGTGGGCGGGGTGCGGTAGCCGTCCTGCTGGCGCAGTGGCTCACCGTCCGGGTAGGACACCAGCAGGGAGTAGTCCGGGAGGTCGCCGCCGACCACCAGGCCGGTGAACAACCCGCTCTGCTGGTGGGTGAGTTCGGCCGGGCCCTCGGGGGTCTCGACGACCACCCGGTCGGCGAACGGGCGCAGCACCCGGATCGCCGTGCCGCCGTGCACGGGGTGCGCGCCGAGCAGCGCGTGCGGGTCGTGGTGCCGCCCGCCCACCAGTCGGTCCACCTCGGACGGCGGCAGCGGCGCCTCGGGCAGGCGCAGGGACCCGGACGGCGCGGTGGGCGGGACGGCGGGCGGCGAGGTGCCCGGCCCGCTCGCCGCCGGGGCCTCGGCCCCGGGCGGGAGGGCCTCCTGGTCCTCGGCCGGGGGCGTGCCCGGGCCGGCCGTGAAGGTGGCCGGAACTGGGCGGTTGGGGCGGCCGGTCGGGTCGAGCGGCGTCACGGCGTGGTCCTCCTGCGGCGGGGGTGGGCGAACTCCTGCGGGCGGTACGGGGAACGGCGGTGCGGGACGGGCGAACGGGGACGGGCGAACGGGGGCGGGCGAGCGGGGCGGCGGGATCGGCGGTCAGACGGACAGGGCGAGCCGGTTGATCGCGGCCAGCGGGATCGGCAGCCAGCTCGGCCGGTGCCGGGCCTCGTACACCACCTCGTAGACCGCCTTGTCGATCTCCAGCGCCCGCATCAGCTCCGGCGAGGCCGCCGGGTCGGCGCCGCCCCCGGCGGTGTAGCCGGCGCAGAAGGCGGTGCGGTTGCGCTGCGCCCAGGCGGCGGCGAGGTGGGCGAGCTCCGGGTCGACCGGGCCGCCGGCCAGCAGGTGGGCGGCGGCGTAGTCGAAGGAGCGGAGCATCGCGGCGACGTCGCGCAGGGCGGGCTGTGGTTCGCGCCGTTCGTTGACCGACTTGGCGGGCTCGCCCTCGAAGTCCAGCAGCACCCAGCCGTGCGGGGTCCGCATCGCCTGGCCGAGGTGGAGGTCGCCGTGGATGCGCTGGACCGGCAGGCCGTCCGGGTGGGCGTCGGCGAGTTGCTGGAAGGCGGTGCGCAGCGCGGCCCGGAAGCGCAGCAGTCCGGGGACGGCGGCGACGGCGCTGTCCAGCCGGTCGGCCATCGCGGTGGCGAGCCGACCGGTCTGGGTGCGGTCGAGCCGGGCGACCGGCATCGACCGGGCCAGGACCCGGTGCACCTCGGCGGTGGCCCGGCCGAGCCGGTGCGCCTCGATGGCGAAGTTGCCGGGGGAGCGGTCGCCCTTGAGCCGGCCGACCTGGTCGAGGGCGAGCTCCCAGCCGTCCTCGGCGTCCGGCAGGTAGCGCTGGAGCAGGCCGAGGGTGGCGGGTTCGGCGCGTTCCATCCGGCTCTCGAACCAGGCGGCGACCCGGGGGATCCGGGTGGAGCCGGCCCGGGAGAGGGCGAGCGAGAGTTCGAGGTCGGGGTTGGTGCCGGGGTGGATGCGCCGGAACAGCTTGAGGATGTACGAGGTGCCGTAGATGACCGAGCTGTTGGACTGCTCGGCGGTGGAGGCGCGGCCGGGGAGGTTGGCGGGCAGTCCGGAGCCGGGGGTGCGGCGGAAGGACAGTGAGCCGAAGCGGTCGCCGGTGGCCAGGTGTTCCAGCAGGCGGCCGGTGAGTTCGGGGTCGTGCACCGCGTCGTAGAGGGTCGCGCCGTCGTACGGGCCCTGGCTGAGCCGGCCGAGCACGGCGCCGGGCCCGATGTCCCCGAGCCCCTGCGAGCGGATGCCGAGCAGTAGCTGGTAGATGTCGCCGTGCGGGGCGCCGGCCGTCGTGGCGTGCTCGACCCGCAGCAGCAGGTGCAGCAGGGCCGGGTCGCCGACCTGGAGCGGGGTGCCGACCACGGGGGTGAGGCCGGTGATGGGCCGTCCCTTCCCGGCGTACCAGCGCTGGGTGGGCAGCCACGCGGCGATCAGCGGCAGCGCCGCCTGGACGAGTTCGCTGACCCCCAGGGCTGTTCTCCGGAGCCCGGAGCCCCGCGCGCCGGTCGGCGCGGTGGAGCCGGCCGGGGCGTCGTGCTGCACATGGGCTTGAGAACGGGAGGTTTCGGACATGACTCCCTTTCCCCGGAAGCACGCGGACTGCCCGACGGGTCGTGGCCGGGTCCGTCAGTCTTCCGGATTTCGGCGGCGCGGCGGTCGCGGCACGCGAGCACGGCTCGGGTGTCACGCCTTCGTGTGGGTGGCCGTTGGGCTGTTCTCCGTACGCGGCGGTGCAGAGAACTCCGGGGGCGCTGGGGTTCGACCGGCGCCCCCGGAGGGTTCGGTGGTGCGTCGTGCGGGGTGCGGCGGGGCGCGGCGGATCGTTACTTCGACCGCCTGGTCCCGCTCAGGCGCGGGGGCTGCCGGAGCTGGAACCAGTAGAAGCCGTGCCCGGCCAGGGTGAGCAGGTAGGGCCACTCGCCGATCGACGGGAAGCGCACCCCGCCGATCAGCTCGACCGGGTACCGTCCGCCGTACTGCCGCAGGTCCAGTTCGGTCGGTTGCGCGAACCGCGAGAAGTTGTTCACGCACATGACCAGGTCCCCCTCGTACTCGCGCACGAAGGCCAGCACGGCGGGGTTGCTGGACGGCAGTTCGGTGTAGCTGCCGAGGCCGAACGCCGGATTGAGCTTGCGGATCTCGATCATGCGACGCGTCCAGTGCAGCAGGGAACTCGAACTGCTCTGCTGCGCCTCGACGTTGGTCACCTGATAGCCGTACACCGGGTCCATGATGGGCGGCAGACTGAGCCTGCCCGGGTCGGCGGAGGAGAAACCCGCGTTGCGGTCCGGGGTCCACTGCATCGGCGTGCGCACGCCGTCCCGGTCGCCGAGCCAGATGTTGTCGCCCATGCCGATCTCGTCCCCGTAGTAGAGCACCGGGGAGCCGGGCAGGGAGAACAGCAGGGCGGTGAACAGCTCGATCTGGTTGCGGTCGTTCTCCAGCAGCGGGGCGAGCCGGCGGCGGATGCCCACGTTGGCGCGCATCCGGGGGTCCTTGGCGTACTCCGCGTACATGTAGTCGCGCTCCTCGTCGGTGACCATCTCCAGGGTCAGCTCGTCGTGGTTGCGCAGGAAGATGCCCCACTGGCACCCGTTGGGGATGTGCGGGGTCTTGGCGAGGATCTCGGACACCGGGTAGCGGGACTCGCGGCGCACCGCCATGAAGATCCGCGGCATCACCGGGAAGTGGAACGCCATGTGGCACTCGTCGCCGCCCGAGGTGAAGTCGCCGAAGTAGTCGACGACGTCCTCCGGCCACTGGTTGGCCTCGGCGAGCAGCACGGTGTCGGGGTAGTCGGCGTCGATCTCCTTGCGGACCCGCTTGAGGAACTCGTGGGTCTCCGGCAGGTTCTCGCAGTTGGTGCCCTCGCGGGCGAACAGGTAGGGCACCGCGTCCAGCCGGAAGCCGTCGATGCCGAGGTCGAGCCAGAACCGGAGCCCGGCGATCATCTCGTCCTGGACCCGGGGGTTGTCGTAGTTGAGGTCCGGCTGGTGCGAGAAGAAGCGGTGCCAGTAGTACTGCTTGCGGACCGGGTCGTAGGTCCAGTTGGAGGTCTCGGTGTCGACGAAGATGATCCGGGCGTCCGGGTACTGCTTGTCGTCGTCGGCCCACATGTAGAAGTCGCCGTACGGGCCGTCCGGGTCCGTCCGGGAGGCCTGGAACCACGGGTGCTGGTCGCTGGTGTGGTTCATGACGAAGTCGATGATCACGCGCATGCCGCGGGCGTGCGCGGCGTCGGTGAACTCCATGAAGTCGGCGAGGTCGCCGAACTCCGGCAGCACCGAGGTGTAGTCGGAGACGTCGTAGCCGCCGTCACGCAGCGGCGAGGCGAAGAACGGGGGGAGCCAGAGGCAGTCGATCCCGAGCCACTGGAGGTAGTCGAGCTTGGCCGTGAGCCCCTTGAGGTCCCCGACCCCGTCGCCGTTGCTGTCCTGGAAGGACCGCACCAGCACCTCGTAGAAGACCGCACGCTTGAACCACTCGGGGTCCAGGTTCTTCTTCGAGGTCTCGGGGAAGGTGTCGGGGACGGGCTCGTTCACTGTCACGCTGGGTTCCTCCGAACCGTGAGGAGGTGAGCCGGCTCGGCTGAGGGATCGAGCCGGACGTAGTTGTGCCGGCCCCAGGTGTAGACGGCGCCGGTGAGCTCGTCGTGCACCGCGTACGGGCCGTCGCCGTCGAGCGTCACGGTGGCCTCCTGGACGTGGTGCGGGTCGAGGTTCACCACGGTGATGACCTGGTCGGTGAGGCCCTCGGGGGTGGTCGCGGTCTTGGAGTAGGCGAGCACCTTGTCGTTGTCGGTGGGGTGGAAGCGCAGGTCACGCAGCTGCTGCAGGGCGGGGTGGCGCTTGCGCAGCCGGTTCAGCACGGTCAGCAGCGGGGCGAGGGTGTCGGTGCGGTTCCAGTCGCGCGGGCGCAGCTCGTACTTCTCCGAGTGCAGGTACTCCTCGGAGCCCGGGTGGGCCGGCTCGTCCTCGTACAGCTCGTAGCCGGCGTAGACGCCGTAGCTGGGGGAGAGGGTGGCGGCGAGCACCGCGCGGACGGCGAAGGCGGCGCGGCCGCCGTCCTGCAGGTAGCCGTGCAGGATGTCCGGGGTGTTGGCGAAGAAGTTGGGGCGCATGTACGCGGCTGCGTCGCCGGTGAGTTCGGTGAGGTACTCGGTCAGTTCCGGCTTGGTGGTGCGCCAGGTGAAGTACGTGTACGACTGGTGGAAACCGATCTTCGCCAGGGCGTGCATCATCGCGGGGCGGGTGAAGGCCTCCGCCAGGAACACGACATCGGGGTCGGTACGGGCGATGTCGGCGAGCACCTTCTCCCAGAACAGCACCGGTTTGGTGTGCGGGTTGTCGACCCGGAAGATCCGCACGCCGTGGGACATCCAGAACCGCAGGATCCGGATGGTTTCCTTGACGATTCCGTCCATGTCCTGGTCGAAGTTGATCGGATAGATGTCCTGATACTTCTTCGGGGGGTTCTCGGCGTACGCGATGGTGCCGTCCGTGCGGTGGCTGAACCATTCCGGGTGCTTGTTCACCCAGGGGTGGTCCGGGGAGCACTGGAGGGCGAAGTCGAGTGCCACCTCCAGGTGCAGCTCCAGGGCCTCGGCGACGAAGTGGTCGAAGTCCTCGATGGTGCCGAGGTCCGGGTGGACGGCGTCGTGGCCGCCCTCGGGGGAGCCGATCGCCCAGGGCGAGCCGACGTCGTGCGGACCGGCCGTCAGGGTGTTGTCCGGGCCCTTGCGGAAGGCTCGGCCGATCGGGTGGACCGGCGGCAGGTAGACCACGTCGAAGCCCATCGCGGCGACCGCGGGCAGCCGCTCGGCGGCGGTGCGCAGGGTGCCCGTGCGCGGCGGCTCGACGCCGCTCGGGTCCACCACCGCGCCCTCCGACCGGGGGAAGAACTCGTACCAGGAGCCGAACAGCGCGCGCTCGCGGTCCACCTGCAGTGGCAGCGGACGCGAGGCGCTGAGCAGTTCGCGCAGCGGGTGGCGGGCCAGCAGCTCCAGCACCTCGGGGGCGAGGGCGGCGGCCAGCCGCGACAGCGGCGGCATGGTCGGGTCGCGCAGCGCGTCGGCGGCGGCCAGCACGTCGGCGCGGCCGTCCTTCTTCGGCACGCCGGCCGCGGCCTGCTCGAACAGCCGGGCGCCCTCCTCCAGGACCAGCGCGGTGTCGATCCCGGCGGGCAGTTTCACCGAGGCGGTCCTGCGCCAGGTGGCGATCGGGTCGCTCCACGCCTCCACCAGGTACGACCACCGGCCGGGCGCGGTCGGGGTGACGTGCGCGCCCCAGCGGTCGGTGCCCTCGGCGAGTTCGCGCATCGGCGTCCACGGGCCGCTGCGGCCGCGCGGGTCGCGCAGCACCACGTTGGCGTTGACGGCGTCGTGGCCCTCGCGGAAGACGGTCGCGGTGACCAGGAAGGTCTCGCCGACGACGGCCTTGGCCGGGCGGCGGCCGGAGTCGACGAGCGGGCTGACGTCCAGGACGGGGATGCGGCCGATCACGGTGTCGCTCTCTGTCTTGCGGGCGGCGGTCTTGGCGGTGGTCTTGGCAGCGGGTTTCGCGGCGGTCCCGGCCGCGGAGGTCTTGGCAGCGGCCGCCTTCGGGGCGGCCGCCTTCTTCGCCGCCGCGGTCCGGCGCGGCGCGGGGCCGGCCGCGGCGTCGGCCTTCGGGGTGGCGGCCGACGCGGTGGCGGTGGTGCGGCGCGTGGTGGTGCGCCTGCGGGGTGCCGCGGTCCGGTCCTCCTCGGCCCCGGGTCGTCGGGGCGCCGCGGAGGGCGGTGCTGCTGGGGGCTGTGCTGCGGGGGGCCGGGATTCGGAGGATCCGCCACCGACCGCCCCGGACGCCCTGGGCGCAGGCATCGGCGGATCTGTCCGAGTGTCAGAATCCATCCGTCCGGCGGATTCCGCGACCGCTGAGTCGAGGTTTTCGGCCACCGGTGTGGACTGGTCCCGCGTGTCGCCGTGCATGCCAAACTCCTGCCCGAGATCGGCGGCAGCTCCCGCGGGCCGGGTTCGGGCCAGGGGAGTACCGGGAGGACTGCTGGGTGGGGAGGACGTGCGACCGGAAGCCTGCCCGCGCCGCTGTCCCCGGCAACCTGCCCGGCGCCCGCCGAACCGGTGGCGGAACGCCCCGGAGCCCGTGCGCGTCCCGGCGCACGCCTCCGGGGGCACGCCCCTGGGCGGCCCGGTCCACCCGTGAACGAGCGGGCCGGGCGCGAGGACACGCGTCGGTGTGCGGTGAGCGCCGAATGGGCTAAGGAGAGCGGGAACGGCCAACGTGAAAAGGATTCGGACGTGCTGCTTCAAGGGGGACGCCACCCGTCGCCGGACTCCCCACAGCATCAACGACCTTCGGTCATCCTCGCATCGGCGACAAGGTTTTTGCAGCGGTACGACAGTAGTTTCGGGCCTTCTCATGAGCGGATGCGCCGGCGGAAATGGATCCGTACCGCAGAGTTCACGTATTGGTAGCGCGGGCCCCCGAAATGTGCGCCTCGCGCGCCCCCCGTGCAGACCAATGCGCCGAATGCGATCTCATCAATAGGCCGAACGGATGCCCAATAGCCCACTTGACGCACTGTCGGGCCGACCGCCGCGGCTACGCTTCACGCCGTGAAGGCAATCCGCAGATTCACCGTCCGCACCGTCCTGCCCGAACAACTCCAGCCGTTGCACGAGCTGGCCCTCAACCTGCGCTGGTCCTGGCACCCCGAGACCAGGGACCTGTTCCGGTCCGTGGACCCGGAGGTCTGGGCCGCGACCGGCGAGGACCCGGTGCGGCTGCTCGGGGAGGTCCCGGCCGGCCGGCTCGCCGCACTCGCCGCCGACCGGCGGTTCCTGCGCAGACTCGGCGACCTCGCCGACGACCTGCGCGACTACCTGACCGGCCCGCGCTGGTACCAGACCCGCCGGCCGGAGTCCGGCGCCGACCCGCTGCCCGCCGCGATCGCCTACTTCTCGCCCGAGTACGGCATCGCCGCAGCGCTGCCGCAGTACTCCGGCGGGCTCGGCATCCTGGCCGGCGACCACCTCAAGGCCGCCAGCGACCTCGGCGTCCCGGTCGTCGGCGTCGGGCTGTTCTACCGGCACGGTTACTTCCGGCAGTCCCTCGGCCGGGACGGCTGGCAGCAGGAGCGCTACCCGCTGCTCGACCCGGACGAACTCGCGGTCAGCCCGCTGCGGGAGGCCGACGGCACCCCCTGCCGGATCGACCTCGTCCTGCCCGGCGGCCGCACCCTGGCCGCCCGGATCTGGAAAGCCCAGGTCGGGCGGGTCCCGCTGCTGCTCCTCGACTCCGACATCGAGGCCAACTCGCCCGCCGAACGCGAGGTCACCGACCGGCTGTACGGCGGCGGCAGCGAGCACCGGCTGCTGCAGGAGATGCTGCTCGGCATCGGCGGCGTCCGGGCGGTGCGCGCCTACTGCCGGCTCACCGGGCACCCCGCCCCCGAGGTCTTCCACACCAACGAGGGCCACGCGGGCTTCCTCGGCGTCGAACGGATCCGCGAACTCGTCGCCGAGGACCCGGCCGGCCCCGACTTCGCGGCCGCCCTGGAATCCGTCCGGGCCGGCACCCTCTTCACCACCCACACGCCCGTCCCGGCCGGCATCGACCGCTTCGACCGCGACCTGGTCGCCCGCCACTTCGGCGGCGACGCCGCGCTGCCCGGCGTCCCGGTCGACCAGGTGCTCGCGCTCGGCGCCGAGACCTGGCGCGGCGGGGACCCGAAGCTCTTCAACATGGCCGCCATGGGCCTGCGACTGGCCCAGCGCGCCAACGGGGTCTCCACCCTGCACGGCGCGGTCAGCCGCTCGATGTTCAACGGCCTGTGGCCCGGCTTCGACCCCTCCGAGGTGCCGATCACCTCGGTCACCAACGGCGTGCACGCCGCGACCTGGATCGACCCGGCGGTGGTCCGGCTCGGCGCCGCCGAGATCGGCGCCGAGCGCGCGGAGGAGGCCATGACCACCGGCGAGGCCACCCGCTGGACCGGTCTGGAGGCGATCGGCAACGCCGAGGTCTGGGACCTGCGCCGCACCCTGCGCGCCCAGCTGGTGGACGAGGCCCGCCGCCGGCTGCGCGCCTCCTGGCGCCAGCGCGGGGCCGGCGAGGCCGAACTCGGCTGGGTCTCCTCGGTGCTCGACCCCGACGTGCTCACCATCGGCTTCGCCCGCCGGGTGCCTTCGTACAAGCGGCTCACGCTGATGCTGCGCGACCCGGAGCGGCTGCGCGCCCTGCTGCTGCACCCCACCCGGCCGGTGCAGATCGTGGTGGCCGGCAAGGCCCACCCGGCCGACGACGGCGGCAAGCGGCTGATCCAGCAGATGGTCGCCTTCGCCGACGACCCGGCCGTCCGGCACCGGATCGTCTTCCTGCCGGACTACGACATGGCGATGGCCCGGCACCTCTACCCGGGCTGCGACGTGTGGCTCAACAACCCGCTGCGCCCGCTGGAGGCCTGCGGCACCTCCGGGATGAAGGCCGCGCTCAACGGCTGCCTCAACCTGTCCGTCCTGGACGGCTGGTGGGACGAGTGGTACGACGGCCGCAACGGCTGGGCGATCCCCACCGCCGACGAGAGCGGCGGCGTGCTCGACCCGGACAGCGGCGAGGCCGAGCGGCGCGACGACATCGAGGCGGCCGCGCTCTACGACCTGATCGAGCAGCAGGTCGCCGCGCGGTTCTACGACCGTGACGCGGACGGGCTGCCGCACCACTGGATCGCCATGGTCCGGCACACCCTGGTCACCCTCGGGCCCAAGGTGCTGGCCGGCCGGATGGTCCGCGAGTACGTCGAACGGCTGTACTCCCCCGCGGCGCTGGCCCAGCGGGAGCTGGCGGCCGGGGGCAACCGCGGCGCGCGGGAGCTGGCGCTCTGGAAGACGAAGGTCCGGGAGTCCTGGCCGGCCGTGCGGGTCGAGCACGTCGAGGCGGACTGCCCGGCCGAGGCCCAGGAACTGGGCAGCTCGCTGGCACTGCGGGTGCAGGTCGCGCTCGGCACGCTGGAGCCGGGCGACGTCGAGGTCCAGGTGGTCTCCGGCCGGGTCGACGAGTCGGACGGCATCTCGGACGCCTGCCTGCTCGCCCTCAAGGCGGTCGGCGGGCCCGACCTGGACGGCCGCACCCGCTACGAGGGCGCACTGGAGCTCTGCCGGACCGGTCCGTTCGGTTACACCGTCCGGGTGCTGCCCGCGCACCCGCGGCTGGCCTCCCCGGCCGAGCTGGGCCTGGTCGCCCTGCCGGCCGAGTCGGCCGGGATGGACACGGGGCCGCTGCGCTGACGGCGCGCCGGACGACCGCCGTGCGACCGTCGCGGACGGCGGACGGCGGTCGTCCGGCCGGGGGGGCGCCCCCGGGGGGGGGGGGGCCCGGCGGGGGGGGGGGCGGGCCCCCCCGGCGGCGGCTGGGGTGGGGGGGGGGGCGGGCGCCCGCCGCGCGGGGACCC
>NZ_JBHWBZ010000021.1:117306-128321 GCF_042735475.1 Kitasatospora sp. NPDC059577 | reverse complement strand
TGCGCCCCGGTCTCCCGCGGCGACTCCGGAACTGTACGGGGACGGACCCGCCACATGCAAATCGCCCCTGCCCGGGCTCCCGGGCAGGGGCGATCCGTCGTTCGAGCACCGTCAGGCGCGGCCCATCTCCTCGGCGATGGCCGCCGCGAAGGCGTCGATGTCGGCCTCCGTGGTGTCGAAGGCGCACATCCAGCGCACCTCACCGGTGTGCTCGTTCCAGAAGTAGAAGCGGTAGCGCTTCTGGAGCCGCTCGCTCACCTCGCGCGGAAGGATCGCGAACACCGCGTTCGCCTGGACCGGGCGGACGACCTCGACACCGTCGATGTCCCGGACCGCGGCCTCCAGGCGGCTGGCCATGGCGTTGGCGTGGCCGGCGTTGCGGAGGTAGAGGTCACCGGAGAGCAGGGCCTCGAACTGGACCGAGACGAAGCGCATCTTCGAGGCCAGCTGCATCGAGGTCTTGCGCAGGTACTTGATGTTGCGGACCCGCTCGGGGTTGAGCACTACCACGACCTCGCCGAACAGCAGGCCGTTCTTCGTGCCGCCGAAGGACAGCACATCGACGCCCACGTCGGTCGTGAAGGCGCGCAGCGGCTGGCCGAGCGACGCGGCGGCGTTGGCCAGGCGCGAGCCGTCGACGTGGACGAGCATGCCCAGCTCGTGGGCGTGCTCGGTGATCGCGCGGATCTCGTCGGCGGTGTAGAGGGTGCCGAGCTCGGTGCTCTGGGTGATGGAGACCGCGAGCGGCTGCGCGCGGTGCTCGTCGCCGAAGCCCCAGGCCTGCTGGTCGAGCAGCTCGGGGGTGAGTTTGCCGTCCGGGGTGGGGACGGTGAGCAGCTTGATGCCGCCCATCTTCTCCGGGGCGCCGCCCTCGTCCACGTGGATGTGGGCGCTCTCGGCGCACACCACGGCGCCCCAGCGCGGGAGCAGCGACTGGAGGGCGACCACGTTGGCGCCGGTGCCGTTGAAGACCGGGTAGGCCTCGGCCTTGTCTCCGAAGTGGCGGCGGAAGACGTCCTGGAGGTGGGCCGTGTAGTCGTCCTCGCCGTAGGCGACCTGGTGGCCGCCGTTGGCGAGGGCGATCGCGGCGAGGACCTCCGGGTGCACGCCGGCGTAGTTGTCGCTGGCGAAGCCGCGGACGGCGGGGTCGTGCCGCCGTACCGCGTCCGTACGGGAGAGGTCGGTCATCGGGCTGTCAGCCACAGGTGCTGTCCGTTCAGTTCTGCTGCGGGGCGGTCCCAGAGGCCCGCCAGGTGGTCGGCGAGGTCGGCGGTGTCGGTGAAGCCGGCGAACTTCGCCTCCGGCTTCTCGGCCCGCATCTCGGGACTGACCAGCGCCTTGATCACCAGGATCGCAGCCGCCGCGGTGGGCTCGCCCTCCGGGTCGGTGGTCTCCTTCTTGAAGGAGTCGGCCATGGCGAGGGTCCACGCCTCGGTGGCGGCCTTGGCGGCCGCGTAGGCGGCGCCGCCGGCGGTGGGCTTGTGCGCGGCCGAGGCCGAGATCATCGCGTAGCGGCCGGCGGGGCTGCGGACCAGCGCGGGCTGGAAGGCCAGCGAGGTGTGCTGGAGGGTGCGCACGACGGTGTCGTGCAGGAAGTCCCAGTCATCCAGCCGGGAGTCGAAGAAGGTCTTGCTGCCGCGCCAGCCACCGACCAGGTGGAAGAGGCCGTCGACGTGGCCGTGCTCGGACTCCAGGTGGTCGGCCCAGTCGTGGACCTCCTGCGGGTCGAGCAGGTCGATGACCTGACCGCTGACCTTGGCTCCGCGCACGGCCACCCGGGTGGCGTCCAGGGCGGACTCCAGGCGCTGGGCGTCGATGTCGGCGCCGATCACGGTGGCGCCGTCGGCGGCGAGGCGGCGCAGCACGGCGCGGCCGGCCGGGCCGCTGGCTCCGGCGACGGCGATGACCTTGCCGGACAGCGGGGCGTTGGTGGACGTGGTCACGCGGCGACTCCCTGGATGCCGTTACCGGTGATGCCGGTGGTGGAGGCGATGACGCCGCTCAGCTTCTTGTTGAGGGCCTCGTAGAACATGCTCAGCGGGAACTCGTCCGGGAGCACGGCGTCGCACAGGGCCTTGTTGAGGGCCTTGCCGTCGGTGATGTCGAGCGGGAGGGCCTCGGCGCCCTTCGCCCAGGTCGAGGCCGGGTGCGGGGTGAGGTACCGGGAGACCAGCTCGTAGGCGGCGATCCAGTGGGCCGGCTTGGGCCGGTCGATGCCGTCGCGGTACAGCTTCTCGATCTCGGCGCACAGGTCGTTGGTGACCTGCGGCGCGCGCTCCCAGTCGATGCTGAGGCGGTTGTCGCGCCAGCGCAGCGCGTCGTGCTTGTGCAGGTAGGCGAAGAGCAGCTGGCCGCCGAGGCCGTCGTAGTTGCGCACGCGGTCGCCGCTGACCGGGAAGCGGAACATCCGGTCGAAGAGGATCGCGTACTGGACGTCGCGGGCGTGCGGGTTGCCCTCGGTCTCCAGCTGCACCGCCTCCTTGAAGGTGGTGAGGTCGCAGCGGAGCTCCTCCAGGCCGTACATCCAGAACGGGCTGCGCTGCTTGATCATGAAGGGGTCGAACGGCAGGTCGCCGTGGCTGTGGGTGCGGTCGTGGACGAGGTCCCACAGGACGAAGGTCTCCTGCGCGCGCTGCTGGTCCTGGAGCAGGCCCTCGGCGTCGGCCGGGATCTCCAGGCCGAGCTGCTGGACGGCGCTGGTGGAGACGGCGCGGAAGCGGGCGGCCTCGCGGTCGCAGAAGATGCCACCCCAGGTGAAACGTTCCGGCGCCTTGCGCACGGACACGGTCTCGGGGAAGAGCACGGCGGAGTTGGTGTCGTAGCCGGCCGTGAAGTCCGTGAAGGTGATCGGCACGAACATCGGGTTGTCGAAGCGGGTGCGCTCCAGCTCGGCCAGCCAGTCGGGCCACACGACGCGCAGCAGGACGGCTTCCAGGTTGCGGTCCGGGTTGCCGTTCTGGGTGTACATCGGGAAGACGACCAGGTGCTCCAGGCCGTCCTCACGCTGGTCGGCGGGCTGGAAGGCGAGCAGCGAGTCCAGGAAGTCGGGCTCGCGGTAGCCGGTGTCGGCCCACTTGGCGAGGTCCGCGTCGACGGCGGCGAGGTACGCGGCGTCGTGCGGGAAGTTCGGGGCGAGCTCCTCGACGGCGGCGCGGACGGAGGCCACCAGCGGGTCGACGGTGTGCCGCTGGACGGCGGCCAGGTCGATCGAGCCGTCCTTGGACTGCAGCGGGCGCAGGGTCTCGACGGCCTCCTTCAGGCGCAGCCAGGCCGGGTGGCCGGCGAGGGTCGAGACCGGGGCGTCGGCCGCCGCAGCGAGCCTTGGCGAAAGATTCTGCATCGTGGACTCACTTCGACAGGAGTTATTTCAACGAGGACACCATAAGTACGAAAGGTTCTCCCGTTCAAGGGGGTCCGGACAGGCAAAGCTGCGGCGACGCGGCGCTCCGGCCCGAAAACCTGGGCCAGGAGGCCTGTTGTCCGGGATGTGGACATTGATCTGGATGTTCTGGACAGATGCGCCGCGCTGATGCGAACCTCCCGGCATGTTCCCGGCGGTGATCACGGTGGCCGTACGCCACGACAGCCCGATCCGGCGGCCCTCCCGTCGGCACGCCGGCTCCTGCTGTCGCCGTCGCGCCGACGCCCTCCGCTGCCGCTGTTGCCGCTGCTGCTGATCCGGCCACCGGCCACCGGCCGGCCGCCGTCGATCCGGCCGCTGCAGATCCCGCTCGACGGGCGCCGCGGACGTGGGCCCGTTACGCCGACCATGCCGCGTGTGTTCCGGCGCCGCCACCGGGGGGGAAGTGACCCGCCGGGAACCGGCCCGTCCCGCCGCGCCCTTCCGCACCACCGAACCGCGCCCCCCGGTCCGCACCACGCGCCCCGCCCCGTGCGACCGGTCCGCCCGACCCCGTCACGCCCGGTCCTTCTCCTGGAGCCCCGCCATGACCCTCCGCAAGCCGTCCGCCGTACTGTCCCTCGCCGCGCTGGTCGCCGCCGCGGCCGCGCTGAGCGCGTGCGCGCCGCAGGACCCGAAGTCCGACACCGCCTCCGGCGCCCAGGGCACCGCCGGCACGGCGGCGGGCTGCGCGCCGGGCGCGCTGGCGACGCGGACGGCCGGGACGCTGACCATCGGCACCGACAAGCCCGCGTACGACCCCTGGTTCACCGAGGACAAGCCGGAGAACGGCAAGGGCTTCGAATCCGCCGTCGCCTACGCCGTGGCCGAGAAGCTGGGCTACCCGAAGGACAAGGTCGACTGGGTCGTCGCACCGTTCGGCAAGGCCACCGCACCAGGTGCCAAGGACTTCGACTTCGACGTCAACCAGGTGTCCATCAGCGCCGAGCGCAAGCAGGCGGTGGACTTCTCCTCCGGCTACTACGACGTGCGCCAGGCCGTCATCGCGCTGAAGAACTCCAAGGCGGCGGGCGCGAAGAGCATCGCCGACCTGAAGGACGCCAAGCTCGGCGCGCAGGTCGGCACCACCAGCCTGGACACCATCACCGGCACCATCAAGCCGAGCGCCCGGCCGGCCGTCTTCGACTCCAACGACCTGGCCAAGGCCGCACTGAGGAACGGCCAGATCGAGGCCCTGGTGGTGGACTTGCCGACCGCCTTCTACATCACCGGCGCCGAGGTGCCCGAAGCCCAGGTGGTGGGTCAGTTCGAGACGGCCTCGCAGGGCGAGCAGTTCGGCCTGGTGCTGGACAAGGGCTCCAAGCTGACCGGTTGCGTGTCGCAGGCGGTGGACGCGCTGCGCTCGGACGGCACGCTGGCGAAGCTGGAGAAGCAGTGGCTCTCCGACGCCGTCTCGGCACCGGTGCTGAGGTGAGCGCCGGCACGAGCCCCGGTGTGAGCGGGGACGCTCCGGCGGCCGGCCACGCCGGGGCAGCGAAGGACGGAGGCGCAGCGGGGTCGGCGAAGAACCCGGGCGCCGCGGGGTCGGCGAAGGACCCGGGCGCCGCGGGGTCGGCGAAGGACCCGGGCGCCGCGGGGTCGGCGAAGAACCCGGGCGCACCGGAGCCCGAGAAGGGCCCGGGCGCCGCTGTGTTCGCGAAGGACGCCGGGGTCACGGCCGCCGCAGCGGACGAGGGCTACCGCCCGTCCGCGCGGCGCCTCGCGCACGAGGCGTACCGGCGCGGCCGGGCCCGCCGCTCGGCACTGATCGCCGCCTCGTCGACCCTGGCGACGGCTGTCGCGCTCTACCTGCTGGTCGTCAACTCCCCCGGCTGGGAGGTGACCCGGCGGACCTTCTTCAACCTCGACTACGCCCGGCAGGCGCTGCCCGAGGTACTGCGGGGGCTGCGGGTGAACCTGGAGCTGATGCTCGGCTGCGGGGTGCTGGTCCTGGTGCTCGGCCTGCTGCTCGCGGTGCTGCGGACACTGCGCGGACCGGTGTTCCTGCCGGTGCGGCTGCTGGCCACCGCGTACGTGGACTTCTTCCTCGGGCTGCCGATGATCATCTGCCTGCTGGTGATGATCACCGGGGTGCCGGCGCTCCGGCTGACCGGGGTGACCACCGATCCGCTGCTCCTGGGCGGGGCGGCGCTGGTGCTGACGTACTCGGCCTACGTGTCGGAGGTGTTCCGCTCCGGCATCGAGTCGGTGCACCCGAGCCAGCGGGCGGCGGCGCGGTCGCTGGGGCTGACCAACGCCCAGGCCATGCGGTACGTGGTGCTGCCGCAGGCCGTCCGGCGGGTCGTGCCGCCGCTGCTCAACAACCTGGTGAGCCTGCAGAAGGACACCGGGCTGGTCTCGATCGGCGGCGCGATCGACGCGGTGTACGCGGCGAAGATCATCGCGTCGCGGTCCTTCAACTTCACGCCGTACCTGCTCGCGGGGCTGGTGTTCATCGTGTTGACCATTCCGCTGACCCGGATCGCCGACTGGCTGACCGCGCGGATGAACCGGCGGCAGTTCCAGGGAGGTGCGGTGTGACGGCGGAGGTGCTCCGGCTGGAATCGGTGCGCAAGACCTTCGGCACCCAGGTGGTGCTGCGCGACGTGGACCTCGCCGTCCCCGAGCACTCGGTCACGGCGCTGATCGGGGCCTCCGGCTCCGGGAAGTCCACGCTGATGCGGTGCGTCAACCTGCTGGAGGGCATCGACGACGGCGCGGTCTTCCTCGACGGCGAGGAGATCACCGATCCGCGCGCCGACGAGGACGCCGTACGGCGCCGGATCGGGGTGGTGTTCCAGTCGTACAACCTGTTCCCGCACATGACCGTGCTGGAGAACATCACGCTGGCGCCGCGCCGGGTGCACGGCGTCGGGCGGGCCGAGGCGGAGGCCCGGGCGCTGCACCTGCTCGACCGGCTCGGGCTGGCGGCCAAGGCCGCCGAGTACCCGGACCGGCTCTCCGGCGGGCAGCAGCAGCGCGTCGCCATCGTGCGGGCGCTGGCCACCGGGCCCCGGCTGCTGCTCCTGGACGAGATCACTGCGGCGCTCGACCCGGTGCTGGTCGGGGAGGTCCTGTCGGTGGTGCGGGACCTCAAGGACCAGGGGATGACGATGGTCATCTCCACGCACGAGATGGGCTTCGCGCGCGAGGTCGCCGACCAGGTGTGCTTCCTCGACGGCGGGGTGGTGCTCGAACAGGGGCCGCCGGAGCAGGTGTTCGGCGATCCGCGGGAGGAACGGACCCGGCAGTTCCTCAGCCGGGTGGTCGCCTCGGGGCGGCTCCAGGGCTGAGCCGCAGCGGGAAGAAGGGGAGAGCGGGAGGAGCGCAGGGGCGGGAGGGCGAGGACGGGGAGAGCGGCACGGAGAACGGGCCGGAGGGCGGAGGCAGAGGGCGAGGCGGAGAACGGGCGCCACCGGACGGCGGGTGCACGGCCACGGCTTCACCACGGCGGGCACCACTGTGCGCCCCCGTACGCGCCCTGGCCGCGCCAGGCCGCCAGCGGTGATCGTGGAGCGGACGATCGTCGCCGCGCACGGGGCCGGCAAGCCGACGAACAGATGACAACCGACAGATGTCAGCTGACAGATTTCATCATCCGTTTGCTGAAATCTGTTCACCGCTCTCCGGCCGCTGTTCGCCGCTCGCCACCCCCGTCGCCCACCGCCCCGGGAGGCCGCCGTTGCACGGACCCATCCTGGTCAACTGGCTCCTCGCCCTCCTCACCGCCGCCGCCGGCGCATCCTGCCTGGTCCGACTGCGGCGGTCCCCGTGCGCCGTGGACGCCCCGACCGACGCGCACCGCCCGCTCGCCCGGGAATCGGACGCCGCCGAGGCCCTGATGGGGCTGGGCATGGCCGCGATGGCCGTCGCCGGCGCCACCGTCCCGCCCGCCGTCTGGGCTGCGCTGTTCGGCCTCCCGGCCACCGCCTTCCTGCTCGCCGCCGTCCACGCCTCCGTCGGCCGGGCCCACCGGCTGCACCACGCGGTCGGCGCGCTCGCCATGACGTACATGGCCCTCGCGATGGCGGCCACCTCCGGCGGCGAGCACCACCACGCGGCCGGTCCGGGCGTCCCGCCGCTGACCGGCGCCCTGCTCCTCTACTTCGGCGGATACACCGTCTGGGCCGGCAGTCGGCTGCTGCGCACGTCGTCGGGCACCCTCGCGGTCGGCACCGCCGGACTGCCGCAGGCCTGCCGACTGACCATGGGCATCGGCATGTTCGCCATGCTCCTGACGATGTGACGCGCCCGCCCCCGCGCCCGCCCCCGCACCGAGACCCGACCGCCCGCGTGGCGTTGGTCACTGGCCGGTCGAAAGCCGTTCCACCGGGCGTCGGCGGCGCATAGGTTGGCGGGGAGCGCGTTGTCGCGTTCCGTGCGTACTCGGGGAGCCCATGCGATGCCTGCCCTGATCGGCCTGCTGCTGCTCGGACTGCTGCTCTCGACCGTCGCGCCCCGGCTGCTGGCCCGGGCCCGCTGGGTGGAGCGCGAACCGGTGCTGGCACTGCTGGTGTGGCAGTGCCTCGTGGTGGCGGTGCTGCTGTGCTGCGCGCTGGGCCTGGTGCTGGCCGCCTCCGCCGCCCTCCCGGAGCTGCGCGCCCTGGTGTTCTCGGGCGCGCCGCACGGCGTGGAGGCGGCGTACGGCCTCCAGGGCTCCGAGGGCTGGGGCCGGCTGTGCGCCGCGGTGCTGGCCGCCGGCGCGGTGCAGACGGTGCTGGCGCTCACCAGGGAGGTCCGCACGGCCAAGGCGCTACGCGACCGTCGGCACGCCCAACTGGCGACCCGTGCACCGGAGTTGCCGGAGTCGATCGAGGCTGCTCGGAGCGACCGGGAGCGCCTGGTGGTGCTGGAGAACGTCCGACCGGAGGCGTGGTCGCTGCCCGGTCCGAGCTCCCGCCTGGTGGTCACCACCGGCGCCCTCCAGCAGCTGACCGACCGGGAGCTGGCCGCCGTGCTGAGCCACGAGCGCGGCCACGTCCGGGCCCGGCACCACTGGCTGCAGCAGTTCGCGCAGGCGCTGGCCTCCGGCTTCCCCGGCGTGGGCGTGTTCAGCGCCTTCCGGGACCAGGTGTCGGAGTTGGTCGAGCTGGCGGCCGACGACCGCGCCGCCCGTCGGCACGGTCGGCACACCACTGCCCTCGCGCTGGCCGAACTCAACCTGGACCGCGGGGTGTTCGGCTCCTGTCCGCCCGGTCTGGCGCAGTCCCCGAAGCGGGTGGACCGGCTCCTCGCCGGCCGGCCGCGGCTCTCCGTTCCGCACCGGCTCCGGCTCACCGTCGCGGCCCTCGCGGCACCCGCCGCGGTGGTCATGCTGGCGGTCGCCCCGGGCCTGCGTTCGTTGCTCTGAGCCGACCGGCCCGCATCGGCGCACAACGGTTTGACGAGCCGCCGGCTACGGCTGCTGCCGATCAGGGGGGTGTGCCCGGTCAGTCCGACGGGACTTCGCAGGCCTTTCCGGGGCCGCCACCGAGAGTGAGCCCCAGCACTTCGCGGTGCAGCGGCCTGGCCTGTTCGTAGCGTTCCCG
The DNA here is from genome assembly GCF_042735475.1 of Kitasatospora sp. NPDC059577. Lineage (NCBI taxonomy): Bacteria > Bacillati > Actinomycetota > Actinomycetes > Kitasatosporales > Streptomycetaceae > Kitasatospora > Kitasatospora sp. NPDC059577. The sequence continues at coordinate 119,393 of NZ_JBHWBZ010000021.1, read as the reverse complement.
GCCGGCCTCGGTGAGGGTGAGGACGATGCCCCGCCTGTCGCTCTCGCACATCGCCCGGGTGACCAGTCCGGCCTTCTCCAGTCGGGCGATCAGCCGGGAGAGCGCGCTCTGACTGAGGTGGACGGTGGGTGCGAGTTCGCTCACCCGCAGCGCGTGACCGCCGCCGGCGGCGCACCCCTCGACGAGGCGCTCCAGCACCTCGAACTCGCTCATGCCCAGCCCGAAGCGGTCGCCCAGCTCGCGGTCGAGCGCACAGGCGGCCGTCGCATGCCGGGCCAGCAGCTCGCGCCACTGCGCGACCAGTCCGGCCTCCGCCGGGGTGTCGAGTTCAGCCACTCCGCCACCCTAGCACCTGCAGCGTAAATTATTGCGTTCACATCTAATTCATTTGCATTGAATGCATACGCATGTACTGTCCTCCCCATGACCACCGCGACCGTCACGCCACCCGACGCCTCGTCAACCAGCGGGCCGAACTGGACACCCCGCCTCTGGGGCACCCTGATCGTGCTCTGCGCCGCCATGTTCCTGGACGCCCTGGACGTCTCGATGGTGGGCGTCGCGCTCCCCTCCATCGGCTCCGAACTCGACCTCTCCACGTCCACCCTCCAGTGGGTGGTCTCCGGCTACGTGCTCGGATACGGCGGCCTGCTACTGCTCGGCGGCCGCGCCGCCGACCTGCTCGGCCGCCGCCGGGTCTTCCTGGTCGCACTGGGCGCCTTCGCCGCCGCCTCGCTGATCGGCGGCCTCGTCGACGACGGCGCCCTGCTGATCGCGGCCCGCTTCCTGAAGGGCGTCAGCGCCGCCTTCACCGCCCCGGCCGGCCTGTCGATCATCACCACCACCTTCGCCGAGGGCCCGGCCCGCAACCGCGCGCTGTCGATCTACACCACCTGCGCCGCCAGCGGCTTCTCGCTCGGCCTGGTGCTGAGCGGCCTGCTCACCTCGGTCGGCTGGCGCTGGACCTTCCTGATGCCCGTCCCGGTCGCACTGCTCGCCCTGGTCTTCGCGATCCGCCTGCTCCCCCGCCCGGTCGAGGAGCGCGCCGAGGGCGGCTACGACGTCCTGGGCGCGATCACCGGCACCGCAACCGTGCTGCTGCTGGTGTTCACCGTGACCGAAGCGCAGGGCGCCGGCTGGCTGAGCCTGCGCACGCTCGGATCGCTGGTCGTGGTCGCCGCGCTGGCCGCGGCGTTCCTGCTGGTCGAGAGCCGCACCGCCCACCCGCTGGTCCGGCTCGGCATCTTCCGCAACGGCTCGGTCGCCCGGGCCAACCTGGTCGCCTTCGCGATGACCGGCGCGTACGGCGGCTTCCAGTTCGTGGTGACGCTCTACCTGCAGCACCTGCTCGGCTGGTCGGCCCTCCAGATGGCCCTCGGGCTGCTGCCGGCCGGCGCCTTCATCGCCCTCTCGGCACCGTTCATGGGCCCGATCGTGGACCGCTTCGGCACCGGGCGGCTACTGCCGATCGGCCTGCTGGCCCTGGTCGGCGCCTTCGCCCTGTTCCTGCGGCTGGACGAGCACAGCTCCTACCTCGGCCTGGTGCTGCCCTCGATGCTGCTGCTCGGCGTGGGCTTCGCGCTCGCCTTCCCCTCGGTGAACATCGCCGCCACCGACGGTGTGGCCGACGAGGAGCAGGGCCTGGCCTCGGGCCTGGTGAACACCGCGATCCAGGTCGGCACCGCGGTGGTGCTGGCCGGGGCGACCGCGATGATCACGGCCGGCAGCGCGGGCGGCGACGGCCCGCAGGCCCAGCTGGACGGGTACCGCCCGGCGCTGGTGTTCGTCACGGCGGTCGCGCTGGTCGGGCTGGTGGTCGCGACGGTCGGCGCCCTGGTGGACCGGCGCCGGAATTCAGACCCCGCGCCGGTGCCTGATTATGATTATCCGTCAGTCGGGTCGACGGCGACCCGGACCGAAGTCCTGAGCAAGCACTGATCCGTGGGCTCCGCCCGCAGCCGACCCCGGGCCGTCGGGCAATGGCGCCGGCTCCACCAAACCCCCGTGTTGGTGGTGCCGGCCGGGGTGGGTCCCGCCCCCCGGGGGGGGGGCCCCCCCGGGCCCGGTGCCCCCGGCGGGGGGGGGCC
>NZ_JBHWBZ010000021.1:89279-117296 GCF_042735475.1 Kitasatospora sp. NPDC059577 | reverse complement strand
ACCTCGCGCCCGACCCACACACAGACCCCGCCCCCCCCCCCACCCCCCCCCGAGCCCAGGGCTCAGCCCCCCGCCCACCCCCCCCCCCCCTGTGTGGGTCGCCCCGCCCGTCTTCGTACCGGCCGCCCGGGGTGGTGCCCGTCCGGGCACGGTTCCACGGGGCGGCTGTCGGCTTCGCAAGTATATTGGCCCGGAGCCAACGAACGTTCGGAGCAGTCACGATGGCACCTCGCGGGGATTCGGTCAATGAGGAGATGCGGCAACGCTCCCGCCGGCGCATCATGCGGGCCACCGTCGAGCTGGTCGACCAGCGCGGCTACGCGGGCACCACGCTGACCGACATCGCCGAACGGGCCGGACTCGCCCGCGGACTGCTCTCCTACTACTTCGACGGCAAACGGCTGCTGATGCAGTCCGCGACCCACCGGATGATGCACCAGGCGCTGTCGGCCGCGCTGGCGGAACTGGCGCCCGGCTCCTCCCCCGAGTCCCGGCTGGCCCGCGCCATCGACGCCGTGCTCGGACTGGCGATGGACCACCCCCGGGTGATGCGCTCCCACCTGGCGCTGATCCTCGATCCCGACACCGGCGCCTTCGTCCAGGACCCCGAGCAGCAGCAGCTCGGCGCCATCCTCCAGGGGCTGCTGTGCGACTGGGGCGCGCCGGACCCGGTCGCCGAGCACGCGGTGCTGCGCAGTGCGCTGATGGGCGGCTGCATCGGAGTGCTGCTGCCGGGCGCCGAGATCCCGCTGGCCCCGATCCGGGCCGACCTCTTCCGCCGCTACGACCTGGCCTGGCACCTGGGCGACCCGCCGCAGACCGCCCCGCCGGAACGCGAAAGGCCGCCGGCCCGCGGTTGACGCCGGGTGGGCGGCCTGCAAGCGACCTGCTGCCGGGGCTCCGCGGGGGAGGGGCCCGCGGGTCCGAACGGCGGCGGCTCAGCGCTCCTTCAGGATCGAGGCGAGCAGGTCTATGGTGCGCTCCGGCGTGAGGCTGTCCACACAGAGCCGCTCCATGACCTGGATGTACGCGTCCACGTCGTCCCGCTTGTCCAGGTAGAGCGCGCTGGTGAGCTGCTCCAGGTAGACCACGTCCGCGAGGTCCTGCTCCGGGAAACGCAGGATCGTGAACGCCCCGGACTCGCCCGCGTGCGCGCCGAAGCGGAACGGCATGACCTGGATCACCACGTTGGCCTGCTCGGCGACGTCGATCAGGTACTGCACCTGACCGCGCATCACCTTGGGCCCGCCGACCGGCCGGCGCAGCGCGGCCTCGTCGATGACCGCCCACAGGCGCGGGCTGCCGCCCTCGGCCAGCAGCTTCTGGCGGCGCAGCCGGAGGCTGACCCGCCGCTCGACCTCCTCCTCGCTGATGACCGGCCGACTCTGGCCGAAAACCGCCCGTGCGTACTCCTCGGACTGCAGCAGCCCGGGGATGAACTGCACCTCGTAGGTGCGGATCAGCTGAGCGGCCTCCTCCAGTCCGACGTAGGTCTGGAACCAGCCCGGCAGCACGTCGTTGAAGCTGTGCCACCACCCGGACTTGTTGGCCTCGCGGACCAGGCCGAGCAGGGCCTCCCGCTCCATCCCGTCGTCGACGCCGTACAGGCTGAGCAGGTCGGCGACGTCGCGCTCCTTGAAGCTGACGCGGCCGAGTTCCATGCGGCTGATCTTGGACTCGGAGGCCCGGATCGCGTAGCCCGCGTCCTCACGGGTGATGCCGCGCGCCTCACGCAGGCGACGCAACTGCGAGCCGAGGAGGATCCGGCGGACCATCGAGCCGCCGCCCGGCTGAACTGTGGTCATGCGGTCGAAACCTCCACCTAGGGCAAACAGCGCACAGTCTGCCATCAGTTGAGCGCTCACGGTGCCGATACTGACGGATGTTCCTATCAGTTCTGCACTCCGCACACCAGGATGCACGTGCATCCGGCGCTTGCATATGCCAATAGTGCGACTGCACGTGAATCGACTCTTGCATCTGCAGTGAGCGCACACCACCATGGTGCACGTGCACCTGCACATCCCTGGCAATCCCGCGGGCTCCGCGTCGACCCCACGCGCGACTCCGTGCACCGGCCCGACGGCGTCCCCCGCGCCATCGGGCGTTCGAGTGCGCGCGCGTGTGGTCGAGGGGGCGGCCGTGCGGCCGAGCGAGTCGGAGGTGACCGGCATGACCCCGGCGGGTCCAGCCGTGTCCGCCCCCTTATGGGAGGAGCTCTTCATGAGCACCGGTACGGCTTTGGCGGTTGACCCCCATGTGGTCACCTGTACGCTCGCTCCTCGCTTCGAAGCCGTCAGAACCGCGCGCGACTTCGCCCGGACCACGCTCCAGCGCTGGGGACTGCCGGAGCTGTTCGACGACGTCGCACTGGTGGCCTCGGAACTCGTGACCAACGCGCTCCGGCATGCGATCGGCGCACGGCCCGACCCGTCGGGCGGCGCCCAGGGCGAGTACGACTTTCCCACACAGCCGACCCCGGACGGCCGGCTGCCGATCCGAATAAGCCTGGTGCACCGCGCACCCCAGGTGGTCTGCGCGGTGAGCGACCCGAGCAGCATCGGCCCGGTGGCCCGGGAGGCGGACTTCGTCGCCGAATCCGGCCGCGGACTGCACCTGGTGGAGTCCTTCAGCCGCTCCTGGGGCTGGCACCCGCTGGGCAGCGGCAAGGTGGTCTGGGCGATGTTCGAGGCGGAGCCGGCGGTCGGCCCGTTCGACGGACACCCGGAGATCGGCGGACGCCCGGCGCTGGAGGCGCTCGGCGGACCGGTCGACATCGGTGGACGGCACCGGCGCTCGGCCTAGCGCCGGGCGGCGTACGGCCCGCCCGGTGCCTGGTCGGAGGGCACAACCGGCACCCGCTCCGGCGGTACGCCGAACGGCGTGCCCGGCGACGGCCAGGACGACGGCCCCGGCGGTGGCAGCGCCGCGGACGGCAGGACCGGTGACGGACCGGATGGCAGACCCGACAGCGGGTCGGACGGACCACTCAGCGGCAGGTCGAGGGAAACCCCGGGAGGACCACACCCCGGGTGCTTGCGCCAGGCCCCGCCGGTGGTCGATCCCGGCCGGCGGCCCCGAGGGCGGCGGTGTCCACCGCGCCCCCCGCTGTGGCAGCAACGGAAGCAACGGCCCTGATTACGGCAGTTCCGGAAGCAACGGCCCCGATTACGGCGGCCCCGAAAGCAGTAGCCCCGATTGCGGCAGTTCCGGAAGCAGCGGCCCCGATTACGGCGGTCCCGGAAAAGGCGGCGGAAACGGCCCCGTTCGGGGCGGCTCCGAAAACGGTGGCGGAAACGGCTGCGGAAAAGACAAAGGCCGTCGTGGTGTCGGCACCCACGACGGCCCCCCGATGGTGAAACAGGTCGGCCGGTCAGACCGCCAGGTGGTCGAACTCCCCGTCCTTGGCCCCCAGCAGCAGGGCGGCGATCTCGGCCCGGGTGTAGATGAGCGCCGGACCGTCCGGGAAGCGCGAGTTGCGCATCGCCACGTCGCCACCCGGCAGGGCCGCGAACTCGACGCAGTTGCCCTGGGAGTTGCTGTGCCGGCTCTTCTGCCAGACCACTCCCCGGAGATCGGCCGCGGCCATCCCGTTGAAGGTGTCGTGCGAGCCGTGCCTGTCCTGCGAGTCGTGCATAGAAGTCTCCCGAAGAGCTCCGGAGTTGTTGTCCAGCGCGGCGCCCCCGGCACCGCCGAACGAACGGACCGGCCCCGTACCGGTCCGGCACAACGCCTCACTTGACGCGATGATAGCTGCAGTGCACGTGCATCAGCACGGGACATTGCAGGTGCACGAGGCCTTTCACCGGCGGCCCCGAACTCTTCACGGGGCCTTCTCCTGACGGTACGTAAACGGACATAGCCGACTGAATCGTCGGGGTTGCGATAACCGGCCGTGAGCGAATCCCCCCTGAATGTTGATCTTCGAATGCCGGGAGTCGCGCCGCCGTGACCCTCCGTCAGGCGACCTCCGGGCTGTGAGACATCTCACGCACGGCGGGTGCAACGCAGTGCCTCGCGGCGTACGTCAAGGCAATGGCCCACGCACGCACGGGGGTTGGGCGAAGAATGTCCGGATTGCGGGTAAACCGCCCGGACCGGCCCACCCAGGACACCGGGTCCGCACTGCCGCTGCGCGAAACCCGTACGGCAGCCGACTGCAGGCCGGACGGGCCGATGTCCTACGATCTCCGGCATGAGCACCGCAGCCATCCCGGGCGCGCCACTGCCCGTCCGCACTCCAGGCTCCCGTGCGCGGGGGCGCCATCGTCGTCCCGAGCGCCCCGAGATTCCCTCCGGCGCCCCGGCCCTGGTGCTCGCCGTACCCGCGACCGCCGGGCCCGAGTCCCGCTCGGTCGTCGAGGAACTGCTCTCGATCGTCCGCAGCGAGCAGAACGGCGTCCAGGCCACGGTCGGATACCTCCCCGGCGAGTCCGCCGAGGGTGAGGGCGGCGAGGAGCGCACCGTCGCCGAACTCCTGGCCACGGCCGCCGAGGCCGGGCTGCCGATGCCCGTCCTGGTGCCGCTGGTGCCCGGACCGCACGGTTTCCTGCCCGAACTCCACGCACTCGCCGCCGAGTACGGCGCGCCCGTCACCGACGCACTGGGCCCGCACCCGCTCCTGGCCGAGGCCGTGCACGTGCGACTGTCCGAGGCCGGACTGGCGCGCGCCGACCGAGCCCGTCTGTTCGCCATCGCGACCGCCGCCGACGGCGTGGTCCTGACCACCGTCGGCGGCGAGGACGCCGCCGCCGCGGCCGGCATCACCGGCGTGCTGCTGGCCGCCCGGCTGGCCATCCCGGTCGTGGCCGCCGCGCTCGACGTGCCCGGCTCGGTGGCCGCGGCCGTCAACCACCTCAGGGAGACCGGCGCCCAGCGCCCGGCGCTGGCCCCGCTGGTGATCGGGCCGGAGGCCGACTCCGAGCTGCTCGCCACCGCGGCCGAGGAGACCGGCTGCCCGTCGGCGGCGCCGCTGGGCGCGTACCCGACCGTCGGCCAGCTGATCGCCTCCACCTACCTGGCCGCGCTGCCCGCGCCCTCCCCGGAGGAGCTGGCGCGGGCCGAGGCGGAGGCGGCTGCCGCCGCCGAGGCCGAGGGGGCCGCAGAGGGCACCCGACGGGCCCACGCGGCCGCTGAGGGGCCTGCCGGACAGTAAGCGACACCGCGCGCCCGCCGGCGCGCACACGGGGCCCGGAACGGATTTCGTTCCGGGCCCTTCGCCGTGCCCGCGCACCCCCACAGGAGAGTTGTGGGGGTTGTGGCGATTGTGAAGGTTTTGGGAGTTTCCGTGGCCGCAGAGACCTTCGGGGGTTAACGGAGCTTCGCGGCAATGAAGGAGATTGTCCGTTCTTGCGTCATTTGCAAGGAAAAGGGGAGCGCACTCATCAGCGCTCGGACTCCGGCCACTCCCCCGACTCGACCGATGCGCCACCGCGCACCTCGACGCACCGTCACGCGATTCCTGAAACCGAGCCAGTTGTGGATATCCGCAACGCGATTGCCGAAAAACGATCATTTACGATCATGGATACGCGCCATTTTGGCAGTTCCCACTAAACCGTGATGGGCGTCACAGCTGTTTGCAGTTTGAACTTAAGTCTGCTTAACGTGCTCCCCGTTCGTGACCACACGGACCCAGTTCATCCGCGACGCCGAGTCCTGCCGTCGGATGTCCTGGCAGCGCGAAAACGCACCACGGCAGGAGCGGGGGACCCACAGGTAAGTCGCCCCGGACCGTTCCCGGAACGGTTCAGGGCTAGGGGTGAAGCCGCGCCAAGCGCGGCCGGGCAACTCCAGCCCGAATCCGACAGCTCACCTCGCAGGCGTGGGAGAGGACCACGTCTTCATGCTGCCCACCAACGGCACCCGCCTGTCCAGCCGCACCCGCCGCGTGATCGCCGCCATCGGCGTCGCGGGCGTCGGCCTCACCGTCCCGTGCCTCGTCTCCGGCACCGCCTCCGCCGCCTCCGTCGCCACCTGGGACAAGGTCGCCCAGTGCGAGAGCGGCGGCAACTGGGCCATCAACACCGGCAACGGCTTCTACGGCGGCCTGCAGTTCACCTCCAGCACCTGGGCCGCCTTCGGTGGCACCTCGTACGCCTCGCAGGCCAACCTGGCCACCAAGGACCAGCAGATCGCCGTCGCCGAGAAGGTCCTCGCCTCGCAGGGCCCCGGCGCCTGGCCGGTGTGCTCGATCCAGGCCGGCCTGACCAAGGGCGGCGCCCCGGCCGCCGTCGACACCTCGGCCGCCGCCAAGCCGGCCGCCCCGGCCGCCCCGGCCCCGGCTGCCAAGCCCGCCGCCAAGCCCGCCCAGGCCCCCGCCGCCAAGCCCGCCGCTCCCGCCCAGGACGACGCCAAGGCCACCACCGCCACCGGCAACTGGACCCAGAAGCACCAGCAGTGGGCCCAGGACGGCGACTACACCGTGGTCGCGGGCGACTGGCTGTCCTCGATCGCCGACAAGAACCACGTCCAGGGCGGCTGGCAGCGGCTGTACGAGCTCAACCGCAGCACCCTGACCGACGGTCCGGACAGCATCTACCCGGGCCAGCACCTGTCCTTCGGCGACCACGCCCAGGGCCCGCAGTCGGCCTCCACCGACAAGTCCGGCTCGGACTTCACCTGGTTCAACCGCTCGCAGAAGTCCGGTCAGTCCACGAACGGCGGTTCCGTGAACGCCAAGCCGGCCGCCCAGACCCAGACCCAGACCCAGGCTGCGGCCCCGGCCCCCGCCGCCACCGGCAGCATGGCCGCCGCGGTCTCCTTCGCCGAGTCCAAGGTCGGCCAGGCCTACGTCTACGGCGGTACCGGCAACGGCGGCTGGGACTGCTCCGGCCTGACCCAGGCCGCGCTGCGCGCCGCCGGCGTCTCCGTCCCGCGCGTCGCCGCCGACCAGGCCGCCGCCAGCACCCACGTCTCGCTGGACAGCCTGCAGCCGGGCGACCTCCTGTTCTGGTCCAACAACGGCCAGGACTCGGGCGTCTACCACGTCGCGATCTACGTCGGCGGCGGCAAGTACGTCGAGGCCGCCAACCCGAGTTCGGGCGTGCGCGAGCAGACCATCGCCAACTGGGCCCCGGACTTCGCCGGCCGGGTCTGAGCACGGCGAACCGGCTGACGGCCGACGGGTACCAGCCGACAGCCGACACGTAACAGTTGACGTGCAACAGATGACAGCTGACGGATTTCACCATCTGTCAGCTGTCATCTGTCACCTCTCGGCGGTCCGCCCGAACGCCGACCACCCGCCACCCCCGGAGAGAGTCTGGTCCCTCTCCCCGGGGGTTCCGGCGTATCCCCGTGGTGAACCCCGCCCCGACGGGCGTGCTGCCGCTCCGCACCCGAGGAGAAGTCACATGGCCCAGGCCACCGTCACGCTCGACGCGACCTACGCGACCTACGCGACCTACGCGACGATGCTCTCCGGTGCCAGGAACCCGCAGGGCCCCGTCGACCTGGTCCTGCGCGACTACCCGGCCCGCGGCCGCCGCACCGAGACCCGTACCGGCGACGCGGCCGACGACCACCGCCCCACCTCCGACCGCCCCACCGCCCGGCAAGGCTGACCGGGCGCACGCCGAAGGGCCCCGGGGAGCAACTGCCTCTCCGGGGCCCTTCCGTCGGCCCTGCGACCGGCGCTCAGCGCGCGCAGGCCCCCGTGGATCCGCGCATCACCAGTTCCGGCTGGAACATGAACTCGCCGCGCTGGACGGCGTTCCCGCCGACCTCCTCCAGCAGCGCGTCCACCGCCGCCGTGGCCATCGCCTCGACCGGCTGGCGGATCGTGGTCAGCGGCGGCTCGGTGAAGGCGATCAGCGGCGAGTCGTCGAAGCCGACCACCGACACGTCCTGCGGCACCGACAGTCCGCGCCGGCGCACCGCCCGGATCGCCCCGAGCGCCATCATGTCGCTCCCGCACACGATCGCCGTACAGCCCTTGTCGAGCAGCGCTCCGGCCGCCGCGTGCCCGCCCTCCACGCTGAACAACGTGTGGTGGACGAGCTCCTCGGCCTCTTCCTGAGTGCGCCCGAACACCTCCCGCATCGCCGCCGTGAAGCCTTCTATCTTGCGCAGCACGGGCACGTACCGGCGCTGCCCCACGGCCAGCCCGATCCGCTCGTGGCCGAGTTCGGCGAGGTGCTGGACGGCCATCCACATCGCGGCCCGGTCGTCCGGCGAGATGAACGGCGCGTCGATCTTCTCGCTGAAGCCGTTGATCAGCACGAACGGCACCCCGCGCCCGGCCAGCCGCGCGTAGCGGTCGTGGTCGGCCGTGCTGTCGGCGTGCAGCCCGGAGACGAAGACGATGCCCGCCACCCCCCGGTCGACCAGCATCTCCACCAGTTCGTCCTCGGTGGATCCGCCCGGGGTCTGGGTGCACAGCACCGGCGTGTAGCCGTGCCGGCTGAGCGTCTGCTCGATCACCTGCGCCAGCGCGGGGAAGATCGGGTTGCTCAACTCCGGTGTGATCAGCCCGATCAGCCCGGCGCTGCGCTGGCGCAGCCGGGTCGGCCGCTCGTACCCGAGCACGTCGAGCGCCGCCAGCACGGTCTGCCGGGTGGTGGCGGAGACGTTCGCCTTGCCGTTGAGCACGCGGGAGACGGTGGCTTCGCTGACCCCCGCCTGTGCCGCGATGTCTGAGAGTCGCGCCGTAGTCACGGTCCCAGAGCCTATTGCAACCACGTCAGACCGCCCACCAGCCGGTGCTGTCCGGAGCGAGCACCGTCTCGCCGCCGTCCACCACGAGGTCGGTCGAGGCGAGCAGCAGCGTGCCCGGGGCGGCGATCCGCACCGGCTCGCCGGTGGTGTTCACGGTGCAGACGAAGGAGCCGCGACGGAAGGCGAGGGTGCCCTCGGGGCCGTCCAGCCACTCGACCCCGGTGCCGGCGCCGAGGTCGGCCTGCGCCCGGCGGACGGCCAGCGCGCTGCGGTAGAGCTCCAGGGTGGACGTCGGGTCGCCGGTCTGCGCCTCGACGCTCAGCTCCGCCCAGGAGGCCGGCTGCGGCAGCCAGGACGGCCCGCCGGCCGCCGGTCCGAAGCCGTACGGGGCCTCGGTGCCGGACCACGGGATCGGGACGCGGCAGCCGTCGCGGTAGCCGTCCTGCCCGGCCTGGCGGAAGAACGACGGGTCCTGGCGCACCTCGTCGGGCAGGTCGGTGACGTCGGGCAGGCCGAGTTCCTCGCCCTGGTAGACGTACGCGGAGCCGGGCAGCGCGAGCATCAGCAGGGTGGCGGCGCGGGCGCGGCGCAGGCCGAGTTCGCGGTCGCCGGCCGTGCGGATCTGGGTGCCGAGGCCGGGCTCGTTGGCGAAGCGGGTGGCGTGCCGGGTGACGTCGTGGTTGGACAGCACCCAGGTGGTGGGGGCGTCGACCGGGCGCATCGAGTCGAGCGAGAGGTCGATCACCTCGCGCAGCGCGGCGGCGTCCCAGTCGGTGCCCAGGTACTGGAAGTTGAAGGCCTGGTGCAGCTCGTCCGGGCGGACGTAGTTGGCGGTGCGCTGGACGGTCGGGGTCCAGGCCTCGGCGACGCCGATCCGCTGGCCCGGGTACTCGTCGAGGATCTTGCGCCAGCTGCGGTAGATCTCGTGCACGCCGTCCTGGTCGAAGAACGGCATGACGTCGTTGCCGAGCAGCTTGAGCTGGTCGGAGCCGCCGAGGTCGGGCAGGCCGGGGGCCTTGACCAGGCCGTGGGCGACGTCGATGCGGAAGCCGTCCACGCCCATGTCGAGCCAGAACCGCAGGATCGAGCGGAACTCGTCGGCGACCGCCGGGTTGTCCCAGTTGAAGTCGGGCTGCTCGGGGGCGAACAGGTGCAGGTACCAGTCGCCGGGGGTGCCGTCCGGGTTCTCGGTGCGCGTCCAGGCCGGGCCGCCGAAGATGGACTCCCAGTCGTTGGGCGGCAGTTCGCCGTCCTCGCCCTTGCCGGGGAGGAAGTGGTAGCGGTCGCGCAGCGCGGAGCCGGGGCCCTCGCGCAGGGCGCGCTGGAACCACTCGTGCTGGTCCGAGGAGTGGTTGGGGACCAGGTCGACGATGATCCGCAGCCCCAGGCCGTGGGCGTCCCGGATGAGGGCGTCGGCGTCCAGCAGGGTCCCGAACATCGGGTCCACCGCGCGGTAGTCGGCGACGTCGTAGCCCGCGTCCGCCTGCGGCGAGGCGTAGAACGGCGAGAGCCAGACCGCGTCCACGCCGAGGTCGCGCAGGTACGGCAGGCGGCTGCGGATGCCGGGCAGGTCACCCATGCCGTCGCCGTTGGAGTCGGCGAAGCTGCGCGGGTACACCTGGTAGATGACCGCGTCCCGCCACCAGCCTCTGGACGCGCCGACGTTCGCCTCGTGAGCGGTGTCGGCGGCAGGCCGGGAGGTGTCGGCCAGGTTCTGGGTCATGGACGGTATCCCTCGGGGATCGGAGGAGCGGGGGGCCTTGCGCGCGGGGTGTGCCGCGGCAGGCGTCACGACTTGGAGGCGCCGGCGGTCAGACCGGTGACCAGGTGGCGCTGCACCAGGTAGAAGAAGGCCGCGGACGGGATCGCGATCAGCACCGCGGTCGCGGCCATCAGGTTCCACTGCGCGTCGTGCTCGCTGACGAAGGTCTGCAGGCCGACGGCCAGCGTGTACTTGTCGGAGCTGAGCATGAACGTCGAGGCGAACGGCACCTCGGCCCAGTAGGTGAGGAAGGAGTAGAAGGCGGCGACCGCCAGGCCCGGGCGGGCGAGCGGCAGCACCAGCCGCCAGAAGGTGCCGAACGGGCTGAGCCCGTCGACCCGGCCTGCCTCGTCGATCTCCACCGGGATGGTGTCGAAGTAGCCCTTCAGCAGCCAGGCGCAGTACGGCACGGTGGTGGTCGAGTACACCAGGATCAGGCCGGTGTAGCTGTCCAGCAGGCCGAGCTCGGAGAGCATCGTGTACATCGGCACGATCAGCACCGCGATCGGGAACATCTGGGTGACCAGCAGCGACCACATCAGCGGCTTGTGCCCGGGGAACTTCATCCGGGAGACGGCGTAGCCGGTGGTGGCCGCGAGCATGACGCCGAACACGGTGGTGATGCCGGAGACCAGCAGCGCGTTGCCGAACCAGGTGAAGAAGTCGGTGTCGGACAGCACGTGCTGGTAGTTCGACAGCGTGAGCTTGTCGAGGATGTGGCCGGGGTGGAGGTAGTCGGTCTTGTCCGGGCCGAGCGAGACGAAGAGGATCCACCCGACCGGGAACAGCGCGATCAGGCTGGCCACGATCAGGGTGCCGTGGGACAGCGCCCGGACCAGCGGGCTGCTCTCGCCGCGGCGGCGGACCTTGACCGGCCGGGCGGCCGGGGCCGCGGTCGCTGCGGGGGCCGGGCGTTCGGTGGTGGTGCTCATCGGGGTTACCTGCCTTCGTGGGTCAACTGGGTCCGGGGCCTCAGCCGTTGGCCTGCTCGTTGCGGGCGAGCCAGCGCCGGTAGAAGGCGGTGAAGACGATCAGGATGGACAGCAGGATCACGCCGTAGGCGGCGGACTGCGCGTAGTCCCGGGGGATCTGGCCGAAGCCGAGGCGGTAGGCCCAGGTGACCAGCAGTTGGGCGTCGGGCGCGCCGGTGCCGAACAGCAGGAAGATGACGTTGAACTGGTTGAAGGTCCAGATCACGCCGAGCAGGACGACGGTGGAGGAGACGGTGCGCAGCCCGGGCATGGTGACGTACCGGAAGCGCTGCCAGGGGGTGGCGCCGTCCATCTCGGCGGCCTCGTACAGCTCGGCCGGGATCGACTGCAGGCCGCCGAGCAGCGAGATCATCATGAACGGCACGCCGGCCCAGGTGTTGACCAGGATGGCGGCCGCCTTCTGCGCCCACGGGTCGGTGAGCCAGCCGGGCTCGGGCAGGTGCAGCACGGAGAGGATGCCGTTGACGACGCCGCCGTCGGCGAGCATCAGGCGCCAGGAGAAGACGGTGACGAAGGTCGGCACGGCCCAGGGCAGGATGAGCAGCAGCCGGTAGGCGGCGCGCCCGCGCAGCTTCTTGTTGAGCAGCAGGGCGAGGCCCAGCCCGAGGGTGTAGTGCAGGAAGACGCAGACCGCCGTCCAGGCGATGGTCCAGACGAAGTGCGACCAGAAGCGGTCGTACGAGCCGGGGCCCCACAGGATGTCGGCGTAGTTGTGGAAGCCGACGAAGTTGTAGCTCGCCGGGATCTCGTTGACGCCGATCTTGCGGGCGACGTTGAGGCTGTTGGCGTCGGTGAGGGTGAGCCAGATGCCCTCGACGAGCGGGTAGAGCACCAGCACGCCGAGCACCAGCACGACCGGCGCGATCATCGCGTAGGCGTACCAGTGCTTGGCGTAGGAGCGCTTGACGCGTTCCAGTAGGCCCGGACGCTGCTCGCGCTCCCGGCTGCCCTTGCCGGTGGCGCCCTGCACGGCGACTGACATCGTTCACACCTTCTCGGGGGGATTCTCGGGGGGAGCCGACGGCCCGGCCTGCCGGGGACGGCGGATGACGGTCGACGACTGACAGCCGATGAAGTCGGTTCGCTGTCGTTCGTTCGCCGTCATCCGCCGGCCGGCGGACCGGGCACGGGGACTACTTGGCGAAGCCCGGCAGGAGCTTGGCGTAGTCGGTGGCGACGGTGTTCAGCGCGTCCTGGGTACCGGTGCCCTGGACGGCCTTGCCCAGGTTGGTGCCGAGCGAGGCGAACAGCGAGCTGTACTCGGGCAGTTCGGGGCGCGGCTTGGCGCTGGTCAGGATGCCCTGGAAGCCGGCGATGCCCGGGTCGGCCTTGACGTCGCCGGTGAAGGCGTCGGTGCGGGTCGGCAGGGTGGAGTTCTTCTGCGCGATGAACGCCTGGCTCTCGGCCGAGGTCATGAAGGCGGCGAACTTCTCGGCGGCGGCCTTGTGGGCCTTGTCGGCACCGGCGTAGACGGAGATGTTGTGGCCGCCGGTGGGGGCGCCGGCCTTGCCCGCGGAGCCGCCGGGGACGGCCGCGATGCCGAGGTTGTTCTTGTCGGCGAAGGCCGAGCCCTTGTAGATGTTGGTGATCTCCCAGGGGCCCTGGATGATCGCCGCGACCTTGCCGCTGTTGAAGGCGTCCATCATGTGCGCGTAGGCGTCGGTGGTGACGTCGGCCTTGGCGGTGCCGGGCGCGGTGAACATCGTCTTGTAGGTCTCGACGGCCTTGACGGCCTCCGGCGAGGTGATGGTGATCTTCTTGCCGGCGGCGTCGACGGTGTCGGTGCCCTCGCCGAACAGGAACGGCATCGCGTAGTAGCCGTCGGCGGCCTTCAGCCAGAAGCCGTCCACGCCGGCCTTGTCCTTGACGGCGGCGGCGTCGGCCTTCAGCTCGTCCCAGGTCTTCGGCGCGTCGGTGATGCCGGCCTTCGCGAACAGCTCCTTGTTGTAGAGCAGGCCGAGGGTGTCGGTCACCAGCGGGACGCCGTACAGCTTGCCCTCGTACTTGGCCTGCTGGATCAGGCTGGGCTGGAAGGCGGAGGTGTCGGCGGCGGCCGGGGTGCCGTCCAGCGGCTCCAGGTAGCCGGCCTTGGCGAAGGCTGCGGTCCAGCCGACCTCGGAGCGGAACACGTCCGGAGCGCCCTTGGCCCCCATCGCGGTCTGGAGCTTGTTCTGCGCCTGGTCGAACGGGACGTTGACGAAGTCGACCTTGACGTTCGGGTTGGCGGCCTCGAACTTCTTGACGAGCTCCTGGTAGTTCGGCGCCTCGTTGGTGGCGTTCGAGGTGTCCCAGTACGTGAGGGTGACCGGCCCGTCGGCCTTGCCGTCCGAGCTGGAGCCGCTGCTGCCACAGGCAGCCATCGAGACCGCGAGGGCCACAACGAGGGCAGAGGCCGCGATGCCACGCCGCATGAGAACTCCTTGGGAGGGTGGGGGTGCCCGAGATGTTCGGAGACAGGCGCATAATGGCTGCCTCGTGCCGACCGCACCGTTGCTGCCGTCGGGCTCGGGAAGGAAGTTAACAGCGGTGAAAGATCAACGGAAAGTCCTTGCAGCAAGTTTCTGCAAGAAACACCGATCGTTACAACCGCGTGTCCTGGACGTTGCCGCACGGTAGTTGACACTCGCGGCGATTGTCCCGGTTCGTCCGATTCACCCCGCCCCGGGACGGCCGACGGGACCACCCTGCGTGGCTGAAAGCCGTTTGCAGCAGACTGGACGCATGCGCATCAGAGCCGTCACCGAGGACGAACTCCCCCTGCTCACCGAGCTGGAACGGGCCGCAGGCGCTCCGTTCGCCGCGATCGGCATGCCGGAGATCGCCGCGGACGAGCCCCCCGCCCCGGAGGAGCTCGCGCACTACCTGGAGCGGGGCGTCGCCCTGGCCGCCGAGGCCCCCGACGGCACGGTCGTCGCCTACCTGCTGGCCGAGCCGGTCGACGACGCGCTGCACGTCGAACAGGTCTCCGTCCACCCCGACCACGCCCGCCGCGGCATCGGCCGGGCGCTGCTCGACCACCTCGCACGGACCACCGACGCCCCGGCGCTCACCCTGACCACCTTCGCCGAGGTCCCCTGGAACGCCCCCTACTACGCGCGCTGCGGCTTCCGGCCGCTGGCCGACGCCGAGGTCACCCCGGGCCTGCGCGAGATCCGCCGCAAGGAGGCCGAGCACGGGCTGGACCGCTGGCCCCGGCTCTGCATGCGCCGGGACCTGCGGCCGTGACCGTGAGCGGCCCGACCTGCCCGCGGCCGTGACCGTGAGCGGCCCGACCTGCCCGCGGCCGTGACCGTGAGCGGCCCGACCTGCCCGCGGCCGTGACCCGCCGGCGGGTCGGCCACCGCCGGGGGGTGGGCCACCGACGGCCCCCGCGACCCGCCGGGTCCTGTCCGGGGCCGGACGGGGCCTAGTTCGTGCCCAGCCGCAGCACCGTCGTCGAGCGGAACTCCTCCCCCGGCCGCAGCACCGTGCTGGGGAAGGCCGGGTGGTGCGGGGCGTCCGGGAAGTGCTGGGTCTCCAGGGCGATCCCGGCGAACGGTCCGTACGGGACGCCGCTCGCGCCGGTGACCGCCCCCTGGAACTTGTTCGCCGTGTAGACCTGGATGCCCGGCTCGGTGGTCAGCACCTCCAGGGTGCGGCCGCTGACCGGGTCCTCCAGCAGCGCCGCCCGCGCCGGGCTGCCGTCCGCCGGCCGGGCGCGCAGCACCCAGTTGTGGTCGTAGCCGCCCGGCCCGGCCAGCTGCGGGTGCCGGTCGTGCACCGACTTGCCGATCGGCGTGGCCGCCGTGAAGTCGAACGGCGTGCCGGCCACCGGCTCGGTCCGCCCGTACGGGATCTGCCGTTCGTCGGCCGGGGTGTACTCGTCGGCGTCCAGGGTCAGCAGGTGGCCGAGGACGTCGCCGCTGCCTTCACCCGCGAGGTTGACGTACGCGTGGTTCGTCAGGTTGACGACGGTCGGTTTGTTGGTGACCGCGCGGTAGGCGATCACCAGCTCCCCGGAGGCCGCCAGCGTGTAGTCGACGCTGACATCCAGCGCGCCCGGGAAGCCCTGGTCCCCGTCCGGGCTGTGCAGCCGCAGCCGGACCCCGTCCTCGACCGGCTCGGCCGCCCACATCCGGTGCGCGAAGCCGTCCGGGCCGCCGTGGAGGGTCACGCCGCCGCCGGTCGGGGCGAGCGGGTGCTCCTCGCCGTCGATGGTGACCGACGAGTGGTCGATCCGGTTGGCGTACCGGCCCACGACCGCGCCGTAGTGCCGGCCCGGGCCCAGGATCTGCGCCAACCGGTCGCCGGCGAGCAGCAGTTGTGCGGACCGGCCGGAACGGTCCGGCGCGCTGAGGGTGTGCAGGGTGGCGCCGAGGGTGAGCACGCTCGCCTCGTACGGGCCGGCCGTGAGTGTCCAGCGCTCGATCGCGGCGCCCGCGCCCGCGGGTTCGAGGGGTTCGTGCCGGACGCTGGTGGCCTCGCTCGCCATGACCTGCTCCTCACTGTCGGCCGCGGCGCACCGCGACCGCCGGCTTCCTGCTCCGTCGAGGGGTCGCCGCGGCAGCCCCGGTGTTCGTCAGCCTAGCGACGGCGGCGGCGTCCGGGGCGCACCATCGTCCACGCGCGCCGCCCGTGCGCGACGGCCCCCGGCCACCGGACCGGAGCCGCCGCCGCGCCGGACGCCGCCCGCTACTGCTCGCCCTCCGTCGAGGTCGACTCCCGCTGCTGCGGCGGCAGCCCGAGCGCCGAGGCCAGCCCGTCCGGCCCGCTGCCCGCCTTGCGGTAGACCGCCGCCAGCCGCCTGTTGACCAGGCTGATGTGCAGCCCGAGTTCCTCGGCGATCCGCTGCGGCGGCAGGCCCCGCACCGCCTGCCGGGCGACCTCCATCTCCGGGCCGCTGAGCGTGTCCAGGGTGTCCCGGAAGTCGCGCAGCCCCAGCCGGTTGGGCCGCAGGCCGTAGTTGGCCAGCTCCCGCCGCGCCTGGTCGACCAGTCCCTCCGCCGAGCAGTGCTGGGCCAGCTCGATGCCCTGGTACAGGTACTCCTGGGCGTCCTCCAGCCGCCCGACCCGGCGCAGCGCGGCACCGAGGTCGACCAGCGCGACGGCGTGCTCGTAGCCCGCCGGGGACTGGCCGAGGTACATCACGGCCTGTTCCAGCAGTTCGACCGCCTGCTGGCCGTCCTCGACCTGCGCCTGCAGCCGCAGCGCGGTGCCGATCGCCGAGGCGGTGCCGAACTCGCGCGCGTCCCGGACGGCCTTCTGGGCGTACTCGCGGGCGCGCTCGGGCTCGTCGTCGGCGATCGCGACGGCGAGGTGGCCGGCCCAGGGCGCCCAGACGGTGTTGCGCCAGCCGCGCACCTCCAACTGGGCGCCGGCCTCGGTGAGCGCGGCGGCGGCGCCCGCGTGGCGGCCCTTGGCGATCAGCAGCTTGCCGTACAGCGAGGCCGCGTCCGGCAGCACCATGGCGGTCGCGTGGTACGGCGGGTGGAAGCCGAAGTCGTTGGCCAGCTCCCAGGCCTCGTCGACCCGGCCGCGGGCGATCAGGGTGTCCACCAGCACGCCCACGGCGTCCCAGGCCAGCGGCAGCTTCTGCCCGATCCGCTCGGAGATGCGGTACGCCCGGCGCAGGAAGTCCTCGGCCTCGGCGAGCAGGCCGCGGCGGAACCGGGCCAGCCCCATCAGGAAGTACGCGAAGCCCCGGTGGGCGCCGCTCCAGCCGGCCACCTCGAACTGGATGATGGCGTCCGCGGCCAGCCGCTCGGCCTGGGCGACCCGGTCGTTGTAGATGTACGTGAGGCCGAGCATCGAGGGCAGTTCGAAGCCCCAGGTGGTGTCGGTCCAGCCGAGGCCCTTGGGCAGTCGGCCGCCGTCGAGGACCTCGTCGGCGAGGGCCAGCGCCTCAGCCGAGGGCTTGCCGCTCAGGGTGAGGTCCCAGGCCCGCATGGCGAGCACGGCCCGGTCGGCGGCCTCCCGGCCGGTCAGGCCGGCGCACATCTCGCCGAGCCGGGCAGAGCGGCCGGGGCCGTCCTCCTCGGACTTGCGGAAGGCGTGCCACATGAACGAGGCGGCCTGCAGCCGCTGCTTCCCGGCCGGGTCGTCGGTCTTGCGGGCCTCGTCCTGGCAGACCAGGGCGGCCTCGCGCAGCTCGCCGCTGTGCGCGAGCACCTCGGACAGCCGGAAGGTGGCGTCCACCCGCAGTTCGGGGCGCAGCGGCACCTCGTCGGGGTCGAGGGCGAGCTTGAGCTGGTTGACGGTGGCGACGGGGTCGGTGAGCAGGGCGGAGCAGCCGAGTTCGTACAGCACCTCGGCCTTGATCTCGTCGGCGGGCGGCTCGTTGAGCGCGCGGTGCAGACAGCGCTGGGCGGCCTCGGGGGCGCCGATCAGCTGGTGTTCGACGGCGGCGCGGCGCAGCTTCTTGACGATCCGGTCGTCGCCCTCCCCGGAGTGGGTCTCGACCAGGTGGCGGGAGGCGGCGAGCAGGCCGAGTCCGGCGTTCTCGATCTCGACGGCGGCGATGCCGTGCATACCGAGGCGGGTGGCGTCCGGCATGGTGTTGTAGATCGAGCTGGCGATCAGCGGGTGGACGAACTCCAGGTTCCCGTTGGGGGACTGGGTGAGCACGCGCTGCTTGCGCAGTTGCTTGATGGAGTCGCGGGCGCCCTCGGTGCTCTGGGTGGAGATCCGGGTGGCGAGGTCGATCCGGATGTCGGTGCCGAGCATGGCGCAGGCCCAGGCGAAGCGCAGGGTGCTGGCGCCGAGCCGGTCCAGCCAGCTCTTGAGGGTCATCCCGGTGGCGTCGACGGCGAGTTCGCGCAGTTGCCGGGAGTTCTCCTCGACCGGTTCGAGCTCCTGGTCACGGACCTGGTCGAGCAGGGCGACGACCTCGAAGGGGTTGCCGTTGACGACGTTCCAGAACTCGTAGCAGAAGGCGTCCTCGGCCTTGTCGCCGAGTTCGGCGCGGACCATGTCGGTGACGGAGCTGAGGTTGAGCCGGTTGAGCTCGTGCTTGCGGGCCTTGAGGCCGATGATGTCGCGGCGGAACTCCTGGGTCGCGGCGGGCCAGTCGCTCTCGTCCTCGCGGAAGGCGAACACGAGCAGGACGGGCAGTTCGCCGGAGCGGACGGCGAACTTGGCGAGCCAGGAGAGCGATTCGGCGTCGGCCCAGTGCAGGTCGTCGACGATCATCACCATCGGCGCGCGGCGCGGTGCGAGCTGGGTGAGGACGTAGTCGAGGCCGTCGCGCACGCCCTGCGGGTCGAGCCGGCGGGCCCCGGCCTTGGGCTGCTTGAGGCCCATGGCCGGTCCGACGACCTCCTCCCAGGTGCCCATGACCTGGCGGAACACGTCCGGCTGCAGGTCGCTGAGCACCGGCTGGAGCAGCTGGCGCAGGACGTGGTACGGCTCCTTGAACTGCCGTTCGCCGCCACGGGCGAACAGCACGGTGGCGCCGTCGCGGAGCTTGGCGATCCGTCGGACCTCGTGCAGCAGGCTGGTCTTGCCGATGCCGGGACGGCCGGAGAAGGCGAGCAGGTCGCCGATCTCGGTGCCGCCTGCGGCGAAGTCACGGCAGAGCCGGTCGACGGCGGCTTCCACCGAGCGCAGTTCGGCGTCGCGGTCGCGCAGTCGGACCCGGGGCGCGGAACCGTCGCCGTCCCGGCCGGAACCGGCCCCCGTCCGAAGTTCGTTGTCCTGCTCGGTCACCGTCGCGCCTCCGCCTCGCCCGATCCCGTCACAGCTCCATCACTGCGTGGAGCCGAGGTTAGCGCTGCGTGGCCCTCACCGTGCGGCATTCGTGCAGGCTGGGACGGACGGTGAGGGTTCGGAGTGCTTGCCAAGGGCAATTGCCCTATATCCCTAACGTCCGATCATTACATCAGATACCCTACGGCCCTCGGGGCGCAGATGATCTTGTCAACCCCACCCTCACCGTCTTCGCCTCGCCACGTCAACTCCCTCCACTATCAGTGCTCCAACCAGAAGCGCCCCCACCCTCCGCTGCACCGGGAGTCCGATGTCTGACGACACCTCACTTCAGATCCCGTTCCCGCACCGCCGCAGTCCGCACGGCCCCTACGCGACCGCCCTGCACCGCGACTGGCTGGTCCGCCACCCCCTGCTGCCCGACGCCGACCACCCCGGCTACGCGCACTGGGAGGTGGTGGACCTCGCCGCGCTCGGCTACCCGGACGCCGGACCGGACGAACTCGCCCTGGCCGCCGACCTGATGGGCTTCTACTTCCTCTTCGACGACCAGTTCGACGGCCCGCTCGGCCGCCGCCCCTCGGAAGTCGCGCCGATCTGCGAACGCCTGATCGCGGTCCTGCACGGCGCCCGCCCCGACCAGGAGTCCGCGGTCGAGACCGCCTTCGCCGACCTCTGGAACCGCAGCGCGCACGGCATGCCCGCGCGCTGGCAGGCGCGCGCCGCGTACAACTGGGAGTACTACCTGGCCAGTCACCCGGCCGAGGCGGCCGGCCGGATCTCCGCCCGGCCCCCGGACCGGGACGGCTACCTCGAACTCAGACGGGGCACCGCGGCGATGGAGACCATCTTCGACATGGTCGAACGGATCGGCCAGTTCGAGGTCCCCGCCGCCGTCCTGCACCACCCGGTGCTGCGTCAACTCCGCCAGCTGGCAGCGGACATACCGTCACTCAGCAACGACGTGCGGTCCTACCCGCTGGAGGCGCCGCGCGGCGACGTCAACAACCTGGTCATGATCGTCCAGCGGGAACGCCGCTGCTCGCCCGACGAGGCCTGCGCGGCGGTCATCGCGGAGGCCCAGCTGATGGTCGAGCGCTGCGAGGAACTGCACGGCCGACTCCTCGACGTCTACCGCGAGTTGGGCCTGTCCCGGATAGAGCGCGCGATCGCCCAGCGGTACGCGGACGGGCTGCTCACCTGGCTGGCGGGCTACCTCAGCTGGGAGGCCCGCACCGGCCGCTACCACGCGGTCTGACGCCCACCCGCTGGCCCCCGGCCGCCACACGCCGACCGGGGCAGCCGGCCGGCGGAGTCGGGCGCGCCCGCGCCGGCACCCGCCCCCTGCGCGACCGATCACGCCGGGGTGAGACCGCGCGCGGCGGGCCTCCCCCGCCGGGCGCCGACCGCACCCGGGGTCGACGACCACCCGGACAGGACCCGGACGAGCCGACACGGGAGCCGCCGCAACCCGGCCTCGCGGCGCGCCCCCGCGACCCGACCTCCCGACCCGGCCTCGCTGCGCGCCCTCACGGCACGCCCCGAACGACCCGACCGCGCAGCACACCCCGAACGAGCCGACCGCGAGAACGGCCGGAACGCGCACCCTCCGTACGGACCCGGCGCACCGACCGTAGCCGCGCGGGCGCCCGGCGGTTATCGTGCTCGACGGCGGGCGCCCCCGGGCGTCCGGCCCGTGTGCGTGTCCTTACCCTCCCGCCGGGCCGCCCCGACCGGGCGGTCCGGCGCGGGCGGCCCCCCCCCCGGCCCTGGTGTCGGAAGCGGAACCTACTGGTTCTGGTTCTCGCCCCGGTAGAACTCGAAGACCCATCCGAAGATGCCGATCAGGATGATCGGGGCGGCCCAGAACATCAGCCACCAGCCGAAGATCACGCCCATGAAGGCGAGCGCGCCACCGAGCGCCAGCGAGAGCGGCTGCCAGCTGTGCGGGGCGAAGAAGCCCAGCTCGCCGGCGTCGTCCGCGACCTCGGCCTCGGGGTTGTCACCCGCGCCGCTGTCCACCCGGCGGGCGGTGAAGGCGAGGTAGTAGCCGATGAACGCGCAGAGCGCGAAGGCCAGGAACAGCGCGGTGGTGCCGGCGGCCTCCAGGCCCGGGCCCTCCGCGTTGTTGGTCCACAGGCCGTACGTGATGGCCATGGCCAGTACGAAGACCGACAGGCCCAGGAAGATCTTTCCCTGTTCCTTCATCAGGCGTCACCCTCCTGCTTGCCCTTGCCCAGCTTCGGGGCGTCGTACTTCGCCGGGGTCACACCGGCGAGGTGCTTGGCCGGCTCACCGTGGTTCTCCAGGTAGTCCAGCGCGGCGATCTCCGGGTGGTGGAGGTCGAAGGCCGGGGATTCGGAGCGGATCCGGGGCAGCGTGAGGAAGTTGTGCCGCGGCGGCGGGCAGGAGGTCGCCCACTCCAGGGAGCGGCCGAAGCCCCACGGGTCGTCAACGGTGACCTTCTCGCCGTACTTGGCGGTCTTCCAGACGTTGTAGAGGAACGGCAGGATCGACAGGCCGAGCACGAAGGAGCCGATGGTCGACACGGTGTTCAGGGTGGTGAACCCGTCCGAGGCCAGGTAGTCGGCGTAGCGGCGGGGCATGCCCTCCGCGCCGAGCCAGTGCTGCACCAGGAAGGTCGCGTGGAAGCCGAAGAACAGCGTCCAGAAGGTGATCTTGCCGAGGCGCTCGTCCAGCATCTTGCCGGTCATCTTCGGCCACCAGAAGTGGAAGCCGGCGAACATCGCGAAGACGACGGTGCCGAAGACCACGTAGTGGAAGTGGGCGACGACGAAGTACGAGTCCGAGACGTGGAAGTCGATCGGCGGGGAGGCCAGCAGGACACCGGTCAGACCACCGAAGAGGAAGGTGACCAGGAAGCCGACCGTCCAGAGCATCGGGGTCTCGAAGCTCAGCGAGCCCTTCCACATGGTGCCGACCCAGTTGAAGAACTTCACACCGGTCGGGACCGCGATCAGGAAGGTCATGAAGGAGAAGAACGGCAGCAGCACCTGGCCGGTGACGTACATGTGGTGGGCCCACACCGTCACGGACAGACCGGCGATCGCGATGGTGGCCGCGATCAGGCCGGAGTAGCCGAACATCGGCTTGCGGCTGAAGACCGGGATGATCTCCGACACGATGCCGAAGAACGGCAGCGCGATGATGTACACCTCGGGGTGACCGAAGAACCAGAACAGGTGCTGCCACAGCATCGCCCCGCCGTTGGCCGGGTCGAAGACGTGGGCACCGAACTTGCGGTCCGCCTCCAGGGCGAACAGCGCGGCGGCCAGGACCGGGAAGGCCAGCAGGACCAGGACCGAGGTCAGCAGGACGTTCCAGACGAAGATCGACATCCGGAACATCGTCATGCCCGGGGCGCGCATGCAGATGATCGTGGTGATGAAGTTGACCGCACCGAGGATCGTGCCGAAGCCGGAGAAGGCCAGACCCATGATCCACATGTCGCCGCCGACGCCGGGCGAGTGCACCGCGTCCGACAGCGGGGAGTAGGCGAACCAGCCGAAGTCGGCGGCGCCGTTCGGGGTCACGAAGCCCGCCACCGCGATGGTCGAACCGAAGAGGTACAGCCAGTACGCGAACATGTTCAGACGCGGGAACGCCACGTCCGGGGCGCCGATCTGCAGCGGCATGATCCAGTTCGAGAAGCCCGCGAACAGCGGCGTCGCGAACATCAGCAGCATGATCGTGCCGTGCATGGTGAACGCCTGGTTGAACTGCTCGTTCGACAGGATCTGGGTCCCGGGACGAGCCAGCTCGGCGCGCATGACCAGGGCGAGGATGCCACCGATCAGGAAGAAGGCGAACGACGTGCCCAGGTACAGGGTGCCGATCGTCTTGTGGTCAGTGGTGGTCAACCACTTGATGATGGTCGAACCCGGCTTCCGGGTCCGCTGCGCCCCGACCGTGACGGCCTCGGCGCCCCCGCCGGCCGCGGCGGGCTCGTTGAGGATGGTCACTTCTCTTCACTTCCCATGGAGATGAGGCCAGAGGGAACCGCACCGTTCTGGCCCTTGGCGCGAAGCTCGGCCAGGTGCTTGTCGTAGTCGGCGCGGTCGACGACCTTGACGTTGAACAGCATGCGCGAGTGGTCGACGCCGCAGAGCTCGGCGCACTTGCCCCTGTACTCGCCCTTGACGGTCGGCGTGACCTCGAACTTGTTCACCACGCCCGGCACGACGTCCATCTTCATCAAGAAGTTGATGGGCCAGAAGTCGTGGATCACGTCACGAGAGGTGAGCCGGAACTGCACCGACTCGTTGACCGGCAGCCAGAGCGTCGGCTCGTCCTTGGGGGTGCCGACGTCGTACGCGGCGTCCTTGTTGGCCGGGTCGGGGTTCTCGGTGTTCTCGTAGTTGAACGCCCAGCTCCACTGGAAGCCGACCACGTTGACGTAGTGCTGCGGCTTCGCGGACGTGGAGGTCAGCGTCGCTTCGTCGCGGGCGACGAAGTAGAAGAGCACCGACACGATGATGATGGGGACCGCGGTGTAGAGCGCCTCGATGGGCACGTTGTACCGGGTCTGCGGGGGGATCTCCACACCGGTGCGCTTGCGCCGGTGGAAGATCACGCTCCAGATGATCAGACCCCACATCAGAGCACCGACCACCAGCGCCGCAATCCAGGACCCCTGCCACATGTGGAGGACCAGGGGCCCTTCCGAAGTGACGGGGCTCGGGAGGCCAAGCCTGGGGAGGTCGTTGGCCGAGCAGCCGGTGGCGGTCGCGATGACGAGGCCCAGTGCCAGCGCCTGAGGCAGCTTCCGCCGCATCGTGCGCCGCGGCGAGCGGTCGGAGCCGTTGGGACTCACGTAGCGCCTTCCCGAAGTCTCGCCCGCCTTCGCGTCGCCCCGGGAGAGGAGTGTGAGCCTCCCCGGCGACCCGTCCACGGGCACGGTTTGAATGCTTATGCGGGCCAAACCCTACTCCAGCCTTATGCGCTCCTGACGGGCAGCCCCCGGTAACGCGCCGCCCGGTCGCCCGATCAGGCCCGGCAAGGGCTACGCCGCAGGTCATCGTAGGCATTCGAGGTCCGTACGCCCGATCGGGGGATGACCTCGGACAACGCCCGTGACGACCCGTCGGACACGGACGAAGCGGACATTCGGGGTGATCGACTGACGCCGGGTGAGCTGCGCGGGCGGACCGGACGGCGCCCCGGGTGTGCCGTTAAATGTGACCGTGTACTTCGACGCGGCCTCGACGGCCCCCCTGCACCCCGTCGCCCGGCAGGCGCTGACCGCCGCCCTGGACGAGGGCTGGGCCGACCCGGCCCGACTGTACCGCTCCGGCCGGCAGGCCCGGATGCTGCTGGACGCCGCCCGCGAGACGGTCGCCGAGGTCCTGGGCGCGCGGGCCGACGAGATCGCCTTCACCGCCAGCGGGACGCAGGCCGTCCAGCTCGGCCTGCTCGGCGCCCTGGCCGGGAACCGCCGGCGCGGCGGCCACCTGGTGCACTCCGCGGTGGAGCACTCCAGCGTGCTGCACGTCGCCGAGCGCCACGGCGACGCGGGGGGCGGGGTCTCGGTGGTGCCGGTGGACCGGGGCGGACGGGTCGACCCGGCGGCCTTCGGCGCGCTGCTGCGCCCGGACACCGCGGTGGCCGCGCTGCAGAGCGCCAACCACGAGGTGGGGACGGTCCAGCCGGTCGGCGAGGTCGCCGCGCTGTGCGCCGGGGCCGGTGTCCCGCTGCTGGTGGACGCGGCGCAGAGCGCCGGGCGGGTGGACGTCCCGACGGGCTGGTCGCTGCTGACCGCGAGCGCGCACAAGTGGGGCGGACCGCCCGGGGTCGGGGTGCTGGCGGTGCGCAAGGGCGTCCGGTACGCCTCGCCGCTGCCGGCCGACGAGCGCGAGGGCGGCCGGGTGCCCGGCTACGTCAACGTCCCGGCGATCGTCGCCGCGGCGGCCTCGCTGCGCGCGGTGCGGGCCGGGGCCGAGCGGGAGAACGCCCGGCTGCACGCGCTGGTCGAGCGGATCCGGGCCCGGGTGCCGCAGCTGGTGCCCGAGGTCGAGGTGGTCGGCGACCCGGTGCGGCGACTGCCCCACATCGTCACCTTCTCCTGCCTGTACGTGGACGGCGAGGTGCTGCTGACCGAGCTGGACCGGGCGGGCTTCGCGGTCTCCTCCGGTTCCTCCTGCACCTCGTCCACGCTGACGCCCAGTCACGTGCTGGCGGCGATGGGGGTGCTCACCGAGGGCAACGTCCGGGTCTCGCTGCCGTACGGGACGGCCGAGGCGGACGTGGAGCGCTTCCTCGCGGTGCTGCCGGAGCTGGTGGCCGGGGTCCGGGCGCCGCTCGGGCTGGACCTGCCGGCGCCGGGGGCGGCTGCCGCGGCCCCGGAGTCGCTGCTGGTGATCGACGCGCTGGGCAAGCGGTGCCCGCTGCCGGTGATCGAGCTGGCGAAGCGGATCGGCGAGGTGCCGCCGGGCGGCACGGTCGTCGTGCTGGCCGACGACGAGGCGGCCCGGCTGGACATCCCGGCCTGGTGCGGGATGCGCGGACAGGAGTACGCGGGCGAGGCCCCGGCCGCCGACTACGGCGGCGACCGGGGCTCGGCCTACCTCGTCGTGCGGCGGACTACTTGACCAGGTGCGCGCGGATCTCGGCGGCCGCCTCGGCGCCGTAGCTGTCCTCGAAGCGCTTCAGGAAGGCGGCCGGGCGCAGCTCGTACTCCTGGGTGCCGACGGTCTCGATGACCAGGGTGGCCAGCATGCAGCCGAGCTGGGCGGAGCGCTCCAGTTCGAGGTCCCAGGACAGGCCGGCGAGGAAGCCGGCCCGGAAGGCGTCGCCGACGCCGGTCGGGTCGAGCTTGGCCTCCTCGCGGGCGCAGCCGACCAGGATCGGGGCCTCGCCCTTGCGCTCGATCCGGACGCCCTTGCTGCCCAGGGTGGTGACCCGGGTGCCGACGCGGGTGAGCAGCTCGTCGGAGTCCCAGCCGGTCTTGCTCTCGATGAGCGCGGCCTCGTACTCGTTGGTGAAGAGGTACGCGGCGCCGTCGACGATCTCGCGGATGTCCTCGCCCTCCAGGCGGGCCAGCTGCTGGGAGGGGTCGGCGGCGAAGGCGTAGCCGCGGGTGCGGCACTCCTGGGTGTGGCGGACCATGCCCTGCGGGTCGTCGGCACCGATCAGGACGAGGTCCAGGCCGCCGACGCGGTCGGCGATCGGCTTCAGCTCGATGTTGCGGGCCTCGGCCATGGCGCCCGTGTAGAACGAGGCGATCTGGTTGTGGTCCTGGTCCGTGGTGCACATGAAGCGGGCCGTGTGCCGGGTCTCGGAGATGTGGACGGAGTCGCAGTCCACGTTGTTGCGCTCCAGCCAGCTGCGGTACTCGGCGAAGTCCGCGCCGGCGGCACCGACGAGGACCGGGCGGAGCCCGAGCACACCCATGCCGAAGGCGATGTTCGGGGCGACCCCGCCGCGGCGGATGTCCAGGGTGTCGACCAGGAAGGACAGCGACACGGTGTGCAGCTGCTCGGCGACGAGCTGGTCGGCGAACCGGCCGGGGAACGTCATCAGGTGGTCGGTGGCGATCGAGCCGGCGACGGCGATACGCACGGGAGGTCTCCTCAGGATGGCTGCGGGGCCAGCGGGCAGGCGCGGATGAACCCACTCACGGTACCGGCCCCGGGACGTGCCCCGGCAACAGTGCCGCAAGTTGCCGCCCCCCTCGGCCATGGTGGCACCCGTTGCCGTCGAACGTGTACTACCTCCGGGTAGCACTGGTGGGCGGGACGAGGCCCGGCCTAGGGTCGGCCTCAGGAGGCCCGCCGCGGGCGGGCCCCGACGTCGACCGCGGCGGAGCCGCCGCGGCTCTGGATCGGAGCGATGCCCGATGAAGACCGACCAGTCCCCGTTGCCCGGCCTGCGGGCCGAGGACGGCGAGACCCTCGACGCCCTGCTGGACTCCTCCCGGCGGCTGCGCCGGTTCTGGCCGCTGCTGGCGACCGGCCCGGAGCCCACCGCCCCCGCGTCCGCCGGCTTCCGCGTCCCGTCCGGGGCGCAGCGGGTGGTCGCGGGGATGGCCGAGTACGGCCTCTGAGCCGGTCCCGGACCGGCACGGAACCGGATCCGTCCGGGGCACGTCACATCCGCGCGGAGCGGCCGAGGAGGCGGCGCCGCTGAGCTCTCGGGAGGATGTGCAGATGGATCTGGAGACGATGCCCCGGCGCGGTCGGCGGGCGGTGGCCCTGGCGGCCCTGGCGCTGGCGGCGGTGATGACGGTGGCCGGGTGCAACGGGGACGGCAAGCCCGCCTCGGACTCGGCGACGAGCGGCGCGGCCACCGGTTCCGCCTCCCCCCAGGCCCCGGCGCCCTCCGGCAGCCCCTCCGCGGCGGCTCCGACGGGGAGCCCTTCGGACGCCGGCCGGCCGCCCACGGCGCCACCGACCGACTTCGTCCCCACGCCGGCCTCGCCCGCTCCGGGGCAGCCGGCGCCGGGCACTCCCCCGGTCAACGGGATCGCGCCGGGGGAGCCGAACCCGAACGGCTCGGGCTCGCCCGCGCACCCGCCGGTGGCCTACCGGGTGGACGGCACCACCAAGCTGACCGTCTACTTCTTCGGCGGGGTCTGCACGACGTACGCGCTGAAGGCGGACGAGTCGCAGCCGGGCCGGGTCGACGTCGTGGTCGTGCCGGGCAAGCCCGCCCTGCAGCCCGGACAGGTCTGCAACGCGCTGGCCAAGCGGCAGTCGGTGTCGGCCGACCTGCGCTCGCCGTTGGCCGGGCGGACGGTGGTCGACCGGACCAGCGGCCAGGAGGTGCCGCTGGACGCCGACCCGCACGCCGGGCCGGACCCGGTGACCCCGGACGTCGCCGGCCAGTAGCGGCCGTGGCGCGGGACAACGAGAAGGGGGGGGGGGGGGGGGGGGGGGGGGGGGGGGGGGGGCGCGCGGGGGGACG
>NZ_JBHWBZ010000021.1:71682-89269 GCF_042735475.1 Kitasatospora sp. NPDC059577 | reverse complement strand
GCCCCCCGCGCCCCCCCCCCCCCCCCCCCTTCTCGCGGTGCGCTTAGCTGAACGAGTCGCCGCAGGCGCAGGAGCCGGTGGCGTTCGGGTTGTCGATCGTGAAGCCCTGCTTCTCGATGGTGTCGACGAAGTCGACGGTGGCGCCGCCCAGGTACGGGGCGCTCATCCGGTCGGTGACGACCTTCACACCGTCGAAGTCCTTGAGCACGTCGCCGTCGAGCGAGCGCTCGTCGAAGAACAGCTGGTAACGCAGGCCGGAGCAGCCGCCGGGCTGGACGGCGACGCGCAGCGCGAGGTCCTCGCGGCCTTCCTGCTCCAGCAGGGCCTTGACCTTGGCCGCGGCGGCATCGGTAAGGAGGATGCCACTCTCGACGGTGGTCTCGTCCTGGACGGTCATCTGCTTTCTCCCGGTCTTTGACGACGGTCTACCGCCAGTGCCAACCACCGGCTGTCCGGATTCATTTCCCGGGCGGCGGTGGATTTCTGCGGCCTGTCGTGCGGTGGATTTCCGTGGGCCGGGCGTACCACCCGTGTCCCCTACGCTCCCCATGCTCGCACAACCCCGGAGGACCGGTCACCGCCCGAGCCGTGGATCCGGGTGAACCGGCCCCGCCGCGGCCGGTCGGACGCGAGGATGGTGGGCATGATCCTTCGCCCGGTCAGGGACACCGCCGCGGACGCGGAGGCGGTCCAGGAGCTGTCCGCCGCCGCGTTCGCCGACCCCGCGGGGGCCGGGCCGGCGCCGGGGCCGACCCCGCTGCAGCTGGCCAGGACCAGGCACCTGGCGCGCACCGATCCCGGGGGCTGCTGGCTGGCCTCGGTCGACGGGGAGCCGGTCGGCGTGGTGCTCTCGATGCGCCGGGAGGGCCTGTGGACGCCGTCCCTGTACGCGGTGCGGCCGTCCGCGCAGGGCAAGGGCGTCGGGCGGCTGCTGCTGGAGCGGGCGGCGACGCACGCGCGGGGCTGTCTGCGCGGGATGGTCTGCGCGTCGGACTCCGCCGCGGCGGCGCGCCGCTACCGGTTGGCCGGGTTCACCCTGCACCCGGCGATGCGGCTGTCCGGGCGGGTGGACCGGAGCGGGCTGATCGACCCCGGGGACATCCCGGTGCACCGCGGCAACGCCACCCACCTGCACCTGCTGGACTCGGTGGACCGGCGGCTGCGCGGGTCGGCGCACGGGCCCGACCACGAGCTGATGCTGGGCCACTTCGAGGAGCTGCTGGTCGCCGACGCGCTGGCCGGCAGCGGCTACTGCTACCGGGACGGCGGCACGGTGCGGCTGCTGGCGGCCACCAGCAAGCGGATCGCCGCCCGGCTGCTGCGCGAGGCGCTGGCCCGGGTGCCGGACGGCGTCGGGGCGCGGGTGGACTTCCTGACCGCCGAGCAGGAGTGGGCGCTGGACGTCGGGCTGGAGGTCGGCCTGACGCCGGTGGCGGGCGGCTTCGTCGGGGTGCGCGGGATGCGTCCGCCGGCGCCGTACCTGCCGAGCGGGGCGTTCCTGTAGGCCCGCCGACGCGTACGGCCCCACCGGGGGCCGGTGGGGCCGTACGCGTGGAGCCCTGATCAGGCCATGGTGTCCAGGATCTCCCGGACCATCTCCATGGTGGTGCCCGGGTGCAGGAAGGCGAAGCGGGCGACCGTCTCGCCGTCCCAGCCGGTGGGGGTGACGAAGCCGATCTGGTCCGCGAGCAGCTGCTGCGACCAGCGGTAGTAGTCGTCGTTGGTCCAGCCCGTGCGCTTGAAGCAGACCGCCGAGAGCTGCGGGTCGAACAGCAGCTCCAGGTGGTCGCTCTCGCGGATCAGCTGCGCGGTGTCCCGGGCGAGCGTGAGGCCGGCCTCGATGGCGTCGGTGTAGGCCTGGACGCCGTGCACGGCCAGCGAGAACCAGAGCGGCAGGCCGCGGGCGCGCCGGGTCAGGTGGTAGGCGTAGTCGGTGGGGTTCCACTCGTCGCCCTCGGTGTGCAGGACGTCCAGGTACGAGGCGTCCTGGGTGTGCACGGCGCGGGCGAGCTGCGGGTTGCGGTAGATCAGCGCCGCGCAGTCGAAGGGGGCGAACAGCCACTTGTGCGGGTCGACCACGAAGGAGTCGGCGTGCTCGATGCCGTTGTAGCGCTCGCGCACCGAGGGGGCGAAGAGGCCCGCGCCGCCGTAGGCGCCGTCCACGTGGAACCACAGGTCGCGCTCGCGGGCGACCTCGGCCAGGCCCGCGAGGTCGTCGACGATGCCCTCGTTGGTGGTGCCGCCGGTGCCGACGACCGCGATCACCGTCTCCGGGTTCGGGTCGGCGGCCAGCGCGGCGCGCAGCGCCTCACCGGTGAACCGCCGGTTCACGGTCGGGACCTTGAAGGCCTCGACGCCGATGATGTTGAAGGTGTTCTTGACCGAGGAGTGCACCTGGTCGGCGACGGCTATCCGCAGCCGCGCCTCCGGGCCGACGCCGAGGCGACGGCGGGCGGTGTCGCGGGCGACGACGAGGGCGGAGAGGTTGCCCGCCGAACCGCCGGAGACGAAGGTGCCGCCGGCCGTCCCGGGCATGCCCGCGCGGTCGGCGATCAGGCGCAGGACCTGGTTCTCGGCGGCGATCGCGCCGGCCGCCTCCAGCCAGGAGATGCCCTGCAGCGAGGCGCAGGAGACCACCATGTCGAACAGCAGCGCGGCCTTGGTCGGAGCGCACGGGATGAAGGACAGGTAGCGCGGGCTGTCGGCGGAGATGACCGCGCGGGACAGCTCGTGGTCGTAGAGCTTGAGCACGTCGGCCGGGTTGTTGCCGTCCTGGTTCAACAGGCCGGCCAGCTGGGCGCGCAGGTGCTCGCCGTCACCGGGGTGGTCGAGCGGGACGGGGTCGTACTGCAGCCGCTCCCGCATGTAGTCGAAAACCAGGTCGACCAGTTCGTTGTCGGGCCGGTGCATGCGGTCGGGGGCTGCGGACACGGCGGGTCCCTCTCGGCTGTGGGGTGTCGGGGGGTGAGGATCCGGCCCGGTCGGCGGGGGTCTTCACCGCGACGACCGGACGTGATCAGCGTAGGCAGCCGGAGTGCCTCGCCGCGCGTCGGAACGCGGCTGGTCAGGCAGGTTTCGAGCGTCTTCGGGGCGGTCCGCGCAGGATTCCTGCGTATCCCCCGGGGCGTCAGCCGATCAGCTGGGAGAGGACGACCGAGGAGCGGCTGCGCTGGACCCCGGGCTCGCGCCGGATCCGCTCGATGACGGCCTCCAGGTGGCGCATGTCGGCCGCTCGCAGGTGGACCAGGGCGTCCGGGTCGCCGGTGACCGTCCAGGCCGCGATGACCTCGGGGAACTGGCGCAGGCTGGCGAGGATCTCCTCGGGGGCGGTGCGCTCGCGGCAGTAGACCTCGACGAACGCCTCGGTCTGCCAGCCGAGGACGGCGGGGTCGAGCACCACGGTGAAGCCCCGCACCACGCCGCGCGCCCGGAGCCGGTCGATCCGGCGGCGCACGGCGGTGGCGGAGAGGTTCACCTGCACGCCGATCTCGGCGTACGAGGCGCGGCCGTCGCTGCCGAGCCGGGCGAGCAGGAGCCGGTCGGTCTCGTCCAGGTCGGCCCCGACCACCTCGTTCGCTCGGCTGCTGGTCATCGGTGCGGGGCTCCACGGGTCGTGCGGGGGTTCGGCTGCGCGTCGCGGCGGCGGCGGTCTCTTCCGGAGCGGTCTGCCGAAACGGTTCGCCACCCATTCTGGCGGATGACCTGGACGAGTTCACCGCCGACGGACGACGGGCAGGAGGCCGTCACTCCACCAGGAGGACGATCTTGCCCCGGGTGCGGCCCTCCGCACTGAGCGCCTGGGCGGAGGCGGCCTGGGCCAGCGGGAAGGTGGAGGCGACGGTCACGGTCAGCCGGCCGTCGTCGGCGAGCGCGGCCAGCTCGGCCAGGCCGTCGGCGTCCGGTCGGACCCAGACGTACCGGCCGCCGAGGGCCTTGACCCCGAAGTCCGCGACCGAGGCGATCCGGCCCGGGTCGGCCACCAGGCCCGCCGAGACCCGGACCGCGCCGCGGCCGACCAGGTCCAGGGCCGCGTCCACCCCGTCCGGGGCGAGCGCGCGGACCCGGTCGGCCAGGCCGTCGCCGTAGCGGACCGGCTCCGCGCCGAGACGGCGCAGGTAGTCGTGGTTGTGCTCGGCCGCGGTGCCGATCACCCGGGCGCCGCGGGCCCGGGCCAGCTGCACCGCCAGGTGGCCGACCCCGCCGGCCGCGGCGTGCACCAGGACGGTCTCGCCCTCGGTGAGCCGCAGCGCCCTGAGGCCCTGCAGCGCGGTGAGCCCGGCCAGCGGCAGGCCGCCGGCCTGCGCCCAGTCCAGCGCGGCCGGTTTGCGGGCGAGGGTGCGGACCGGGGCGGAGAGCAGCTCGGCGTAGGTGCCGTGCTCGACGGCGTCCTTGCGGACGTATCCGTAGACCTCGTCGCCCGGGGCGAACTCGGTGACCCCGCCGCCGACCGCGCGGACCACGCCGGCCGCGTCCCAGCCCATGACCAGCGGGAAGTGCGCGTCCAGCAGGCCGTCCAGGGCGCCGTCCCGGACCTTCCAGTCCACCGGGTTCACCCCGGCCGCCCGGACCTCCACCAGGACCGAGTCCGGCCCGACCTTGGGGTCGGGCAGGTCGGTGTACTCGACCACCTCGGGGCCGCCGTAGCGATTGATCGCGATTGCTTTCATGGCTCAGCCATACCCGGGGGCTTGGAAGTATCGATTCGGCCACGCCAGGAAGCATCCGATCCGGCGAGCGGTTCTCGTCACATCGACAGGATGGCCATCGTCACGCCGACGCCAACCGGTTATCATAGATAGCGTCAGTTAGACGAAAAGGCTTCACCGCTCGATCGGCCGCACAGAAGGGCACCCGCCCGTGACCACCACCATCACCGAGACCTCCGGCGTCGACCCCACTCCGACGCCGCTCGCTCTGCTGCTGCTCGGCCGCGAGGCCGACCCGAACAGCGAGCGCGGCGTCGAGTGCCCCGGTGACCTCCCCCCGGCCTCCGACCCGAACCTCGTCGAGCGCGCCCGGGCGGCCAAGGCCGCTCTCGGCGACCGCGTGTTCATCCTCGGACACCACTACCAGCGCGACGAGGTGATCGAGTTCGCCGACGTCACCGGCGACTCCTTCAAGCTCGCCCGCGACGCGGCGGCCCGCCCCGAGGCCGAGTACATCGTCTTCTGCGGCGTGCACTTCATGGCCGAGTCCGCGGACATCCTCACCACCGAGGCCCAGCAGGTCGTCCTGCCGGACCTCGCGGCCGGCTGCTCGATGGCCGACATGGCCACCGCCGAGCAGGTCGCCGAGTGCTGGGACGTGCTGACCGACGCCGGCATAGCCGACGTGACCGTCCCGGTCTCGTACATGAACTCCTCCGCCGACATCAAGGCCTTCACCGGCTGGCACGGCGGCACCATCTGCACCTCCTCCAACGCCAAGCGCGCGCTGGAGTGGGCGTACGAGCAGGGCGAGAAGGTGCTCTTCCTGCCCGACCAGCACCTCGGCCGCAACACCGCGGTGCGCGAGATGGGCTTCTCGCTGGACGACTGCGTCCTGTACAACCCGCACAAGCCGAACGGCGGCCTGACCGTCGAGCAGCTGCGCGACGCGAAGATGATCCTGTGGCGCGGCCACTGCTCGGTGCACGGCCGGTTCAGCGTGGAGTCGGTTAACGACGTCCGCGAGCGGATCCCCGGCGTGACCGTGCTGGTGCACCCCGAGTGCAAGCACGAGGTCGTCGCGGCCGCCGACATGGTGGGCTCGACCGAGTACATCATCAAGGCGCTGGACGCCGCCGAGCCCGGCTCCAAGTGGGCCATCGGCACCGAGCTGAACCTGGTCCGCCGCCTGGCCAAGGCGCACCCGGACAAGGAGATCGTCTTCCTGGACCGCACGGTCTGCTTCTGCTCGACCATGAACCGGATCGACCTGCCGCACCTGGTCTGGGCGCTGGAGTCGCTGGTCGAGGGGCGGGTGCCGAACGTGATCAGCGTCGACCCGGAGACCGAGAAGCACGCCAAGGCGGCGCTGGACCGGATGCTGGCCCTGCCGTAGAGCCGGCACGAGCGACACGCGAAAGGGCGGGTCCCCTCCTGGTGGAGGGGACCCGCCCTTTCGTCTGGCAGCAGCCGCAGCGTTACTCGGGGAAGCCCGGGATCACGCCTTCGCCGTCGGCCATCAGGAGGTCGCGGACCTCGTCGATCGTCGCGTCCGCACTCGGCAGGATCAGCTCGGACGGCTCCAGCGAGTCCAGCGGCACCGGGGTGCCGTACTGCTTCACCGCCTCCAGCAGCTTGCCGTAGGCCCGGCGGAAGAGCTCCTCGTCCCCCGAATCCACTGCGGTGACGAGCTCGGAGTCGAGCTCGTTGAGCAGGTTCAGGTGGTCCTCGCCCACCTCGAACTGCCCTTCACCCATGACCCTCATGATCATGCCGTGCGTCTCCCTGGTTCGTGGGGGTCGAGCTCAGATCACTTGTTGTAGTTGATGCGCGGGGTGTCCTGCTGCTGCTGTGGCTGGGCCTCGGGCTTGCCCTGCTCGATCGCGGCCGGACCCGAGGCGGGACCGCCGGACAGCTCGGCCTTCATCCGGGCCAGCTCCAGCTCGACGTCGGACCCGCCGGCGACGCGCTCCAGCTCGGCCTCGATGTCGTCCTTGCGGCCGAGACCGCTGGCGTCGTCGAGCGCGCCCGAGGCGAGCAGCTCGTCGATCGCACCGGCCCGGGCCTGCATCTGGGCGGTCTTGTCCTCGGCGCGCTGGATGGCCAGGCCGACGTCACCCATCTCCTCCGAGATCCCGGAGAAGGACTCGGCGATGCGGGTCTGCGCCTGCGCGGCGGTGTACGTCGCCTTGATGGTCTCCTTCTTGGTGCGGAAGGCGTCCACCTTGGCCTGAAGCCGCTGGGAGGCGAGGGTGAGCTTCTCCTCCTCGGCCTGCAGCTGCTGGTACTGCGTCTCCAGATCGGTGATCTGGGACTGCATGTTGGCCTTGCGGGTCAGCGCCTCGCGGGCGAGGTCCTCACGGCCGAGGGACAGCGCCTTGCGGCCCTGGTCCTCGTACTTGGCCGACTGCTGCTGGAGCTGGGTCAGCTGGAGTTCGAGGCGCTTTCGCGAGGTCGCGACGTCCGCGACACCACGCCGTACCTTCTGCAGCAGTTCGAGCTGCTTCTGGTAGGAGTAGTCGAGCGTCTCACGGGGATCCTCCGCCCGATCCAAGGCTTTGTTCGCCTTGGAGCGGAAGATCAGCCCCATACGCTTCATGATTCCGTCGCTCATGGGCCTCGGGTGCCCCCTTCTCCGGGCTGCGGTCTTATCTCGTTACCAGACACGACGAGTGTATGTGCAGCGAGCCCATCGCCGCAGTGCACCTGCCTGCAACAAGACTGCTACAGCGACCAGGGGTGTTTCCTCCTCCCCCGGGTGGATCCGCCCCTCATCCCCCCCATCGTCCATCCGACTGATCCCCTACGGGAAGCCCCCGGGAAACCCGGTTCGGGCGACCACCCCGCGGTATCGATATGCGTTCGGTTCCGAGGGCACCCGTGGAAGCGGCTCCGCACCCCGTACGCTGGGGGTGTGTTCCGACGCCGTTCAGATGATGCCGCCGCCTCCGCCACCGTGCTGGAGAAGCAGGACGAGACGCCCCAGGCCCGCCACCCGGAGGCCAAGAAGGGCCGCCCCACCCCCAAGCGCAACGAGGCCGAGGCCCACCGGCGCACCCGGGTGACGGTGCCCAAGGACCGCAAGGAGGCCAGCCGCCAGGCCCGCGACCGGATGCGGGGCGAGCGCGAGAAGCAGCGCCAGGCGCTGATGAACGGCGACGAGCGGCACCTGCCGGCCCGCGACAAGGGCCCGGTGCGCAAGTTCGCCCGTGACTACGTGGACGCCCGCTGGTCGCTCGCCGAGTTCTTCCTCCCGGCCGCCGTGGTCATCCTGGTGCTGAGCATCATCAAGGTCCAGCAGATCCAGGTGCTCTCCACGCTGCTGTTCCTGCTGTTCTTCGTCTTCGTGATCCTGGACTTCGCCCGCCTCGGCCTCGGCCTGCGCAAGCAGCTCGCCGAGCGGTTCCCGACCGAGAACACCCGCGGCACGGTCGCCTACGGCATCATGCGCACCCTGCAGATGCGCCGGCTGCGCCTGCCCAAGCCGCAGGTGCGGCGCGGGGAGAAGCCCTGACCGCCGAACCGGTCGACTCCG
Source organism: Kitasatospora sp. NPDC059577 (assembly GCF_042735475.1). Classification (NCBI taxonomy): domain Bacteria; kingdom Bacillati; phylum Actinomycetota; class Actinomycetes; order Kitasatosporales; family Streptomycetaceae; genus Kitasatospora; species Kitasatospora sp. NPDC059577. The sequence continues at coordinate 81,088 of NZ_JBHWBZ010000021.1, read as the reverse complement.
GCTGGGCCCCGCCTTCCTGGGAGGGGCCCGGCCTGTACGCGCTGCCGGGGCAGGGCCACGGCGGCCACGACCGGCTGGCCCAGGAGCGCCTGCTGCCCTCGCGCAGCGGGTCCTTCGCCGGCGGCACCGCCGCCTGGCTGGACCGGCTCGGCGGACTGCGCAACTTCGTCCGCCAGGAACTCGTCTCGCGCCAGCTCGCCGAACAGCTGACCGGCCGCAGCGCGCAGCGGGTCCTGGACATCGGCTGCGGCCAGGGCACCCAGGCCCTGCGGCTGGCCCGGGCCGGCCACCACGTCACCGGGATCGACTCCGACCCGGTCGCGCTCGGCGTCGCCCAGGGGGCGCTCGCCGAGGAGCCGGCGGAGGTCCGCGGCCGGCTGCAGCTGCTCAGCGGGGACGGCCACCAGTGCGGGCGCTGGTTCGGCCCGCGCAGCTTCGACGTGGTGCTCTGCCACGGCGTCCTGATGTACCTGCCCGACCCGGACCCGATGATCGCCTCGCTGGCCCGGCTGCTGGCACCCGGCGGACTGCTCTCGCTGCTGGTCCGCAACCGCGACGCGCTCGCGCTGCGGCCCGCCGCCGCCGGCGACTGGCGGGCCGCGCTGCACGCCTTCGAGAGCGACCGGTACTACAACCGGCTCGGGCTGGCCGCCCGCGCCGACCGGCTCGCCGACCTCTCCGTCACCCTCTCCGAGGTGTCGGTGCCGCTCCGGCACTGGTACGGCGTGCGGGTCTTCACCGACAACGCCCCCGACGACGCGGCCCCGCCGGTCGACGGACGGCAGCTGGCCCAGCTGCTGGAGGCCGAGGACCGGGCCGGCCGCACCGACCCGTACCGGCAGGTCGCCGCGTTGCTGCACGTGATCGGGGCGAAGTAGGGCGCCTGCCGCGCCCGCCCCGGCCGAGGGCCTACTCCTCGTGCAGGCTCATCGCGTAGACGACCCGGTCGTCCTCCAGGAGCACCGCGGTGTCGACGCCGTCCTCCGCGAGCTGCTTCCAGGACTCGCCGATCCAGGTCTCGGCGTCCCCCTGGCCGGCGAACTCCTCCTGGCTGCCGCCGGGCGTCACCGCGCTGCCGTCCGCCTTCTCGTACCGCCACGTCCACGCCATGCCCGGCTCCTCCCACTGACGACACTGCCTGTGTTGCTGCGCACCTTAGCCTGCCCGGCCGGATCTTCCGTATGCCTCGTCCGGCAGGATGGGCGGCATGGCGACCCTCCCCCCGCTCCCCCGCACGCTGCTGCTCGGCGGCGCCCGCTCCGGCAAGTCGACCCGGGCCGAGCAGCTCCTCGCCGACCGCCCGGACGTCCTGTACGTGGCCACCGGCGGCACCCGGGACGGGGACGACGAGTGGGCCCGGCGGGTCGCGCTGCACCGCGAGCGCCGGCCGGCGAGCTGGCGCACCGCCGAGACCTGTGACCTGGAGGCCGTGCTGGCCGACACCGCCGATCCGGCGCCGGTGCTGGTCGACTGCCTGGCGCTCTGGCTCACCGCCGTGATGGACGAGTGCGACGCCTGGGACGACGGGGTCTGGGAGGACCGGGGCGAGGCCGCGGTGCAGCGGCGCTGCGAGGCACTGGCGGCGGCCTGGGCGGCCACCGGGCGGACGGTCGTCGCCGTGAGCAACGAGGTCGGCATGGGTGTCGTCCCCGCCACCGCCGCCGGGCGGCGTTTCCGCGACACCCTGGGCCGGCTCAACATGGCCGTGGCGGACGCCTCGGAGCGGGTCCTGCTGGTCGTGGCGGGGCAGGTGCTGACCGTCAAGCCAGCCGCGGGCTGAACATCTTCGGCGTGTAGCCTTCCGGACGATGGACACGACCGTGGATCTCGATACGTTCTCCTCGCTCGTCGAGCGCCCCGACGAGAGCGCCCGGCGGGCCGCCGACGAACGCTGGCAGGCCGCCGACCGACCGCGCGGCGGGCTCGGCAGGCTGGAGGAACTGGGCAGCTGGCTGGCCTCCGTGCAGGGTCGCTCCCCGGTGCGCCCGGTGTCTGCGCCCAAGGTGCTGCTGTTCGCCGCCGACCACGGCGTGGCGGCACTCGGCGTCTCCCGGATGCCCGCCGTCGGCGGCACCGCGGCCCGGGTGCGGGCCGTGCTGGACGGCACCGCGCCGGTGGCCAAGCTGGCCGCGCGCTACGGCGCCGACGTGCGGGTCGTCGACGTCGCGGTGGACGTCGACCCGGCCGACTTCCCGGACGAGGTGGTCGCCCACCGGATCCGGCGCGGCTCCGGGCGGATCGACGTCGAGGACGCGCTCTCCCCGGAGGAGACCGCCCGGGCCTTCCGGGCCGGCATGGCCGTCGCCGACGAGGAGGCCGACGCCGGCACCGACCTGGTACTGCTCGGCGACCTCGGGGTCGGCTCCACCACGGTGGCCGGCGTCCTGGTCGGCGCGCTGTGCGGAACGGACGCGGCGGCGGTCACCGGGCGCGGCTCGGGCATCGACGACCGGGTCTGGATGGTCAAGTGCGCCACCATCCGGGACTCGCTGCGGCGGGCCCGGCCGGTGCTCGGCGACCAGCTGGCGCTCCTCGGCGTCACCGGCGGGGCCGACTTCGCGGCGATCACCGGCTTCCTGCTGCAGGCGGCCGTCCGGCGGCTGCCGGTGGTGCTGGACGGTGTGGTCGCGGCGGCCTGCGCGCTGGTCGCGCAGCGGATCGCCTTCCGCGCACCCGAGTGGTGGCGGGCCGGGCAGTCCAGCGGCGAGCCGGCCCAGGCGAAGGCGTACGACCGACTGACCCTGACGCCGCTGCAGGACCAGGGGATCACCATGGGCGAGGGCGTCGGCGCGCTGCTCGCGCTGCCGCTGCTGCAGGCGGCGGGGGACGCGCTCTCGGACGAGACCCCGAAGCCGTTCGTACCGGCGGCGCCCGCCGCGCCGAAGGAGCAGCCGAGGCTGCCCTCGGCGGCGGACCTGCTGCGGAAGCTGTAGGCGGCAGGGCCGACCGGGCGCCGGGGACCCAGGGCCGGAGACCGGGACCGGGCCGTCGCCTCGGTCCCGCGCGGTTTCCCGCGCCCCCGGGCGGACGCCCGGCAGTCCGGAGAACGCCCCGCACAGGGGCGTTCCCGCGGTGAGAGGAACGCGTTGATGACGGACCGCACTGCTCGGGCCACGTGGGAGGACGGGCTGCGGTTCGGGTTCGGGACCCTGTCCGTGCTGCGGGTGCGGGTGGAGCGCTGGGACCGGGCGGCGGGGGCCCGGGCGATGGCGACGGCCCCGCTGGTGGGACTGGTGCTGGGCGTACTGGCCGCCGGGGCGGGGGCGCTGGTGGCCTGGCGGGCCGGCGGGCCGCTCGGGGCGGTGGCCTCGGTGGGCGTGCTCGCCGGGCTGACCCGGGGCCTGCACCTGGACGGCTTGGCGGACGTCGCCGACGGGCTCGGCAGCGGGAAGCCGGCCGAGGACGCGCTGCGCATCATGAAGCAGTCCGACATCGGCCCGTTCGGCGTGCTGACCCTGGTCCTCGTACTGCTGGCCCAGACCGCCGCACTGGCCGGTCAGTTCGGGCACTCGCCGCTGCGCGGCGCGCTCGCGGTGCTCGCCTCGGCGACGGCCGCCCGCTGCGCGCTCGCCTGGGGCTGTCTGCGGTCGGTGCCCGCCGCCCGGCCGGGCGGGCTGGGCGCGGTGGTCGCGAGCACGGTGACACCCGCCGGGGCGGTCGCCGGGACGGCCGGATCGGCAGTCGTCCTGGCCGCACTCGGACTGTTCGACGGATGGTCAGCTCTCCGTCTCCCGCTGGCCCTTGTGTTCGGGGTCGGCTGCGCCCGACTGCTGCTCGGGAGGTGCGTGCGGCGCTTCGGCGGAATCACCGGGGACGTGCTCGGGGCGATGGCCGAGACCGCCGCGACGGGAGCGCTGTTCGCCCTGGCGTTGCTCGGCTGACACCGGGCGGCGCGTGATCCCAGCATGCGGACTACCATGCGTGGAGCACCGCAGCCCTGCACCGTGGCAGGTCCTGCCCGCCCGGCGCGTTCCGAGGAGCCGGGGCCTCCGGTGTGCGCGGCCGCTCCGGCGGGCGCGCGCAACCAGGGGGCCCGGACCCGGAGGCCCGCCGGCGGACGGCCTGCGACGGCGGGCTGCGCCGGTGCGGCAGCCGCGCCGCGACCGGCCGTGGACCGCGAAAGAACAGGACGCATTACGTGACTGCATTGTCTGTGAGCACCTCCTCCGCCGCCTCGCTGCGCGCGGACGCCCTGGTGGTCGGTGTCGCCAAGGGCCCGAAGGGCATCGTGCTGGCCCCCGGCGCCGAGGCCGTGAACGAGGCGTTCGAGGGCAAGCTGGCCGAGGTCCTCAGCACCCTGGGCGCGACCGGCGCCGAGGGCGAGGCCGTGAAGGTCCACTCCCCCGCCGGCCTGAAGGCCGCGCTCGTGCTCGCGGTCGGCCTCGGCGAGGCCGGCGAGGAGGGCTACGGGCTGGAGGCGCTGCGCCGCGCCGCCGGTGTCGCCGCCCGCGCCCTGGCCGGTGCCAAGAAGGCTGCGCTGGCCCTGCCGGCCGAGTCCGCCGCGGAGATCGAGGCGGTCGCGCTGGGCGGCCTGCTCGGCTCGTACGCCTTCGGCACGTACAAGGGCAACGGCAACGGCAAGGAGCCGGTCGGCGAGCTGGTCCTGCTGGCCGCCCGCAAGGGCAGCAAGGACGCCAAGGCCGCCGTGGAGCGGGCCGCCGCGCTCGGCGAGGAGATGAACCGCGCCCGCGACCTGGTCAACACCGCCCCGAACGACCTGAACCCGAAGAGCTTCGCCGCGATCGCCCAGGCGGCCGGCAAGGAGCACGGCCTCAAGGTCGAGGTGCTGGACGAGAAGGCGCTGACCAAGGGCGGCTTCGGCGGCCTGCTGGGCGTCGGCGTCGGCTCGACCAACCCGCCGCGCCTGGTGAAGGTGGCCTACACCCACCCGAAGGCCAAGGCCACCCTGGCGTTCGTCGGCAAGGGCATCACCTACGACTCGGGCGGCATCTCGCTGAAGCCGGCCGGCCACAACGAGACCATGAAGTGCGACATGGCCGGCGCCGCCGCCGTGTTCGCCGCCGTGGTGGCCGCCAAGCGCCTGGGCCTGGCCGTCAACGTGACCGCCTGGCTGGCGCTGGCCGAGAACATGCCGTCCGGCTCCGCCACCCGCCCGGGCGACGTGCTGCGGATGTACGGCGGCAAGACCGTCGAGGTCCTGAACACCGACGCCGAGGGCCGTCTGGTGCTGGCCGACGCCATCGTGCGGGCCGGCGAGGAGAACCCGGACGTCATCGTCGACGTGGCCACCCTGACCGGCGCCATGGTGCTGGCCCTGGGCAACCGCACCTTCGGCGTGATGGCCAACAACGACGAGCTGCGCGACGACCTGCACGCCCTCGCGGGCGAGGTGGGCGAGCAGTCCTGGCCGATGCCGCTGCCCGCCGACCTGCGCAAGGGCATGACCGAGTCGACCATCGCCGACCTGGCCAACATGGGCGAGCGGATGGGCGGCGGCCTGGTGGCCGGTCTGTTCCTCAAGGAGTTCGTGGCCGAGGGCATCGACTGGGCGCACCTGGACATCGCCGGCCCGGCGTTCCACGAGGGCGCCCCGTTCGGCTACACCCCGAAGGGCGGCACCGCGAGCGCGGTGCGCACCCTGGTCCGCTTCGCCGAGCGGACGGCGAACGGCAAGGCCTGATCAGGCACCCGCCGAGACGGGGCCCGGCGCGTGCGCGCCGGGCCCCGTTCGCGTCCCGGTCCGGTTACCTACGAGTAGGACGGGCGGCCGGGTCGCACCCTTGTTCGCTGCGGGCGAAACTTTGTTCCACAGTGCGGAAGAGACCGCCGCGGATGGCGCGGAAGACCCCCGTCCGGCGGCTGTCAATACTGCGCTGAGCTGCGATGATGCCCATCCGTGGGGGGTATTCCCGCCCCGGTGACCACTCCGTGGGACACCTCGGGGGTGGACCCGGACATCAGCTACCGCGAACAAGTGCGAAGATGTATTTCCGGCACGACTGGGCGCCTCACAAAGGCTTCCGACCCACCGGACCGTACCGGCCCGGCGACCCACCCCATTGCATGGAGGACGTGACGTGGCGAACGACGCCAGCACCGTTTTCGACGTAGTCATTCTCGGAGGCGGAAGCGGCGGTTACGCCGCGGCGCTCCGCGCCGCTCAGCTGGGCCTGAGCGTCGCCCTGGTCGAGAAGGGTGAGCTGGGCGGCACCTGCCTGCACCGCGGCTGCATCCCGACCAAGGCGCTGCTGCACGCCGCCGAGATCGCGGACGAGACGAAGGAGGCCGCCGAGTTCGGCGTGCTGGCCACCTTCCAGGGCATCGACATCAACGGCGTCCACAAGTACAAGGACGACGTCATCGCCGGCCTGTACAAGGGCCTGCAGGGCCTGGTGGCGTCCCGCAAGGTCACCTTCATCCAGGGCGAGGGCAAGCTCTCCTCGCAGACCTCGGTGGACGTCAACGGCCAGCGCATCGAAGGCCGCCACATCGTCCTGGCCACCGGTTCCGTGCCGCGCTCGATCCCGGGCCTGGAGATCGACGGCAACCGCGTCATCTCCTCGGACCACGCCCTCAAGCTCGACCGCATCCCGAAGTCGGCCGTCATCCTCGGCGGCGGCGTCATCGGCGTCGAGTTCGCCTCGGTCTGGAAGTCCTTCGGCGTCGAGGTCACCATCGTCGAGGCCCTGCCGCACCTCGTTCCGCTGGAGGACGAGAACTCCTCCAAGCTGCTGGAGCGCGCGTTCCGCAAGCGCGGCATCAAGTTCGAGCTGAAGGCCCGCTTCTCGGGCGTGGAGTACACCGAGACCGGTGTCCGCATCTCCACCGAGAACGGCAAGCAGATCGACGCCGACCTGCTGCTCGTCGCCATCGGCCGCGGCCCGGTCTCGGCCGGCCTCGGCTACGAGGAGAACGGCGTCGCGATGGACCGCGGCTACGTCCTCGTCGACGAGTACATGCGCACCAACGTGCCCACCATCTCCGCGGTCGGTGACCTCGCCCCGACCCTGCAGCTGGCCCACGTCGGCTTCGCCGAGGGCATCCTGGTCGCCGAGCGCCTGGCCGGCCTCAAGCCCGTGCCGATCGACTACGACGGCGTCCCGCGCGTGACCTACTCCAACCCCGAGGTCGCCTCCGTCGGCATCTCCGAGGCCAAGGCCGTCGAGCTGTACGGCAAGGACAAGGTCGTCACCCTCAAGTACAACCTGGCCGGCAACGGCAAGAGCAAGATCCTGAAGACCGCCGGCGAGATCAAGCTCGTCCAGGTCAAGGACGGCGCCGTGGTCGGTGTCCACATGGTCGGCGCCCGCATGGGCGAGCAGGTCGGCGAAGCCCAGCTGATCTACAACTGGGAGGCCCTGCCGGCCGAGGTCGCGCAGCTCATCCACGCGCACCCGACCCAGTCCGAGGCCCTGGGCGAGGCGCACCTGGCGCTGGCCGGCAAGGCCCTGCACGCGCACGACTGATCGCGCCCCACCCCCCTTTTCCGGTACTTCCCGTACGCAAGTACTTCCCGTACGCAAGACTTGATAGGAGTCGCTGAAACCATGGCGGTCTCAGTAACACTGCCCGCGCTGGGCGAGAGCGTTTCCGAGGGCACCGTCACCCGTTGGCTGAAGGCCGAGGGTGAGCGTGTCGAGGTCGACGAGCCGCTGCTGGAGGTCTCGACCGACAAGGTCGACACCGAGATCCCGGCCCCCGCTTCCGGCATCCTCTCCTCGATCAAGGTCGGCGAGGACGAGACCGTCGAGGTCGGCGCCGAGCTGGCGATCATCGACGACGGCTCCGGCGCCCCCGCGCCCGTCGCCGCCCCGGCCGCCGAGGCCGCGCCCGTTGCCGCTCCGGCCCCGGTCGCCGCTCCGGCTCCGGTCGCCGCCCCGGCCCCCGTCGCTGCCCCGGCCCCGGCCGCCCCGGCCGCCCCGGCCGGCGACGCCACCCCGGTGCTGCTGCCCGCCCTGGGCGAGTCCGTCACTGAGGGCACCGTCACCCGCTGGCTGAAGGCCGAGGGTGAGACGGTCGAGGTCGACGAGCCGCTGCTGGAGGTCTCGACCGACAAGGTCGACACCGAGATCCCGTCCCCGGTCGCCGGCACCCTGGTGAAGATCCTGGTCGGCGAGGACGAGACCGCCGAGGTCGGCGCCCAGCTCGCGCTGATCGGCGCCGCGGGTGCCGTCGCCGCCGCCCCGGCCCCGGTCGCCGCTCCGGCCCCGGTCGCGGCCCCGGCCCCCGTTGCCGCTCCGGCCCCGGTTGCCGCTCCGGCCCCCGTGGCTGCCCCGGCTCCGGTTGCCGCCCCGGCCCCGGTTGCCGCTCCGGCCCCCGTGGCTGCCCCGGCTCCGGTTGCCGCTCCGGCCCCCGTTGCCGCTCCGGCTCCGGTCGCCGCTCCGGCTCCGGTCGCCGCCGCTGCCGACAACGGTGACGCCTACGTCACCCCGCTGGTGCGCAAGCTCGCCGCCGAGCACGGTGTCGCGCTGTCCTCCGTCGCCGGTACCGGCGTCGGCGGCCGCATCCGCAAGCAGGACGTCATCGCCGCCGCGGAGGCCGCCAAGGCCGCTCCGGCCCCCGTCGCCGCTGCCGCCCCGGCCGCCGCGCCGAAGGCCGCCGCCGCGCCGTCCGCCCTGCGCGGCCAGACGGTCAAGATGACCCGCATGCGCAAGGTCATCGGCGACAACATGATGAAGGCCCTGCACGAGCAGGCCCAGCTGACCAGCGTGGTCGAGGTGGACATCACCAAGATCATGTCGCTGCGCGGCAAGGCCAAGGACTCCTTCCTCGCCCGTGAGGGCGTGAAGCTGTCCCCGATGCCGTTCTTCGTCAAGGCCGCCGCCCAGGCGCTGAAGGCCCACGCGGTCGTCAACGCCCGGATCAACGACGCCGAGGGCACCATCACCTACTTCGACACCGAGAACATCGGTATCGCGGTGGACTCCGAGAAGGGTCTGATGACCCCGGTCATCAAGGGTGCGGGCGACCTCAACATCGCCGGCATCTCGAAGAAGACCGCCGAGCTGGCCGGCAAGGTCCGCGACAGCAAGATCACCCCGGACGAGCTGTCGGGCGCCACCTTCACCATCAGCAACACCGGTTCGCGCGGTGCGCTGTTCGACACCGTGATCGTGCCGCCGAACCAGGCCGCCATCCTGGGCATCGGCGCCACCGTCAAGCGCCCGGTCGTCATCGAGGCCGACGGCGGCACCGCCATCGGCATCCGCGACATGACCTACCTGTCGCTCTCCTACGACCACCGCCTGGTGGACGGCGCCGACGCCGCCCGCTACCTGGTCGCGGTCAAGGAGATCCTGGAGGCCGGCGAGTTCGAGGTCGAGCTCGGCCTCTGACCCCTCCACGGTCCTGGGGGGGGGACGCCCGGGCCCCCGCCCGCGCCGGGAGCGCCCGATCCCGGCCGCCGCCGCCCGGGCCCCCCCGCCCTCCCCCCCCCCCCGGCGCC
>NZ_JBHWBZ010000021.1:23643-71672 GCF_042735475.1 Kitasatospora sp. NPDC059577 | reverse complement strand
GGGGGGGCGGTCAGCGCGCGCGGGGGGGGGCGGCTTTGGGGGGGCGCGCGCCGTCAGTCCCCCCCCCCGGGCCGCCCCCCCCCGGGGGGGCCCCCGGGGGGGGGGGGCCCCCCCCCCGTTCCCGGCCGCGTCCGGCCGTTCCCGCGGCCCGATCCGCCGCTGCCGGACGCCGATCCGCGGTCCCGGACCCCCGATCCGCCGTTCCCGGCCCGGGCCACGCCGGGTCATGGCATGCGCGGACGCGGACGAACGGGGATGCTGGAGCGGTGATTGACGAGACGGACTTCTGGCAGATCATCGACGAAACCCGGGACGCCGCCGACGGCGACCCCGACGAGCAGGCCGACCGGCTGGTGGAGCAGCTCGTCCGACTGACCCCGGACGACGTGATCGACTTCGCCCGGCTCTTCGAGGCGCGGTTCCAGCGCGCCTACCAGTACGACCTGTGGGGCGCGGCCTACCTGCTGCTGGACGGCGCCTCCGAGGACACCTTCGACTACTTCCGCTGCTGGCTGATCGCCCAGGGCCGGGAGGTCTTCGAGGGCGGGCTGATCGAACCGGACGACCTGGCCGACCTGTTGCCCGAGTTCGACGAGGAGGAGGACGGCGAGGCCGAGGACATCGGCTACGCCGCCGACGAGGCGTACGAGCGGCTGACCGGGCTGCCGCTGCCCGAGGTGGGCGGGCGGCAGGCCGGACGGCCGTCCGGCCCCTCGCTGGACTTCGACGACCCGGACGTCATGGCGAAGCGCTTCCCCAAGTTGTGGGAGCGGTACGGGGACTGAGCGGGCCCGCCGCCCGGGTGTCCGGGCCGGCCGCTGCCCCGGGGGGACCTGCCGCTGCCCCGGGGGGCGGGCCGGCCCGGGCTCGGGCCGGCCCGGTGCTCAGGTGGAGCTGCCGGACGAGCTGTCCTGCTGGACGCCCTTGAGGATCTGGTCCAGTACCGAGGGGTCCGGCGCGGACGGGTCGTCGTCCACGCCGCCCTCGAAGACCACGTAGCCGCCGCCCTTGGCCGGGACGGCGGCCAGCAGGACGTACCCCTGGGTGCCGTCCGAGGTGCGGATGTGCCAGCGCGTGGCGTAGCCGAGCACGCCGGCGACGCTGACGTAGCCGGAGCCGTAGTCGGTGTGCGAGGTGATCCCGGTGAAGATCTGCCCGGCGTAGGTGGGCATCGTGGCGTCGGCGGCCGCCTTGGGGGTGGTGCCCTGGACGGTGTCCTTCTCGACCGAGAACTGGCCGCGGATGCAGGAGTTGCCGTCCGCGCAGGTGTAGCGGCCGCTGCCGAGGTAGACCGTGGAGTGCGCGGAGTCGGCCACCGCGTCCCAGCCGTCGAACACCGGGACGGTGATCGCGTGCTGCGGGTCGGGGACGGTGGTCTTCAGCACCGGTGCGGGCTTGGGCGCCGGCACCGTGGGGCTGGTGGTGGGCCGGGTCGGGGTGGGGCTCGGGGCGGGGCCGTCGCTCTGGGTGACGGTGACCGTGGGCGCCGGGGTCGGGTCCGCCTTCGGGTCCCCGCCGCCGGTGCCGAACACGATCGCGGCGGTGATCGCGCCCACGGCCAGCACGCCGACGGAGATGCCGATGGCCAGGCCGGACCTGTTCCCGGCGGGGGCCGGGGGCGGGTAGCCGGGCCCCGGGTAGCCGTAGCCCGCGCCCTGGGCCGCCGGGTAGCCGGCCTGCCCCGGGTAGCCGGCCTGTCCCGGGTACCCGGGCTGTCCCTGGTGGGCCTCCTGGCCCGGGTAGCCGTAGCCGGCCGCCGGGGAGCCGTCCTGCCCCGGGTAGCCGTAGGCCGGGGGCGTGGTGGCGCCGCCGGGGTAGCCGTAGCCGGGCTTCCGGTCGGAGGGCTGCCAGGCGGCCTCGGTCGGGGCCTCGGCGAGCGGTCCGGCGCTGCCCTGGAGCGGCCTGACCTCGTTGGTCCAGGCGTTGCCGTCCCACCAGCGCTCGTGACCGGGGGTGCCGTCCGCACCCGGAACCGGGTACCACCCGGGAGGCGTCGAGTTGCTCACGGCCGTACGGTACCCGCCGGGGCGGCGGTCCAGACAGGGCGAGCGGGTCACGACTCTGCACCGCCTCCGCGCCGCTTCGAGTCGGCTTCGACCCCGCTCCGGGTCCGCTCCGGGTCGGCTGCGGGTGCGCCCCGGTGCGGCGGGCGCGCGCCGTCCGGGACGCGGGTCGCCGCCGGGGATCCCGGGGCTCAGTCGACCAGCCGCCGGGCCATCAGGACGTCGTCCACGTAGGACCCGTCGATCAGGAACTCCTCGGCCAGTGAACCCTCGATGGTGAACCCGCAGCTCTCGTAGAGGCGGCGGGCCGGGGTGTTCCAGCCGAGCACCCGCAGGGTCATCTTCCGGGCGCCCTCGGCCCGGGCCGCGTCGCAGACCGCCTCGACCAGGAGGCGGCCGACGCCGCGGCCGCGGACCGTGCCGTCGACGGCCAGGCCCTGGATCTGGCGGACGTGGCCGTTGGCGGCCAGCCGGGTCGGCGGGATCCGGCGGACGTAGCCGACGATCCGGCCGCCCAGAACGGCCAGCAGGTACTGCTCGGGGGTGTGGCGTTCGTCGAAGACCGCGTCGTCGGCGGGCGGTTCCGGGGAGACGTCGGACAGGGTGGACCAGGCGGCGCGGTTGAGGACGGCGAGTTCGCGCTCGTCCTCGGGCCGCGCCGGACGGATGATCAGATCGTCGTCGGGCATGCGCGTCATGCTAGTGAGGCGCCTGCGGACGTGACGGGCGGTCGGGACGGCCGGGATGGCCGAGAACCGTGGGAACGGCGGGGCCCGTCGGCAGGGTCGGAAGGCCCGGGACGCCCGGGAACTGCGAGGATGGGCGCATGCGCATCGCTGTCACGGGTTCCACGGGATTGATCGGTTCGGCGCTCGTCCGCTCCCTGCTGGCGGACGGCCACGAGGTGGTCCGGCTGGTCCGGCACCGGTCCAGGACGGGCCCGCAGCCCGACGGCAGCACGGCGATCGGGTGGAACCCGTTGCTCGGCGAGGTCGAGCGGGACGGGCTGGCCGGCGTCCAGGCGGTGGTGCACCTGGCCGGCGCCGGGGTCGGCGACCGCCGCTGGACGGACGCCTACAAGCGGGAGATCCGGGAGAGCCGGGTCTACGGCACCGAGACGCTGGCCGTGGCGCTGGCCGAACTCAAGGAGCCGCCCCGGGTCCTCGTGAGCGCCTCCGCCGTCGGCTGGTACGGGCAGACCGACGACCGGGTGATCGACGAGGACTCCCCCGCCGGCGACGACTTCCTGGCCGAGGTCTGCCTGGAGTGGGAGGCGGCGGCCAGGCCGGCCGAGCGGGCCGGGATCCGGGTCGTCCACCCGCGCACCGGGATGGTGCTGTCCGCGGCCGGCGGGGCCGGCGGGCGGCTGTTCCCGCTGTTCCGGCTGGGCCTGGGCGGTCGGCTCGGCAGCGGGCGGCAGTACTGGAGCTTCATCTCGCTGCACGACGAGGTGGCCGCGCTGCGCTTCCTGATCGACCACGACGACCTGTCCGGCGCGTTCAACCTGACGGCGCCGAACCCGGCGACCAACGCCGAGCTGACCACCGCGCTCGGGCGGGCGCTGCGGCGGCCGACGCCGTTCCCGGTGCCGGAGGCGGTGCTCAAGGTGGTGCTGGGCGAGCTGGCGGTCGAGGTGGTCGGCAGTCACCGGGTGGTGCCCCGACGGCTGTCGGACGCGGGTTTCCGCTTCACGCACCCGGACGTGTACTCGGCGGTGCTCGCGGCGCTGTGACGTACTCGCGCGGGGCTCCGTGCGTACCTCCGACTACGGCATCCACCCTGGCCAGGGGCATATGCCGGTCGGGGGTCGGACGGGGCTCCGGGAGGGGGCGCACGGGAGCACACAACGGGCGCGCCGCACGCCCCCGGTGACCGTACGCGCCCGCCGACCCCGAACCCGGCCGCCACGGCGCACTGTCCGTGACCGCGCCCCCGTCCGGTGCCGCACAACCCCTGCCGGCCTTCGAATCCGGCTCGATGCGCTTGTCTGATGCTCACACTGACTGGGCATCACCCTCCTCGGACCGTGTCCCGGCACCCCGCTGCCTGCGTCGGCCGGAGCCCCGGGACCAGGGAGGGAGCACCCCAGTGCCCACGTACGACTTCACCCGCCGCGCTCGTCGGCCGTCCGACCCGGACGTCGTCGTGGTCGGCGCCGGACTCGCGGGCCTGGCCGCCGCCCGCGCGCTCACCGGCCACGGCCTCGCCGTTCAGGTCCTCGAAAGCAGCGACCGGATCGGCGGCCGGATGGCCACCCGCGAACTGGACGGATTCCGGCTCGACGACGGCAGCCACCTGCTGAACACCGCCTTCCCCGAGCTGCGCCGCACGCTCGACCTCGACCGCCTCGACCTGCGCCCGCTCGCACCCGGCGTACTCGTGCACAGCGGCGGCCGCCGGTACCGCGCCGGGGACCCCCAGCTCACCACCGCCCGGCAGGCCGCCATCCGGGCCCCGCTCGGCAGCCCGCTGGACAAGGCCAGGCTCGGCAACTGGCTCGGTCGGCTCGCCACCACCCCGATCGCCCGGCTGCAGGCCCGACCCGAGACCACCACCGCCCGCGCGCTGGCCGGCCACGGACTCGCCCCGCGCACCGTCGACGGCTTCCTGCGCCCGCTGCTCAGCGCCCTGCTCAGCGATCCCGCACTCGGCACCAGCAGCCGGGTCGCCGACCTGGTGCTGCGCTCGTACGCCCGCGGGCGGCTCTGTCTGCCCGCCGGCGGAATCGCGGCGGTGCCCGCCCAGCTGGCCGCCACCCTGCCCGCCGGCACCGTCCGCACCGGGGTGCAGGTCACCTCGATCAGCGCGGACGGCGTGGAGACCCTCCACCACGGGCGGATCGGCGCCCAGGCCGTCCTGGTCGCCACCGACGCCCGCTCGGCCGCCGCACTGCTGCCCGGGCTGCGGCTACCGGACTTCCACCCCGTCACGACCTTCTACCACGCGGCCGACCGGGCCCCGGTGGGCGAAGCCGTGCTGCTGCTCGACGGCGACCGGCCGAACGGGCACCCGCCGCTGGTCTCGCACTCGCTGGTGCTCAGCGAACTGCACCCCTCGTACGCCCCGGCCGGACAGGCACTGGTCGCCACCACGCTGCTCGGGCGGCGCGCCTTCGACGCGGGCGGCCCGGCCGGACTCGAACCGGCCGTCCGGGCCCGGCTCGCCGAGCTGTACGGCACCGCGACGGCGGGCTGGCAGTTCCTCAGCGTGCGGCACGTCCCCGACGCGCTGCCCGCGATGCCGCCGCCGCACAACACCCGGCGCCCGGTGCGACTGCTGGCCGGGCTGTACGTCGCCGGGGACCACCGGGACACCAGCACCGTGCAGGGCGCGCTGGTCTCCGGGCGGCGGGCGGCCCGGGCGGTGCTGCGCGACCTCGGCGTCCCGGCCGACGCGCGGGAGGTGGAGGCGGCGGCCTGAGGGCGCCGCGTTCCGGGCCCCGGGGCCGACCACTCCGGGTCCGGGGCGGCTCCGGGCCCGTCACGCCCGCGCCTTGCCGGGCGGCGGCCCAGGCGGCGGGCCGCAGGCGACGGGCCGCAGGGCGCGGGGAGGCGGGCGCCCCGGGCCGGGAGGCGGTGAGCGCCCGGCCCGGGAGGCGGCCCGGCCCCCGCCCCGTCAGATCACCCCCGCCTGGCGGGCCGTCTCCTCGAAGGCGCGGGCCACCGGGCTGCCACGGTAGGGCGTGAGGCGGCGGTGGAAGTCCCGGACGTACTCCAGCGAGCGGGCCGAACGCATCTCCCCCGCCGCCCGCAGCGCGTCGGTCGCCATGGTGCAGGCCTCGTCGAGGTCCCCCATGCCGAGCCGGGCGGTGGCCAGCACCAGCCGGCAGAAGATCCGGCTGCGCGCGTAGGCGGGCGAGCGGAGCCGCAGCGACTTCTCAGCGTGCTGCGCGGCGGTGCGCCACTGCTGCAGGTCGCGGTAGCAGTGGGCGAACTCGTCGGAGAGCTGCGCCTCGTCGAAGTACCGTGCCCAGGCGGGGAGTTCGTCGCCGGTGCGGGCCGCCGCCAGGGCCCGTTCGGCGCGCACCAGGGCGGTGGTGCAGGACCGGACGTCGCCCAGCAGGCCGTGCCCGCGGGCCTCGGCGGCGTGCATCAGCGACTGGACCACCGGCGGGACGGCCGTGCCCACACCCTGCTGGGCGACCCGGGCGAGCTGGACCGCCTCCCGGCCGTGGCCGAGGTGGACGGCCTGCTGGCTCATCGTCACCAGCACGTAGCCGCCGAGCGCGCGGTCCCCCGCGGCCTGGGACAGGCGCAGCGCCTGGACGAAGTAGCGCTGGGCGAGCCCGTGCGCGGCGATGTCGAAGGACGTCCAGCCCGCCAGCCGGGTCAGGTCGGCGACCGCGCCGAACAGGGCCCGGCCGATCTGCTCGCCGTAGCGGCCGCGCAGCATCGGCTCGGCCTCGCTCTCCAGGTAGCGGACCAGCGCCTGGCGGGCGTGGCCGCCACCGTAGGCGTGGTCGAGCGCGCGGAAGAGGTCGCCGACGGCGCGGATGGCGGCGATGTCGCCGCGGCCGACCCGCAGGGCGGGGCGGGACTCGCGGGCCGGGTCGGTGTACGGCGGCTCGACGGCGACCGGTGGACGGCGGCTCTGGGTGGGCACCCGCCCGATGGTGGGGGCGGTGCCGGTCGTCCCTGCGGTGCTGCGCGCGGTGGGCGCCCCGGGCAGGCCCACGGCCGGGCCGCGTGCCGGGCTCACGGGGGACGCGCCCGGCGCGCCCTGTGCGGCGCCGGTGGCGGGGCCGGAGCCGGCGGGCGGCGGGCCGGTGGCGGTGTCCTGGCGGGTCAGCGTGGAGCCGTCCCGGGCGACCCGCTCGTCGGTGCGGCCGATCAGCCAGTCCCGGCTGGGCACGACCAGTCCGGCCGGGGTGAAGGCGATCCGGCGCAGCTCGGACTGCGGGCCGTTGTCCTTGCGCCACATGCTCGCCACGATGTCCACCGCCTCCTGCGGGGTCTCGGCGAACTCCAGGCCGGCGTAGACCGGGGCGCAGGCGTCCAGGCCGAGGTCCTGGGCGGTGAGGCGGCGGCCCAGGCGGCGGGTGAAGACCTCGGCGATCAGGGCCGGGGTGGCGCCGCGGGGCTGCTGGCCGCGCAGCCAGCGGGTGACCGAGGTCTTGTCGTAGCGCAGGTCGAGGCCGTGTTCCAGGCCGAGTTGGTCGACCCGGCGGGCCAGGCCGGCGTGCGAGAAACCGGCCTCCTCGATCAGCGCGGCGAGCTGGCCGTTCTGCGGGGCCGGGCCGGAGTGGCCGGTGCTCCGCGCGGGCGCGGGTGCGACGGGGCTCTCGTGCCGGTCGGGTGTGGCCTGCTCGGGCAGCCGCAGTTCGTCGGCGGTCGGGTCGTCGGCGGTCAGCGTGTCGCCCGTCAGGGCGTCGGGGGCCAGGGCGTCGGGGGCGTCCGGAAGGCTCCGGCCGACCGGACCTCGGTGCGGGCCGAGCGGGTCGAGCGGTCCGTACGCCGGGCTGTCGGTTGCAGGCCGTTGGGGCATGTCTGTCAACACCTCTCGGACGTCGCACCGGGCCCTACCAGCACTTCGGCGGCCTGGGGCGGCGCCCCCTGTCGGGAATCGGCGTGAATGTAGCGAGCATTCGGGCGCTATGGGCGGATCTGACCGAGCAATCCTCCGAACGGGTGAAGCAACCGCGCCCATTGTGGGGAAGCGGGGTCACCATGGGTTTGGCCTTCCGCGGTCGAACCGTCGATCGAGGGTCGTAGTGGTTGCCGCCACAGCCCGGCGGAACGCTGTGGTGGCCCGCCACATGGGAGCCGGGGCGCCGGATTCCTACCGTTCTCGGCCATGGACACCACTACAGCCCGTTCGCTCGACGGCCGTACCGCGCTGGTCACCGGGGCCGCCTCGGGCATCGGCCGGGCCTGCGCCGAGGCCCTCGCCGGAGCCGGGGCCCGGGTCTACGTCGTCGACCTCGCGGCCGCCCCCGCCGAGGAGGTCGCCGAGCGGATCGGCGGGCTCGCGATCGTCACCGACCTCGCCGACCCCGGGGCCGTGGACGCCCTGCCGGACGACGCGGACATCGTGGTCAACAACGCCGGACTCCAGCACGTGGCGCCCGTGCACGAGTTCCCGCCCGAGCGCTTCACCCTCATCCAACGCGTGATGGTCGAGGCCCCGTTCCGCATCCTGCGCCGGACCCTGCCGCACATGTACGCGCGGGGGTGGGGGCGGGTCGTCAACGTCTCCTCGGTCCACGGCCTGCGGGCCAGCGCCTTCAAGTCCGCGTACGTCACCGCGAAGCACGCCCTGGAGGGCCTGAGCAAGACGGTCGCCCTGGAGGGCGCGCCGCACGGCGTGACCAGCAACTGCATCAACCCCGGCTACGTCCGGACCCCGCTGGTGGAGAAGCAGATCGCCGCCCAGGCGCTCGCCCACGGCATCCCCGAGGACGAGGTGGTCGAGCGGGTCATGCTCGACCGCACCGCCGTGAAGCGGCTGATCGAACCCGACGAGGTCGCCCAGCTCGCCCTCTGGCTCTGCTCCCCCGCCGCCTCGTACATCACCGGTGCCAGCCTCCCGGTCGACGGCGGCTGGACGGCGCACTGACTGCGGGGCCGTGGCCCCGCACGCCATGAACTGATCGCACGGTATGTGGCCCGCCCACATAGGCCTCCGCCCGGCGGATTCCTACCTTGTGGCGACATCGTCTCCCCCAGCCCTGGAAGTGGTGGCACATGAACGCCCCTGCAAGCGGTACGGCTGCACGCACCTCACTCCCGAGAGTGGTGGCGGCCAGCCTGATCGGCACGACCATCGAGTGGTACGACTACTTCCTCTACGGCACGGCTGCGGCGCTGGTGTTCGGGAAACTGTTCTTCCCGCACAGCGACCCGCTGACCGGGACGCTGCTGGCGTTCCTCACCTACGCGATCGGGTTCGCGGCGCGGCCGGTCGGGGCGCTGGTGTTCGGACACTTCGGCGACCGGGTCGGGCGCAAGAAGCTGCTGGTGCTGAGCCTGCTGCTGATGGGCGGGTCGACCACGGCGATCGGCCTGCTGCCGACGTACGACTCGATCGGCGTCGCGGCGCCGGTGCTGCTGACCGCGCTGCGGCTGGTGCAGGGCTTCGCGCTCGGCGGCGAGTGGGGCGGGGCCGTGCTGCTGGTGTCGGAGCACGGGGACCGGCGCCGACGGGGCTTCTGGGCGTCCTGGCCGCAGGGCGGGGCCCCGGCCGGGAACCTGCTGGCGGCGGGGGTGCTGTCGCTGATGACGTCCGTGCAGTCGGAGTCGGCGTTCCTGTCCTGGGGGTGGCGGGTGCCGTTCCTGCTGTCGGCCGTGCTGGTCGGGGTCGGGATGTGGATCAGGCTCGCGGTGGACGAGTCGCCGCTGTTCCGGGCCGCGCTGGCGGCCCAGCGGGACCGGGCGACCGTCGAACAGCCGCCGCTGGTCGGCGTGTTGAGGCACCACTGGCGGGAGGTGCTGGTGGCCATGGGGGCGCGGATGGCGGAGAACATCTCGTACTACGTGATGACGACGTTCGTGCTGACCTACGCCGTCACGCACGCGCACTTCGCCAAGCAGAGCGCGCTGAACGCCGTACTCATCGGCTCCGCGGTCCAGTTCGCGCTGATCCCGCTGTTCGGCGCACTGTCCGACCGGGTCGGGCGCAAACCGGTCTACCTGGTGGGCGCGGTCGGGGTCGGGGTCTGGGCGTTCGTCTTCTTCGGCCTGGTGGACACCCGCTCGTTCGGGTCACTGGTCCTCGCGGTGACCGTCGGGCTGGTCTTCCACAGCGCGATGTACGCGCCCCAGGCGGCCTTCTTCTCCGAGATGTTCGCCACCCGCCTGCGGTACTCGGGCGCCTCGATCGGGGCCCAGTTCGCCTCCGTGGCGGCCGGCGCCCCGGCACCGCTGATCGCCACCGCCCTGCTCAAGGACTACGGCAGCGCCACCCCCATCTCGGTGTACGTCGCCGTCGCGGCGGCGCTCACCGTCCTCGCCGTGCTCTGCGGGCGGGAGACCAGGGGGCAGGACCTCGCCGAGGCCGGGGCGCCGCAGGGCCCGGAGGGACAGCCGGCGGACGCCCCGGCAGCGGGCAAGCCCGCCGTCGCCTGAGGTTCGTGGCCGGAAAGCCCGCCCCGGCCCCCGGGCGACGGCCGCGAGGACCGCCGTCGCCCGGGGGCCGAGCCGCTACCATCGCGATTCCCCGGAATCGACGGACCGACGCCGATTGGCGGCACGCACCATGACCCACCCTCACGAGGGCGCCGCGCCCGCGCTGCGGCGGCTGCTCGACCTGCTCGCCTCGGGCGCCGCCACCGAGGACTTCGCCGACGTGCTGGCCGACGCCCGCCGCCGCGGGGCGCCGGCCGCCGTCCTCGCCGAGATCGACGACGCCACCTGGCAGGCCCTGCGGGTCCACCGGACCCTGCGTCAACACCGACGTCGGGAAGCCGAGTTGACCGCCCTGTTCGACACCGCCGGGGACCTGGCCGCCTCCCGGGAGCCGGACACCGTGCTCCAGGCGATCGTCCGCCGGGCCCGGATGCTGCTCGGCACCGACACCGCCTACCTGACCCTGCCGGACGAGACCGCGGGCGACACCTACATGCGGGTCACCGACGGCTCGGTCTCCGTGCTCTTCCAGACCCTGCGGCTCAGCCTCGGCGACGGCCTGGGCGGGCTGGTCGCGCAGACCGCCCGCCCGTACGCGACCCCCGACTACCGCGCCGACGAGCGCTTCCACCACACCGGCACGATCGACGCGGGCGTGCTGGACGAGGGCCTGGTCGCGATCATCGGGGTGCCGCTGCTGATCGGCGGACAGGTCATCGGCGTCCTGTTCGCCGCCGACCGCACGCCGCGCGCCTTCTCCCCCGACGAGGTCGCGCTGCTCTGCACGCTGGCCGCACACGCCGCGATCGCCCTGGACACCGCCAAGTCGCTCGCCGACACCCGGGCCGCGCTCGCCGAACTGAACACCGCCAACGAACTGGTCCGGGCGCACTCCGCCGCCGTCCAGCGCGCCGAGCAGGCGCACGACCGGCTCACCGACCTGGTGCTGCGCGGCGCCGAGGTACCGGACGTCGCCGCCGCCGTCGCGGCACTGCTGGGCGGCGAGATAGCGGTCCTCGACGCCGAGGGCGAGCCGCTGGCCGGCCGGTCCGCACCCGCCGCCGAGCTGGCCGGGGCGGTCGCCGCCTCCCGGACCGAGGGCAGGTCCGTGCTCCACGGCGAACTGTGGGTCTGCGCGGTGCTGGCCGGGCACGACGCGCTCGGCACCCTGGTGCTGCGCGGCCGGCCCGACCTCGACGACGCCGACCGGCGGCTCTTCGAACGGGCCGGTGTGGTGACCGCGCTGCTCCTGCTGCTGCGCCGGTCGGTGGCCGAGACGGAGAACCGGATCCGCGGCGAACTGCTCACCGACCTGCTGACCGCGCCGGAGCGCGACCCCGCCGGGCTCACCGCGCGCGGCCGCCGGCTCGGCGTCGACCTCGCCCGGCCGCACCTGGTGCTGGTCGCGGAACCGGCCGAGCCCGCCGGTGCGGACCGGGGCCGGCTGGCGGGCGCGGCCCGGCGGTACCTGTTCGGCTCCCGGGGCGTCAGCGCCGAGCACGGCGAGGCCGTGGTGCTGCTGGTGCCCGTCGAGGCCGGCACCGCCGGGGATCCCGAGGAGACCGCCCGGCAGGCCGCCGAACAGCTCGCCCGGCTGGCCGGGTTCCCGGTCACCGTCGGCGCCGCCCGCCCGTCCGCCGGCCCCGCCGCACTGGCCGCCGCCCACGCCGAGGGCCTGCGCTGCGTCCGGGCGCTGCGCGTGCTCGGCCGCGCCGGGGAGGGCTCCTCGGCCCGCACGCTCGGCTTCCTCGGGGTGCTGCTCGGCGACGGCCACGACGTGGACGGCTTCGTCGGCGCGACGCTCGGCCCGCTGCTCGCGTACGACGCCAGGCGCGGCACCGAGCTGGTCCGCACCCTGCGCGCCTACTTCGACTGCGGTGGCAGCCTCACCCGGGCCAAGGACGAGCTGCACGTCCACGTGAACACGGTGGTCCAGCGGCTCGACCGGGTCGAGGCGCTGCTCGGGCAGGACTGGAACCACCCCGAGCGGTCCCTGGAACTCCGGCTCGCGCTGCGGCTGCGGCTGCTGGCGGGAGGCTGAGGATCCGGCCGGGCCGGGGCGTACAGTGGCGAGGTTGGTCTCGAACGCCTGGCAAGGAGCTCAAAGCGGTGAGCGAGAACGTGCGTTTTGTTCACATGGGCATAGGTGAGCGCACCGTGTCCTATCAGGAGGCGTGGGAGGAGCAGCAGCGGCTGCACGCGCTGCGGGTCGCGGACGAGATCCCCGACACCGTCCTGCTGCTGGAGCACCAGTCCGTGTACACCATGGGCAAGCGCACCAATCCCGCCGACCTGCCGCTGGACGGCACCCCGGTGGTCGAGGTCAACCGGGGCGGCGAGATCACCTGGCACGGCCCCGGCCAGCTGGTCGGCTACCCGATCGTCAAGCTGCCCGACCCGATCGACGTCATCGCCTACGTCCGCCGGCTGGAGGAGGCGCTGATCCGCGCCGCCGCCGAGTTCGGCATCGGGACCACCCGGGTCGAGGGCCGCAGCGGCGTCTGGGTGCTGGGCGACTCCCTCCCGGACGCCGTGGTCGACCCGGCCCAGGTGGTCGACATCGGCAGACTGACCCTGCGGATGGGCCTGCCGCTGGGCATCGACCCGCGACTGGCCGGCCCCGAGTACGCTCCCTCCAACGCCGGGCAGCGCGGCGACGACCGCAAGCTCGCCGCCATCGGCGTGCGGGTCGCCCGCGGGGTGACCATGCACGGCTTCGCACTGAACTGCGACCCGGACATGACCTGGTTCGACAAGATCGTGCCGTGCGGCATCCGGGACGCGGGCGTGGCCTCGCTCTCCGGCGAGCTGAAGCGCGGGCTCCCCGTCGCCGAGGCGGCGCCGGTCGTCGAGCGGCACCTGGCGGAGCTCTTCGCCGAACTGCCCGAACCGGCGCTCAGCCGCTGACCCGCCCGGCGCCCGGCCGGCGACCCACGCCGGCGCCCGGCCGCCCACCCGGCGGGCACGGCCCGAAGGAAAGCCCCGAGCACTGGGAATCTACTCACCGGTAGTCGTGTTGCCCTGCGATTGCAGGGCGGCAGGCCCGGCGAAGGCCGTACAACCACAGGCGTACCCTGGGGGTACCCCGTCTAGTTCTAGGAGTCGCACGTGTCCGCTGTCGCACCCGACGGCAGGAAGCTTCTCCGCCTGGAGGTCCGCAACAGCGAGACCCCCATCGAGCGGAAGCCCGAGTGGATCAAGACCCGCGCGAAGATGGGCCCGGAGTACAACGCCCTCCAGTCGCTGGTGAAGAAGGAGGGGCTGCACACGGTCTGCCAGGAGGCCGGCTGCCCCAACATCTTCGAGTGCTGGGAGGACCGCGAAGCGACCTTCCTCATCGGCGGTGACCAGTGCACCCGCCGCTGCGACTTCTGCCAGATCGACACCGGCAAGCCCGCCGAGTTCGACCGTGACGAGCCGCGCCGGGTCGCCGAGTCCATCGTCACCATGGACCTCAACTACGCCACCATCACCGGCGTCGCCCGCGACGACCTGGAGGACGGCGGCGCCTGGCTGTACGCCGAGACCGTGCGCCAGGTGCACGCGATGACCGCCGACCGCGAGAGCGGCCGCACCGGCGTCGAGCTGCTCATCCCCGACTTCAACGCGGTGCCCGAGCAGCTGGCCGAGGTCTTCTCCTCCCGCCCCGAGGTGCTCGCGCACAACGTCGAGACGGTGCCGCGGATCTTCAAGCGGATCCGTCCCGCGTTCCGCTACGAGCGCTCGCTGGACGTCATCACCCAGGCCCGCGCGGCCGGACTCGTCACCAAGTCCAACCTGATCCTGGGCATGGGCGAGACCCGCGAGGAGGTCAGCCAGGCGCTCGCCGACCTGGTCGGCGCCGGCTGCGAGCTGATCACCATCACCCAGTACCTGCGCCCCTCGCTGCGCCACCACCCGGTGGAGCGCTGGGTGAAGCCGCACGAGTTCGTCGAGCTCCAGCAGGAGGCCGAGGAGCTGGGCTTCGCGGGTGTCATGTCGGGCCCGCTGGTGCGTTCGTCGTACCGGGCCGGCCGGCTGTACCGGCAGGCGCTGGAGCGGCGCGAGCAGGCCGCCGTCTGACGGTCGGGTCGACTTTGAGCCATTGGAAGGGCGGAGCCGCGGCTCCGCCCTTCCGGGTTTCACCACGCTTTGACTGCCTGGTCACGGACTGGTAACACGGGGTGGGGACGATGGACGCACAGCGAGCGTTCGATTCTTCTCAGCCACAAGAGGAGCTGTTCGGCATGGGAATGCGGATCCGGTCGGTGAGGGTGGCGCTGCGGTTCGCCGAGAGCGTGCTGCTGGCGCCCGGCCAGCAGCACGCGCGCCGCAACGCCTGGGCGGCGGTGTGCGAGGACCGCCGGCACGCGGCGGACCGGCGGCACGAGGCGGACCGCCGGCACGCGGCGGACCGGCGGCACGAGGCGGACCGCCGGCACGCGGCCGCGACGGTCGAGACCGCCGGCACGGCGGGGACCCGCTCCGCCCGGCACTGAGACCGGGCGGCGGAGTCCACGACGCGCCGCGCCCGGCGGTGACGGTCCGGCGTCGGCGAGGGCTCCGGACGTCGCTGTGCGCGACGACGTGCAGGCACACGGGTCACGGTTCGGGCGAACGGGTACCCGGGCTTGGATATCCCCTACCGGTGCCACGTACCATGAGCGTTATGGCGAGGGAAACATCCGAGAACCCCGGGCGACTGAAGCAGATCCGCCTGGCGTACAACATGACCAAGAAGGTCGACACCAAGATCGGCCTGATCATCGCCGGCGTCGGCCTGCTGACCTTCGGCGTGTTCCTCGCCATCGGCTTCGCAATCGACCACCCCGTCTACCTGGGCATCCTGGGCTTCATCGTGGCCGTGCTGGCCATGGCGATCGTCTTCGGGCGCCGGGCCGAGCGCGCCGCGTTCGGACAGATGGAGGGGCAGCCGGGGGCCGTCGCGGCGGTGCTGAACAACATCAAGCGCGGCTGGAGCTCCAACACCACCCCGGTCGCGGTCACCCGCAACCAGGACGCGGTCTACCGCGCGGTGGGCCGGGCCGGCATCGCGCTGATCGGTGAGGGCAACCCGAACCGGGTGCGCCAACTGCTGGCCTCCGAGAAGAAGAAGATGGCCCGCGTGGTCGGCGACGTGCCGGTGCACGACATCGTGGTGGGCAACGGCGAGGGCGAGATCCCGCTGAAGAAGCTGCAGGTCCACCTGATGCGCCTGCCCCGCGCCATCACCGCCGCCCAGGTCACCGAGACCAACGACCGCCTGCGCGCGCTGGGCGACCTGCTCTCCAAGGCGCCGATCCCCAAGGGCCCGATGCCCAAGGGTGCCCGGATGCCCAAGGGCGGCCAGGCCCGCTGACCCTCCCCCCGCCCCTGACGACACGAGAACGGCCCCGCCGCGGAAGCTCCGCGGCGGGGCCGTTCCGGTGTCCTGGGGCTCCGGGGCTCCGGGGTTCGGGGAGCGGTTCGCCGTTCCGGGGCTCCGGAGGCACGCACCACTCCGGACGCCGCCCCGGACGCCGCCCCGGACGCCGCCCCGCGTCGTGCGCCGGCGGAGCCGACCGGCGGCCCGTGCTAGATCCGGACCTCGACCGTGCCGACCGCCTTGTCGTGCAGGCCCCGGGTGTCGCGGTCCCAGACCAGCGGGGGCACCACCAGGCAGAGCAGCAGGGTGCGCAGCAGGACCTGCGGGATGGTCGCGCGGCCGCCGTCCAGGCGCATCACCCGGAGGCCGAACAGTCGCTTGCCGACCGTCGTGCCGGTCGTGGCCAGCAGCAGGGCCGCGACCAGGAAGTACAGCGGGCTGGTCCAGAGGTTGGCCTCGGCCTGGTCGCCGCGGGCGATCAGGCCGTACGAGATCAGGGCGACCAGCCAGCCGTCCACGAACAGGGCGCCGATCCGGCGGCCGGGGCCGGCGATGGAGCCGGGGCCCTCCTCGGGCAGCCCGAGGCGCTCGCCGCGGTGCCCGAAGTCGGTGCCCATCTTCTCGGCGGCCGCCTTAGGGCCGTCGATCCACGATCCCAACGCTTCTCTGGTGTCCACGAATCCACACTAACCGGGCTGACGGCCCGCACCGTCACCGGCACCCCTCCCCCGCCGGACACCCTCCCCGACCGGGTGAATCCGGCTCCGGCGGCTTTCCCCGCAATCTTCCAGTGGTCCAGACCACTTGAGGGAGGCCGCCCAGGTCGGCGAGGCGATTTGCCCGATCCCGTACGGCTTTGCCGCCCGTCCGGGGGCTGCGGTTAACATCGAGGAAACGAACGGGTCACCGACTGGAAACGACCCATTCCTAGGGTGAGCCCAATTCGCACGCCGAGGAGGATGGATGTTCAACAACGCCGCCGAAGTGAAGCAGTTCATCCAGGACAACGACGTCAAGTTCGTCGATGTCCGGTTCTGTGACCTGCCGGGCGTCTTGCAGCACTTCTCCGTACCTGCGGCGACCTTCGACCCGTCCGAGATCCTGATGTTCGACGGCTCGTCGATCCGCGGTTTCCAGGCCATCCACGAGTCCGACATGGCCCTCGTGCCGGACCTCGCCACGGCCCGGCTCGACCCCTTCCGGGCCGAGAAGCACCTCAACATCAACTTCTTCATCCAGGACCCGGTCACCGGCGAGGCCTACAGCCGCGACCCGCGCAACGTCGCCAAGAAGGCCGAGGCGTACCTCGCCTCCTCCGGCATCGCCGACACCGCGTTCTTCGGGCCCGAGGCCGAGTTCTACGTCTTCGACTCGGTCCGCTTCGAGACCAGCGCCAACGCGTCCTTCTACCACATCGACTCGGAGGCGGGCGCCTGGAACAGCGGCGCCGCCGAGGGCGACGCCCGCGGCTACAAGGTCAAGTACAAGGGCGGCTACTTCCCCGTACCGCCGGTCGACCACTTCGCCGACCTGCGCGCCGAGATGTCGCTGGAACTCGCCAAGGCCGGGCTGGAGGTCGAGCGCCAGCACCACGAGGTCGGCACAGCCGGCCAGGCCGAGATCAACTACAAGTTCAACACCCTGCTGCACGCCGCCGACGACCTGATGCTGTTCAAGTACATCATCAAGAACGTCGCCTGGCGGAACGGCAAGACCGCCACCTTCATGCCGAAGCCGATCTTCGGCGACAACGGCTCGGGCATGCACGTCCACCAGTCGCTGTGGACCGACGGCTCGCCGCTGTTCTACGACGAGCAGGGCTACGCCGGCCTCTCCGACACCGCCCGCTACTACATCGGCGGCCTGCTGCGGCACGCCCCCTCGCTCCTGGCGTTCACCAACCCCTCGGTGAACTCCTACCACCGCCTGGTGCCGGGCTTCGAGGCGCCGGTCAACCTGGTCTACTCGCAGCGCAACCGCTCGGCCGCGATCCGCATCCCGATCACCGGCTCCAACGCCAAGGCCAAGCGCATCGAGTTCCGCGCGCCGGACCCGTCCTCCAACCCGTACCTGGCCTTCTCCGCCATGCTGATGGCCGGCCTCGACGGCATCCGCAACAAGATCGAGCCGCTGCAGCCGGTCGACAAGGACCTCTACGAGCTGGCCCCCGAGGAGCACGCCAACGTCCCGCAGGTGCCCTCCTCGCTCCCGGCCGTCCTGGAGGCCCTGGAGGCCGACCACGAGTACCTGCTCGCGGGCAACGTCTTCACCCCGGACCTGATCGAGACCTGGATCGACTTCAAGCGCACCAACGAGATCGCCCCGATCGCGCTGCGGCCGCACCCGCACGAGTTCGAGCTGTACTACGACCTGTAGGACCCCCTCTGACCTGCGGAAATACAGTTTGATCTTTCATCGTTTCCGCAGGTCAGACAGGGTCCTGACCTGCGGAAACGCATGGAGAGGGGTCTGCTGTAGTACCTCTGGAGCTCGCGATGTGAAATGACTGTGAAATGAGCAGGGGTAGATCGAACTCGCGATGGCGCCTTCTTGCCCTTGCCAGCACTGGGCAGTACGCCATCTCACTACTCTCAGTAGCCATCGCTCGGGGCTCCCGACTCAACGGGTTCGATCTCTTACCGGCACTGCGCCCCCTCCGGCGAGACGTCACCAGTGCTCGCCAAGCAACGGAGCCTGCAGTCATCGGGCCGCGCTAGTTGTACTGACCACGGAGGTCGGTGACGGGGTTCACTGCGTGGTGATCTTGAAATGAGTGAGGGCCTTCTGGCTCGGTGTGGATTGCGACATCTGCACCGGCTCCCAGAAAGGCCCTCATGCCACACCGTAACGCACCGCTGACCGAGACCGGACGCCTGCGTCTAGCCCGCTGCGTCGTCGAGGGCGGCTGGCCCCTGCGCAGGGCCGCTGAACGCTTCCAGGTCTCGCCGACCACGGCCAAGCGCTGGGCCGACCGCTACCGCGCGCAAGGCGAGCCGGGCATGGCCGATCGGTCCTCCCGACCGCACCACAGTCCGCGCCGGACCCCGACCCGCACCGAGCGGCGGATCATCAAAGTCCGCGTGCTCCGCCGCTGGGGACCGGCCCGCATCGCCTACCTGCTGGGACTCAACCCGGCCACTGTTCACCGGGTCCTGACCCGCTACCGGCTCGCCCGCCTGGCCCACCTCGACCGAGCCACCGGCCGAGTCGTTCGACGCTACGAGCGTTCCGCACCAGGCGAGTTGGTCCACGTCGACATCAAGAAGCTCGGGAACATCCCCGACGGCGGCCACCGCGCGCTGGGCCGCTCCGCCGGCAAGAAGAACAGCGCCGGCGCGGGCTACAGCTACCTGCACAACGCCGTCGACGACCACTCCCGCCTGGCCTACAGCGAGATCCTGACCGACGAGCGGAAGGAGACTGCCACCGCCTTCTGGACCCGGGCGAACGAGTTCTTCGCCCGGGCCGGGATCACCGTCGAGCGGGTGCTGACCGACAACGGCTCCTGCTACCGCTCACGACTGTGGCGTGACGTCCTCGCGGCCGGCGGGATCGCGCACAAGCGCACCCGCCCCTACCGGCCGCAGACCAACGGCAAGGTCGAACGCTTCAACCGCACCCTGCTCGACGAGTGGGCCTACGCACGGCCTTACCGCACCGAGCAGGAACGACGACACGCCTACCCCGACTGGCTCCACACCTACAATCACCACCGCGGACACACCGCACTCGCAGGCAAGCCACCCGCCAGCCGCGTCCCCAACCTCACGGGTCAGAACATCTAGTCCAGTCGGCAGCTGATCGGGATAGCGGCCAGCCTGGGGGTCAGCAGCGCCGTCGAGAGACCCGCGGTGGTCGCCCGGGTGAACCGCCCCCGCTGGCGGCGATCAGTACGCCGATGCGCGCCTGGGCGGCGACCGTACGTAGAGGATGCGGCCCAGCACCTGCCCCAGGCCGCCCAGTCCGAGGGCCCAGGTCGTCAGCGCGGTCAGTAGCGGAGCCATTCGGACTACATAAATCCGCTTGTCGGTGGCGTGTGGGACTCTTTGAACATGACGCTCCGGGGTAACTACTCCCAGCGAAGGTGTTCCAATACACACGGACGGTGTCTCATGGGCGGCGCACGGGTGATACGCACGAACAGAGTCCTACCACCCG
Organism: Kitasatospora sp. NPDC059577; assembly: GCF_042735475.1. Lineage (NCBI taxonomy): Bacteria > Bacillati > Actinomycetota > Actinomycetes > Kitasatosporales > Streptomycetaceae > Kitasatospora > Kitasatospora sp. NPDC059577. The sequence goes on along the minus strand of NZ_JBHWBZ010000021.1, from coordinate 52,104 downwards.
ACCCGAACGGCTGCCGGTGGTGCGGCGACGCCCAAGGCCACCACGGCACTCAGTGGGTGGCCTCGGTCGGTCAGCACACTTGGGCGGAGCCGACGGCCGAGCAGCGGCTTCGCCGCATGCAGGCGCGGCGGGCGGCCCGGCAGGCCACGTCCGCGGCAGTCACCACAGATGCGGCCCCGCGTTCCGGGCACGCATGACCAGATCGTCGAAGAGCTTGGTGAGGTCCTCGGGAATGCGCTCCTTGGGCAGGTGCGCGGCGATCCCGACCATCAAGTCCTCCTTGGACTGAGGCCCCTCCAGGGAACCGGTCTTGAACATGTCCAACAGCGCGGAACTGAACTTCTTGCCTGACCGCAGCCCGGCTAGGTCGTCGGACTCCCACGGCCCCAAGCCGTCGGTTCGCGGCCACAGGGCGTTGGCGGTGTCAGCCCAGTCCGCGTTCTGGAACAGGTCCTCCAGTTCGTTGGGCGCGCCCAGGTAGAAGCAGTGCTTGTGGGGAGTGAAGCCGTACTCCTTGAGCTTGTCGTCGCGAAAGACCTGCTTCTGGTTCGTACGGCTGTCCTTGTCGACCACGAATGCCACGTCCCGCCGGTGGTCGGCCAGGAACTTCGCGAAGCGCAGCGCACCCTCGTTGCTGCCGCCGGCCATCAGGCACACGCCCGCGGACTGGATGGGTACGCCGGTGTACTTGCGGAACAGGATCGGGAACGCGGACGTCTCCGATACGCCCTCCACGGCAACGAAGAACCGCTCGTGCAGCAGGACGCTATTGCGGAACCCGAGCGTCGTCGCAATGGTCGACAGGTGGCGGCGCACGTCCGCGTCGGCGCCGCCTTCATCGAGGACCTCCACGCAGACCTGTCCCTGGTGGGTGCGCAGGTGCACCACGGAGGAGATGTCGACCCCGTCGATCAGGTTGAGTGAGTGGGTGGCCACGATCACCCGGGCGTTTGGCTGTGCCGACTGCTCTTGGATGAGCGACATGATCCGCCGCTGGCGGGTGTAGTCCAGATGGGTGTCCGGCTCGTCATAGACGAACACAACGTCGCTCATGGTGCCGTCGTCGTTCTGGGTCAGCTCGTTGCTGCTCGCCCAGAGGGCCAAGGAGATGCGGCGGGAGCGGCCCGTTCCGGCCGAGGACAGCGGGATGCGACGTCCGCCAGCGTCCACAATGGTCAATTCCACGCCAGTAAGCGCGGGCTTGACCTGCACCTGCGGGTCAAGCTCGACCGACGGCAGTTCACAGCGGTCCGCGATGTGCTCGCGAATGCGGTCGATGTCCGCGGTAAGCGAGCTCGCGAGGTACTCCTCGAGCTCCTCGACCCGCTTGGCGGCGTCATCGGCTCGGGTGTATTCCCGCAGCCGGGAACCCAGCAAGGTATGGATAACCGTCTCGGGCGCTTGGACCGCATCGCCGCGGAAGTACACGAGCGACGGCAGCGCGGTTTCGATGGAAGAGTCCGCCGCTACCCACTCGTCGACCTGCGGCATGGTGTCAGCAAGCTGCCGCAGCGGCTTCTCCCAGCTGTCGCGCGCGGTGGCCGAGCCGACCGGGAGTACGCCGTAGGAGTTCGCGATCATCTTCAAAGCAGGGAGCTTGAGTGCTGCAAGGTCCTGCAGCGCCGCCTCCTCGCAGACGCGGCGCCGCACCTCCAGGAACGAACCCGCCTCCGGCCGGTAGCGGCGCCGGATCCGCACATGCTCGGGCAGGCCCAGGTCTTCCTGCTCGTGAGGACGCAGTGCGAAGGAGCCCTCGACCACCGCCTGTGCCACGCGCGCCTGTGCGTCGGAATCCTCGGCTTCACCTTCACCGAGGTAGGTCAGGTCACGCTCGCTGAGTACCGTGCCCTTCAACAAGAACGCGAGGGCGTCCAACAGCGCCGTCTTCCCGCCCTCGTTCTGGCCGGTCAGTACGGTCTGCCGCAAGACCGGCACTTGCTTGATCTCCGCGAGGCAGCGGAAACCCTCGACCGACACATCAGAAATCTGCACGCACGCCTCGACTTGGCCAGGAACGAGTGGGACTCAGAGCCGGGTCAGCCCGCAAGCTTGCGGGTCGGGTACCGTCCCTTGATATACCGGGCCACGAACCCGCCCTTGCTCGCGGCGGCGATCAGTGCGGTGTGCACCTGCGCGGGCACGTGCGTGTATTCGTAAAGGGATCCGCTGCGGAAGGCGATCTGCAGGGTGCTGGAGCGGTCGTCGTAGCCGACGGACAGGACATTGGTGGACTGGACCGGCTGGTGCAGCACAGTGCCTCCTGCGATTGATGCGCCGGAAGGTGCCCGGTTAGCCGTTGATGCTATCAGCAGTGCGCCAAGAGCCCGCCCGGAAAGGGAGGTTGGCGTCGGGCAGCGTGCCAACCATGGGAGGCCACTGCTGCCGGGCAACCGCGCGGTGAACCCTTGGCGTAGTGGCTGGAACCTCCTCCGCAGCGACGCCAACAGCATGGACCCGGGCGAGGTAGAGGTCCGGCGCGCCCACACCGTCGACCCAACTCGCCGAGGACCTTCCTGCCACCCACAAGGCCCTGCTCGGCATCGCTCTGGCCACGCTCCTGGCCGCCGCGCTTGACCTGCTCAACATCGGCCTCGCCACCGTCCGCGACCGGACCCCTGAGCTGACCATCCGTCGAGCCGCAGGCGCCACCCGCTCGGTTCGCCGCCGTCCTGCTCGCCCCGTCATCCTCGGCCTGCTCACTGCGGTGCTTACCGTCTCCGGGACTTGCGCCACCATCACCCTCCTCGTCCCGCTCCTAATCGATCCGGCCAGCGCCCTGCACCGTCGGCTTCCCGACCGGGGTCGCACTCGACGGCGTCGTCATCGCCCTCCCACGGCGGCATCGTTCCGGCCGTCCTCCCACCCGTGTCGACCTGGCCCAGGTACCCCGTGAGCGAGGAAGGCACCTGTCCGCGCAGTAGACACGGTGCACAGACATCCCAGCATCGCCTTTCAGACAGCGCTCAACGTTGCCCGGCCAGGACCGCACTACGGCCGATACTGTCGACGAACCTGGCACGCAAGACGGTCCAGGCCGGGCTGTGCAACCCATGCGAGGGCCATCCAGCTACTTCAAAGGAGAACCGTCCCATGTACGGAGAAGCAGTTATGGCAGTGAGTACGGGAGCCGCCAGTGGAGTTCTCTCCTACCTACTCCAAGGCCAGGTCGACGCATTGAGCACTCGGATCTCAGCCATCTTCCGTCGCAGTAGCAACCCCCAAGAGGAGACCTCCGCCTTGCAGATGCTGAATGAGCACGCGGAAGCGCTGAGCCGGCGCGAGATTACTGAGCGCGCCGTCACCGACAACTGGACCGAGCTGTTCGCAGCTTTTCTTGGTGCCCACACCGACGCCCGGGCCGATATTGAGGAACTCGCGACCGCAGCACCAAACAGGACGACTACCATCGGCTCTCAAAACAACTACAGTTCTGGGGTATTCATCGGCAACAATCACTATGGTGAAATCAATATCAGCACCCGGAACGACAGGTGACCACCGACGCCCCAGTGCCTCAAAAGTCGCAGTCGATTCAAAATAACTACGGCAACGGTGCATTTATCGGCGGCGACCAGCATGGCGACATCAATATTCACCATGAGATCGACCCGAAAACCAAGGCCACACTCGCAAAGCTGGGAAAGTCGGCACCTAGGCTTTCCCAGATGCTCGAAAATGCCCTGCGCGACGGAATAATCTCACCCGACACGGCCAGCCAGCTCTCCGTGGCCGCCCGAAGCATCAATGAAGACGTAGCCGACCGTCTCACATACGCCTCACATCGGATAAATGAGGACGTCGCCGGCCTTCTCACCCATGCAAGCCACAGCATCAACGAAGACGTGGCAAGCCAGATAGCCCAAGCCGCGGATCAGCTTTCCCGGCTCTCTACAAGAATCGACTTCGAATCGCTTGCTAATCTAGTCAGGCGTCTTGAGGAAATTCTCGGATCTCACAACAATGGCAGCCTCGACGGGCTCGCAGTCCGACTCGAAAGCAGCATTGAAAGCCTTGGCACTGCAACAGATCAAATGAATCATCTAAAAGGCGGCAGCGTCCACACAGCAGAGCTCAAGCAAGTGACTATATCACTTGCGGAGATCGCGAAACGAGTTGAGGCAAGAGTAACTCCACCTCCCCCAATAGTCCTCCCCGACTGGGAAGGAAGATTTCGGTGGCTTGGCATTGGAATTTTCCTTGGGATTGCGATATCAATCATTTTCACAGCCTACTCGTAGAAGACCTCGTTCCTGCCGTTGGCCCAGTTCAGCCAAGTGGGAGCCGCAAGGTACCACCAGAGGCAGCGGGGTGGTTCACACCTTCGGTAGAGCTCGAATGTTCACCGCGGCCTCGGCGATGATTTCGGCGACCAGTACCAGAGCTGCGTCGCATTCTGCCCACACACCGTCGAGACTCCGCACGTTTCGGGCCTCACTCGTCCCGCTCGGGTTGACGTAGTCAAGATCGTGCACAATGGCGTTTCGCGCGATGAAGAAGTCGTCGAGAGCCTTGAGCTTCGCCGCTGGCATCTGAGCATTGGTCAGGCCGAGGGTGTCACAGAGGCGCGACTTCAAGTCGCTGCTGCCTTGAAAGCTCGCTTTGGCGCGTGCTGCGACGTACAGCCGGACCATCTCCTCGCGCGGGTCCAGGCTGAGGATCGCTTTGGACATAGAGTCTGATGGCCCATCAGCAAGATCCTGCTTCACATAGTCGTCGAACTTTCTCGCGGCGTTGGCATTGCCATTGATCAGCAGCGGGACGGTGTCCCTGAGCAGCCTCTTGGCGCAGGCGTCGATACCGCTGGAGGTGAAGACGATGGCGGCCCGCAGCAGATCCGCCTCATCCCTGCCAAGCCGACCACGGGGATCATCCTTCTGTTTGGCAACCCGAACAGCGGTGAGCCCGTCGAACACTCCCTGAACGGTGGCATGGGCACCCTTTAGGTACCGCCACGCCGGACTGATCGCTGTGCCTCGCGGCTTGGTAGGCAATGCAGTGAGTTCGCTGAAGGTGTAGCCAGCCATGCCGCCCCCAGCCGTACAGAGTCCGCCGTGTTCTCGTCTTGGCGAGCCATCCTAGGACCAGGGGGCGGGCACCGTTCTTCCAGCACACGCCGTGGCACCGCTGCCGGGCGCCAGGAGACACAGCCCACCATGCACTCAACCTACCGACGGCGGGCGAGCCGCCCATCCAGCGTCCCGCCGGCCAACACCGCCAACTGGTCCGGGCCAGCGAGCTCGGTCAGCGCGTGCATCGCGGCGTCCATCAGGTCCGAGCTGACTATCGTCGTCGCCCTGGTCACCACCTCTGTCCTTCCAGTTCGCCCACCTCGCGGCCAGGGGTGGGTTCGCGCTTCGGTGGCACTCCGTAGTGACGCGCAACACCCAGCCGCGCGACCTCTCATCACCGCCCAACACCTCTCGGCTCTTCTCATCCGTTGAGGCCGCCGCGTGTGCACTGGTTGTGAAATGATCTTCTAGGTGGCCACTATTTCTGCAGGTCAGAGGCATGTTCGATCAGAACTACGACCTGTAAGACCCCCTCTGACCTGCGGAAATACAGTTTGATCTCTCATCGTTTCCGCAGGTCAGGCAAGGCCCTGACCTGCGGAAACGCCTGGAGAGGGGGCGGCTGCAATACCTCTGCGGCTCGCGATGTGAAATGAGTGTGAAATGAGCACGTGCAGATCGAACTCGCGATGACCACCCCGCTGCCCTTGCCAGCACTGGGCAATACGCCATCTGGCTACTTTCAGTAGCCAGCACCCGTGGGCTACCAACTCAACAGGTTCGATCTTTGCCCGCTCTGCCGCTCTCTCGGGCAGAGCATCACCCATGCTCACCAGGAGCGGCGGTGACCGTCATTACCGCCCTCGGGCCGCGCCGGTCCGGCAGGCGGCCGATCGGGATTCCGGTCTGCGCGGAGCTCAGCAGCGCCGCCGAAAACGCGGCGGTGGTCGCCCGGGTGAGCCACCCGGTGGACCGGATGATGCAGGACAGCAGCATCGGGAATGCGTGGTAGAGCACGCCCCAGCCGGCGATCTGGGCGAGGCACAGGGCGGGCAGCGCGGCGCGCGACCGAACGAGCGGTTCGGTCACGACCCCGCTGCTGAGGGTGGCTGCCCCGACGGTCAGCAGCCGCCCCCGGACGAGCATGAACCGCCTGCCGAAGGAACGCCGAGAGTGATGAGCTGAGGCACAGCGGGGGCTCCGCAACAGCCCCCGCTGTCGCCCTGTTCCTAGGCGGGTTCGTCGAAGAGGCCAGCGCCGCCGCAGACGCCGGTCCCGCCGGAGCCCGGGGCTTTCAGATGCTGGCATCCGGTATGGACGCGCGGTTCCACAGGCCCTGGTAACGCTCCAGCTCGTCGTCGTCGAGATCGCTGGGGCCGCTGATCCGAACACAGGTGGTGTCCCACTCACGTGGGCCGCTGGTACGCGGCGTGAGCAGAACGCCGAGAGTCGCAGCATCGGTGAGACCAGTCCGCTCCGTCACCTCGTGGTGGCGCAGCTGGATGTAGGAGCGGAACGCTTCCCGGGTGATGTCGTCGAAGCGGGTACAACAGCCGGTGATCAGTTGCTGGGTTCCGCCGGGGTCGAGCATGCGGCGAAAGCGCCACTTGGTACTGCCCTGCGCCACATCCTGGACGTCGCCGAGCATGTCGAGTAGAAGCTCTCCCCACTCGGTGTGGGCGGAGACCGGGAGCCGGTCGAGGTCGGACAGCAGGACGTGCCGGTCCTGCTCCAGTCCGCTGCTGGGCAGGGGGCTGGTGGCGATGTCCTCAAGCATGATCCGCGTCATCAGGTGGGCTCTGGTGCCCTCCGCACCGGCTGGTGCCTGGGGCAGGAGGGGCGCGGACCAATGCTGGCCTCCGCGGCCGACGGGCTCGGTGTCGATGACGGCTGGTTCGGCCTCGGCATCGGCGGCTGCGAGTACGTAGTAGCGCAGCGGCTCCTCGCCCAGTGCACCCTTGGGTTCGGCGGCGGCGCGGAAGAGGTAGTCCACCACCGCGGTGGTGGAGCGCAGCTGGTCGAAGAGGAAGTCCCAGTCGCGCCGGGTGAGGGCGATCGCGGGGATGCCGATCGGCTCCCAGTCCGGCACGGTCGCGTCAGGGAGACACGGGTGGTCGAGCACCAGGACGGCGGCCCACTCGAAGGCGTCTCCCGCCACGGTCAGAGTACGACCCCGGCCGTTGACCATCGTGGCCGCCGCGAGCTTGAGGGTCCGCACGGTCCCCTTCGCCTGCCGCATGCCCTTGCCGACGACCTTGTTGATCCACGCCCGCTCGGCCTCGTCGGGCTTGGGGGCGACAGTGCGGCACTTCACCTGGACGATCAACCCGCGCTGGCCAGTGAGGATGACGCGGTCACCGAGCTCACGTCGGCCGGAGCCCTTCTCGGCCATCGACGGATGGAAGACGAAGTCAGGGAGCCCCCAGGTCGCCGCAGCTGCGTGGGTCGCCAGTTCCGCGCCCTTGCCCGGATCAGTGTCGGGCGGCAGGGGCAGCGCGTCGGGGATGTGGCGGATGCAGACGCCGGCTGGGGTCTCCATGATCAGGGTTACCTCGGCGCTGCCGTTCACCTGGCGCCATGTCGTTTGGGGCTGCTGGTCGTCCATGGGGCTATTGGACACCGTGGCGATGACATCGGGCGGAGTCGAGGCGGCGCTGGGCATCGGCACCCCAGTGTCACCAGGGCAGCCTTGATCTGCTCGACGGTCGGCGTATTTCCGGGCGGAATCCTTCCGGGCGCCTTCCCGTACTCGGTCCCGCGCTCGCGGTAATCCTGCCCGTGTCCATGCTCAAGCTCGCCCGTTACAGCTGATCCAAGGTGCAGGCCCCTATGAACGCGGTCACGCCCCGGCAGGCCCCGGCTGCGAGGGAGGCGCGGAAGCGGTCCGACGCCAGGGAGCGGCGGGGTCGCGGAGGGTGTCGAGCATCAGCTCGCACCAGGTGATCGCCGCGTTGGCCGCAAGGTGTGCGTGCCGCACACCCAGACCGGTCGGGGCGCTGGCCTGGCCGTGGCCGGTGCCGTAGCCGCGGTTGCGCAGTTCGGCGATCCCGATCGCGATGGCCGCCGCTCCACCGAGGATCTTCTTCACCGCGTCGGTCCCGTCCGGGCCGGGGATGGCGGCGGAGGCGTCCAGAGCGAGGGCTTTCTGGGCCTGCTTGATCAGGGCGGGCATCTTGGCGTTCTCGTCGATGGGTAGGCCGCGTTCGCGCAGGACTGTCTTTGCGGTGGCCTCGATCAGCTGCTTGGCACTGCCGATGGCGCCGGCGGGGTCGTCTGAGAGGTCGCGGTGGACGCGGTCGAGCTCGACGAGGATGCCCGAAGGGTCGCGGAGGCCGCTCAGGTCGTGGGTGCGAGTCGGCGGCTTGGTCCAAAGGATCCGGCCTCGTTCGTCGACTCTCAGGCCGTCCCGCTCCAGCGGGACGGTGAGGTCTTCCAGCCACTTGCCCTGCCACTCATCACGCCGGGCGACCCGCATCAGGTCCTCGAAGACCAGCAGCGCCCGTTCCACGTGGCCGCGGTCGCTCCAGTTGACCGCCTGGGCGTAGGACTGGAACGAGGAGCGTCGTGCGCCCGTGTCCTGGTAGTTCAGCTCGTCCGGGGCGACGGGCGCGAAGCCCTGCCCTTCCCAGGCCACTGCGATGTCACGGAGGTTGATGCCGGTGCAGTGCGATCGGAAGGCGACCCGGGTGGCGGGGCTGATCAGCTCGGACCTGGTGGTTGCGACCATGAAGGAACGGTACTCCCTTGCTCCACAGGGCGGTTGGGGATTTTCCGGGACCTGCACAGAGCCGCTGTACGAGCGCTGGTCACGGTGTGATCGAGCGGATCTGTTCGACGGCGGTGCGGGCGGTGCGGCCCACCCCGATGAGGGTGGCGGAGGTGGGGGCCGGTCCAGTCGCCGTAGCCGAGCAGGTGGATGCGCGGGTCGGCCAGGGCGCGAGTGCCGTCGGTGGGGATGCGGCCCGCGCCGCCGCGCAGACCGAGGCTGGCCAGCGGTCGGAGGTCGGGCCGAAAGCCGGTGCACCAGACGACCGCGTCGCAGGGCCACCGCTCGCCGTTCCCCTACACCGCGCCGTCGGCGTCGAGGCGTTCGAACATCGGACGGGCGGCGAGGAGGCCAGCGTCGCGGGCCGCGCGCACCGGTAGGGTGACGACGATGTCGCCCAGGTCGGAGATCTACGCATCGCCGCCCCGGACGCGGCGGGTGGCGGTTCGGTCCAGGACCAACAACAAGCAGCGAAGCACCCGTTCTCGGTCGACTCCAGGACAACTTCCTGTGGTCGGATAGATGATGGTTTCCACTACGGAGGTGCGTCTCCGAAGCCTTCTGCCGCGAAGAGTTGGGAGCGCAGCCCTCGATGGCCCACGACGCCGCGTATCACTGACCCCCCGGAACTGATGGCGTTGCTCACTGACACCATCCCCTTGCTCTGCCGCAGCAAGGACGGCGTCGTCTACTTCGGACAGGTCGCGGGAGCACCCCGAGACTCTCCGGCGGCCGGCCAGGAACCTCCCCGCCGCCTCCAGCGGACGCTGCGACACCGGCCGAGCCATTACTGACTTCGGCTTGTCAGGGTGAGGCTGGGGTGTCGAGGGTCAGGCCGGTGCCGGCTATGAAGCCGTCGAGGGTGTCGGGCCGGTACTGCAGGCGTTTGAGCCGGTTGCGGACGAGGGCCTCGAGTCGGTCGAGGGCGACCACGGCGAGGTTGGCCAGGCTGTGCTTGACGTGGGCCCAGACCCATTCGGCGGGGTTGAGGTCGGGCGAGTAGGCGGGGAGCAGGAACACCGTCAGCCAGGCACGCTCGGCGATCAAGTCGCGCATGGCGTGGGAGACGTGGGTGTTCAGGCGGTCCCAGACCAGCACGATCGGTGCCTTGACCAGCTGGTGGACGCCGTCGATCAGGGCGATGAAGTCGCGCTCGCCCATGCTGCGGCGCTTGCCTCTGCCTGCGGGGCGGGTGCGTAGGCGGTGGCACAGCCGGGTCCGGGAGCCGGGCCGCATGGCGATCAGTCCCGCCACGGACAGGCGTCCCGAGCGGCGGCCGCTGACCGTCACGACCGGGGTGCGGCCTCGTCGGCCCCAGGTGCGTCCTTTGGGCGGACGGCGGGTGAAGCCTGCCTCGTCCTCGAAGCAGATGTAGCCCCCGCAGGCCGCCCGCGCTCTTTTACCTCCGCCCACGTCGCCTCCTTCCACGTGGTGACGGCCTGCTCGTCGCGCTCGGCGACCCGCCGCGCGGGAACCTGCGGGCTGAAGCCGAGCCGGTGCATCAGCCTCGTGGCACCCGAGACGCTGTAGGAGACGTGGAACTTCCGGCCGATCAGCGTGGCCACCCTCGCCGCGGTCCACACCTGGTCCTCCACCCAGCCATGCGCGGCCGGACCCTGCTCCAGGTACGCGGCCAGTTTCTCCAGGCAGCGCGGTGACAGACGGCACCGCGACCCGCTCGGGCCGCGAGAAGCCAGAGCCTGCACACCGCCCTCCCGCCACAACTGGTGCCACTGGTAAGCCGACTTCGGGCTCACCCGCAGTCGTCGCGCGACCTCCGGCGGCTTGGCTCCCTGCTCGAACAGCTCGGCCGCCTGGATCCGTACCACTTCCCGGCGCTCACGTCCCGCGGCGGTCAGCCCGCCCCCATCCGCATATCTCACACACCACCGGATACAGCCACCGCTCCATACCCATCAGGGACTTCGCGAAAGTTCACCCTGACGAGCCGAAGTCAGTAACGTGCCGACCGTTGGCGATTTTCCACCTTTCAGTCCGCTTTCTGTGGCCAATACCGTGGCTCTGCAATGACAACACCACGAAGGCTGCCATCTGAATTCCGGGCGCACTCGGATCGATGCCTGATATGCCAGCAATCCTCGTCCACGCTGAAGCTCTCGCCGGACCCGGCCCGCCGGGCGTTTTCTCACACCTTCGAGGCGGTATTGGCGGACAACGGCACGGCGGTAGCCCCCAATGTGACAACATCAACGCATGGGCATCTTCGACTCCATCGCGCGTGGCCTCGGTAGCCTCCGCCCGCTGTCCGACGCGGAACTTGAAGACGAGCGCGAGGCGCTGCGGCAGCGTTACGCATCTAGCGGGGATGTCAACGAGGCGTCGAAACTCTACAACGAGCTGCACCGCTACGACGAAGAGATGACGCGCCGCGCAAACGAAGCCTATGCCCGCGAGAACCCGAACCCACCGGAGCCCAGACATCGCGAGCACGGGTGGTACCTGCCGAACGACGACTAGTGCGCACCGGCCACCTGGGACCAGGTCGGGGTTGCCTCTCTCGGTCGACTGGGGAGAGCGGCAATCTGCGGGACAGGTCGGATCGGATTCACCCTGGGTACTGCCGGCCGGCCATCGCAAACCGGTAAACGATCTGTGGGGTGCAGACGAAAGCGGGGGTCTCGCAGAGAATCGCCATCCCCAGTAGCAACCAGATCGCCAGGTTGTTCAGCGGGTGATAGTGGCTGAACACCAAATAGTTGATCCACCAGACGACACCGACCCCGGCCACGCGGGTGACCTGCGCCCACAGGTTGCCAGGATCGAGTGTCGCCATGCTGCTGGCTACCAGGCAGGCAAGAACAGCGGCCAGGGGCGAGCCGATCGAGAACCACACATCGTCATCGGTGACCTGAAGGACCGGTACCGCCATGACCGTGAACATCGCGGCCATGGAGATTACATACGCCGTCGCCACCAGGATGCCGACCGCACCCACTACTTTGTTGAACGCGAGGGAAGCTTGGCCACTGGCGGCGACGGGGGCCTCGCCTGTGGCATCAGCCACCCATGTGACGTCCTCGGCCTCTCCGGCGACGTGCGAGCCCTGCGTGTCGATGTACGTCTGCAACTCGCTGACGAAGCTGCTGAGTGAACCGTCCGTCAGCTCGTTGACCAGAGGAACCTGAATCCAGGCCGCCCCGCTTCCATTCTGTAGCTCCTGGGTCAGGTTCACCCAGAACAACCGTTTCTGGTCGCGGTCGTAGACGACACCCACAACGGGGAGACGGCTCTCCTGCCAGTCCTGCCGGTGGTCGGCGACGGGGATGGCGTACCCCTTGGCCCGTTTGTACTTCTTCCCGCTTTTCACCTGGACTGCTACGACATGTCCCGTTCGCCGGCCCCCACTGACGAATCCGACGTAGAGGTCTTCCCCGTGATCGGCGCCTTCGCCGATCTCCTGGACGAGGTGGTCATGTTCCTCCAAGAGTGTCCGCAGGGCGTTCACCCCCGCCCGCCCGATCCTCCGGCTCGCACTGATCGTCGCCATGCTCGGTACCTCCCCCGGACGCGTCCCGCCGCCAATGCAGCCTAGCCGTGAGGACTGACCGTTGAACTTAGCTCTGCGTCGTCCCCTCCTTCATGGACAACCATGATCGGCTCCGAGCGACGACCGGGTTGAGTGTTGAGTACTGTCTCACTGACGGCCACGGCTTGGGGAGGTCGTTCGCCGCCGCCCAGCGCCTCAGGGGCACAGCGCGTGGTGGGTCTGCTGCTCGTAGAGGCTGATCGGGCTCTCACGACCATCGGAGGCGGCCCGTAGTCTTTGCGGACCCGACGGCGGTGGGCGTTCTGAGCGGAGTCGCTCAGCTGCTTCGGCCGGCTCCGAAGTGGAAGGACGTCCCCGTGCCGCAAAGCAAGACCACACTGGCCGCCTTCACGGCCTCGCGCAAAGCCATAGACAAGTTCGTCACTGCGAGCATGCGACAAGGGCGGACATGGGGCGAGGAGTCGGTGACCGAGCGGTTGCTCATGGCCGCATACCCGACAGTGCGGTACGTGGAGTTCAACCGAGCGCAGGAGGAGGTCGTCGGGGCTGACTGGCTTTGGTGGTTCGTGGACCGCAGCGGGGAAGCGTTCGGCGCCCTGGTGCAGGCGAAGAAGCTCAAGGTGCAGGCGCAGTCCTGCGCCATCGACTTCAAGCACCCAGGTGGCGACGCGGCTGGCAAGCAGATGCGTAATCTGCTGACCACTGCTGAATTCCTCGATGTCCCAGCCGTTTACGCGCTGTACTGCGGCACGCTGAAGTATCGAGAGGAAGTGACCGAGTGTCCAGTGCACGAGTACCGCGGTAGGCCCTGCCAGCGCTGCCAGCGCGCGAGCATCATGATGCTGTCAGCTCTTGCTGCCCAAGAACTCGCCTATCTCTCCCCAGCTAGCGCAGGCAGCAGCACCTTCGAAACCGGCGTGCCCCTGGAGGACCTTGTCGATCCAGAGGTATGCGCCGACAGCTTCCCGTTCGACGCCCCCCTCGCTGTAGAGCTTGCCACCTTCTTTGAGCAGAAGCAGGAAGGCGTGCGGGACATCGCCAAGGCGATGTTCAACTCGGTCAAGAAGGCGCGGCAGCTACTGATGGCCACGCCGGAGGATCTTGGGGACGATACGGTCTTCGGCACTATTCCAGCAGGGTTGGGGCAGTTCGAGCCTGACAAGCTGCCCTTCCGCCACATCCTGCGTGGCTTGAAGCGAGAACTGCCGCGGGATGTGGCAGACGCCATCGAGTCTGGTGGCCAGCTGGGTCTCTGGGAATACCGGCGTTTCATTGCTGGGGTAGTCGTCGTAGACGTCGATGCCACTGAGTCGGAGTAGCCGCACCGGCGCGCCTACCGACTGCCCCTGGCATCTTCTGGTGCGCGGCACAGCTAGCGTCGGGGGCCGCTCAAGCCGTCGACTGTCCAGCTGTGCCATCTTCGTTGGCCGCCCAGCGACGTGGCCAACGGCCCGGAATCCGCCGGAATCCCATTGCGCATCCAGACCCTCAGCCCGAATGTGGCTGTTGTTCTAAAGGTTGTTGTACAAGTCTGGGTGTGGACACCCCCAGGTCTACTTGCACATTGACCCTCGAACCCGCGCGGGGCGGGGAGGCAAGGACAGCGTCCCTGGGCCGCGAGCGCATGGACTTCCTGCTCCTGCTCCCAGGAGCCGAGCGGATCGTCCTGGAGGTTGACGGCAAGCAGCACTATGCCACAGGCAACACTGCCTCTCCGCAGCTGTATTTCGAACGGTCACCGCATACCGGGCCCTACGGCTCAAGGGATATCAGGTGTACCGGTTCGGCGGGCACGAACTCGGACAGGCGACAGCTCCAACCATGCTTCGAGACTTCTTCGCCGCCGTGGTCGCCCCACCAAGTCGCTGAGTGGAACGACGCCACACCATCACGATCCGTAGCCCCGCACCGCGCCACAACGGTGCGGAGCCGACTCGACGTCGTGGTCTCCGCTCAGCGCTTCTCACCACGTCTCATCGTCATCACCGCCGCATGTGCACTGGTTGTGAAATGATCTTCCTAGGGAGCTTCATTTCTGCAGGTCAGGGACATGTTCGATCAGATCTACGACCTGTAAGAGGCCCCAATGCGGCCGTACCCGGCGGTGCCGCCGGGTACGGCCGCAAGCTCTGAACCGACACCGGGAATCAGCCCGCGACGAGCGCCTTCTCGCGGGCCGGTGTCTTGACCTTGGGCTTCTTGTTCGGGAGCGAGAGCCGGACGACCTTGTGCCACGCGGAGAACACCTGCTTGGGCAGCGGCCCGGTGACGTACTCCAACTCGTACTTCTCGAACAGCGCGCGCACCTTCACCGCGACTTCGGCGTACCGGTTGCTCGGCAGGTCCGGGAACAGGTGGTGCTCGATCTGGTGGGACAGGTTGCCCGTCATGAAGTGCATCGCCCTGCTGCCGCTGATGTTCGCCGAGCCCATCATCTGGCGCAGGTACCACTGGCCGCGCGTCTCGCCCTTGACCGACTGGCGCTCGAAGACGCGTACGCCCTCCGGGAAGTGCCCGCACATGATCACCGAGTGGGACCAGACGTTGCGGACCACGTTCGCGGTGAACGTGGCGGCGAGCGTGGTGAGGAACGACGGGCCCGACAGCAGCGGGTGGATCACGTAGTCCTTGAGCACCTGCTTGCGGATCTTGCGGCCCACGGCCTTGGCCCGCGCGCGGAACTCCGGGTTCCTGCGGCGGCGCTTGTGCAGGTTCTTGCCGAGTTCGAGGTCGTACGCGGCGATGCCGTACTCGAAGAAGCAGGCGTTGACGAAGTTCCACAACGGCTGGCCGAGGTGGAACGGGTGCCACTTCTGGTCCTCGTCGACGCGCATGATTCCGTAGCCGAGGTCGTTGTCCTTGCCGATCACGTTGGTGTACGTGTGGTGCAGCTCGTTGTGCGAGTGCTTCCACTGCTCGGCCGGCGAGACGTGGTCCCACTCCCAGGTGGTGGAGTGGATCTTCGGGTCCCGCATCCAGTCCCACTGGCCGTGCAGGACGTTGTGGCCGATCTCCATGTTGTCCATGATCTTCGCCACGGACAGGCCGGCAGTGCCGAGCAGCCACGCGGGCGGGAAGATCGAGAACAGCAGCACGCCCCTGCTGGCCAGTTCGAGCTTGCGCTGCGCCGAGATGACCTTGCGGATGTAGGCGGCGTCTTTCTCGCCACGGTCGGCGATCACCTCGTCGCGGATCACGTCCAGCTCGCGGCCGAGCTCCTCGATCTGCTCCGCGGTCAGGTGGGCGGTGGGGTCGATGGCGGTCAAAGTGCCTCTACCGTTCGATGTCGCAGGGGCCCGCCGCGGCGGACACGCAGGTCTGGATGAGGACGCCCGGCTCGGCCTCGGTGATCTCGCCGGTGCGCAGGTCGCGGACGGCGCCCGCCTTGAGCGGCGTGACGCAGCCGAAGCAGATGCCCATGCGGCACCCGGAGGGCATCAGCACGTCGGCTTCCTCGCCGATGTCCAGCAACGGCGTGGCGCCGTCCGCGTCGACGGTCCTGCCGGTGGCACTGAACGTGACCTCGCCGCCGTCGCCGGCGATGACGATGCGGGGGCGGAACCGTTCGGTGTGCAGGCGCTCTCGGACGCCGTGCTCGGTCCAGTGCTCCTCTGCGGCGTCGAGCAGGCCCGCGGGCCCGCAGGCCCAAGTCTCGCGCTCGGCCCAGTCGGGCACGAGTTCGTCGAGACGGGCGATGTCGAGCCTGCCGCCCGTGTCGGTGTGCACCTCGGTGAGGCGCAGCTTCCTGTCCGCGACCAGGTCGTGCAGTTCATTGCGGAAGATCACGTCTTGCGGCTGTGGCGCGCAGTGGATCATGACGACGTCGTCGAACTCGGTGCCGCGCAGCATGCCCATCACGGGCGTGATGCCACTGCCCGCCGTCAGGTAGAGCACCTTGGCGGGCTTGGCATGCGGCAGCACGAAGTCACCGGTCGGCTGGTCGAGCTGGATCAGCGTGCCCGGTGTCGCCCTGTGGACCAGGTGGTTGCTGACCTTGCCGTCCGGGATCGCCTTCACGGTGATCGTGATGCGGCCGTCCCGGCGGTTCGTCGGTGACGTGATGGAGTAGGCACGCCACAGGCGCCTCCCGTCGACCTCGACCCCGATCCGTACGTACTGACCGGCCGTGTGGCCGCGCCAGCCCCGTCCCGGCCTGATCACGACGGTCGCGGCATCAGCCGTCTCCGGGTGCACGGCCTCGATGCGGCCACGCAGGTCGGCGCCCGCACGCAGCGGGCTGATCAGGTCGAGGTAGTCCGACGGCAGCAGCGGCGTCGTGACCATCTCCAGCAGTTTCCACGCCCTGCTGCGGAGGGCTGCACTCGTCATGACTCCAGCTTGCTGCGCCTCAGGGCGTAAAGTCCTGACCGTAGGACGTAAATCTGGTCGGCTGAATTGTTCGCAGGGAACAAGAACGTGAGCCATGCAATCCGGAGGGCCAGCGAGCTGGTACTGGACGAGACGACGGTCACCGCGCTTCGGGCCGCGCTGACGGCCACCGCCGACGAGGTCGTCCAGGCAATCATCGACGAGGTCCCTCCCTATGCGAACGCCCTTTCGGGCCGCATGGGCGGCACCATCCGCCGAGCCGTCCGCACCGCCCTGGGGCACTACCTGGACCTCGCGAGCGGGAACGCCACGGGTGGCGACGCCGGTGACGCAGCCTACGAGCTGGGCCGCGGCGAGGTGCGCGACGGCCGTTCGATGGACGCCCTGCTCAGCGCCTACCGCGTCGGCGCCCGCGTGGCCTGGCGATGCCTCGCGGCGGGTGCCGTACCCGCAGGTCTGCCCGCCGCCGAAGTCGCCAAGTTCGCCGAGCTGACCTTCGCCTACATCGACGAGCTCTCCGCCGCGAGCGCCGCGGGCCACGCCGACGAACTGGCCGCCCGGGGCAGGGCCCACGAGCGCCACCTGGAACACCTGGCCCGCGACCTCCTCGTCGGCGCGAGCCCGGACGTGCTGCTGGTCTCCGCTCAACGGGCCGGGTGGCAGCCCCCGGTTTCGCTGACCGCAGTCCTGCTGCCCGCAGCCCTGGCCCGGCCTGCCTACCGCCTGCTCGACCCGGGCACTCTCGTCCTCGACGATCTGCCGGACGCCACCGGTGCACTGCTCGTCCCGGACGCCGACCGGTCACACCTCTTGCGGCAGCTGACCGACCGCACCGCCGTGGTCGGCCCGGCACGGCCGTGGACCCGTGCGTCCGCCTCGTACGCACGAGCCGTACGTGCGCGCTCCCTCTCCTCCGACATTCGCGATACCGAGGAGCACCTGCCCGAGCTGGTGCTGAGCGCCGACGTGGACGCGTTCGCAGACCTGCGCGCCCGAGCCCTCGCACCGTTGCGGACCGTGCCCGTCGCGACCGCACGGAGGCTGGAGGAGACGTTGCGGGCGTGGCTGCTGCACCAGGGCAGGCGGGACGAGGTGGCGGCGGCATTGTTCGTCCATCCGCAGACAGTCCGGTACCGGATGGCGCAGCTGCGGGAGCTGTTTCCGGATCTCGCCTCGCCGGACCGGGTCCTTGAACTGACCCTGGCGGTGGGTCTTCGGGGCAGCTGACGCGTACGTCGACCGTCCGCGACCGCGTCCGCGTCCGCGTCCGGACCGGACCGGACCGGACCGGACATCATGCTCAGCGCTTCACCACTCGTCTCGTCCGTCGAAACCGCTGCGTGTGCACCGGCTGTGGAACGATCCTCCACAAGGTCCCTGTCTCCGCAGGTCAGAGACATGTTCGAGTATGACGACGACCTGTAGGCCGTACGGCGTTCCGAAGCCCCCGCCCCGGTGGACCGTTCACCGGGGCGGGGGCTTCGGATGTTCGGGGCCCGGGCGGGCCTGGCGAGCCGGGCAGGCGGGCCGGGTGAGGACACCGGCCGGGCCATGAACGTCGGGGCTCCGGGACGTCCGGGGCTACGGGACGTCCGGGGTGAGGGCGAGGACGGCGAGGTCGTCGGCGAGCAGGCCGGCGTACCGGTGGACGTCCTCGGCCAGGAAGGAGACCAGCCGGTCCGGCGCGGTGGTGCCGAGGGCCGCGAGCCGCGGGGCCAGCGGGTAGAAGGCCCCGGTGGCGTCCCGGGCCTCGCTGACGCCGTCGGTGTAGAGCAGCACGGTGTGGCCCGGGGGCAGGGCGACGGCGGTCGGCTTGCCGCACTCCTCGACGGGCCCGAGGTGGCCGAGGCCCAGCGGGAGCTCGTCCGCGCAGGACACCGGGGCTATCGCGCCGCCGGTCAGCAACAGCGGGGTGGTGTGGCCGCGGTTGACGATCTCCACGCAGTCGGAGCCCGGCCGGTACTGCAGCAGCACGGCCGTGGCGAACAGTTCGTCGTCGCCCCGGTCTGCGGCGTCGCGCAGGACCGCGCGGTCCAGCTGGTCGGCGAGGTCGACCAGCCCCGGGGTGTCGTACGCGGCCGCCCGGAACGCACCGAGGACGTCGGCGACCGTACGGACCGCGCCGAGGCCCTTGCCCCGGACGTCGCCCAGCAGGACCCGCACGCCGAAGCGGGTGTCGCACACCTCGTACAGGTCGCCGCCGACCAGCACCTCGGCCTGGGCCGAGCGGTAGAGGCCGGCCACCCGCAGTCCGCCGGCCCGCTCGGGCACCGGCCGCAGCACGGTCCGCTGCAGGGTCTCGGCGACGGTGCGGGCCTGCAGCAGGTTGCGGTTCTGCCGGGTGCGCTGCCACGACAGGGCGGTGCCCATCACGCCGGAGAGCAGGGTGGCGATGTAGACCCAGACGTGGTGCTGCTCGTTGATGTGGCCCGCACGCAGGGCCAGGACCAGCTGGAGTACCAGGGAGCCGACGGTGGCGGTGGCGGTCAGCACCGGGCCGTAGCTGAACGCGGCCACCACGGGCAGCGCGGTGAGCAGGAAGCCGGCGGCGACGGCGTCCGGGACGACCGCCTCCGCGACCAGGTCCAGCACCAGCAGGACGACCGGCAGCCACGGGACCCAGCGCGGCACCCGGGGCTCCAGCGCGGCGGGGCGCGACGGGCGGGGTGCTGTGGGCACGGCGGGACCTCCTGGCCGGTGGCCGCTCCGGACGATGAGTCCGGAATGGCCGGTTTCGTCCCTCCATGCTCTCCCACGAACGGCCCAGTCACGAACGGCCGAACGTCCCGTTCTCCGGGCCGGCCCGTCCGGGCCCCGGGCGTGGCCGGCGGTCGGGACGCGGTCAGCGCACGGTCACCGGCAGGGTCTCGTACCCGCGCAGGACCAGGCGGTCCCGCCGGGTGGCGACACCGCCGGGGGCGAGCCGCGGGAAGCGGTCCAGCAGTGCGGGCACGGCGACCTCCGCCTCCAGCCGGGCCAGCTGGGAGCCCAGGCAGAAGTGCTGGCCGCCGCCGAAGCTGAGCGGCTGGCTGTCGGTGCGGGTCGGGTCGAACTCGTCGGGGCGCTCGTACCGGGCCGGGTCGCGGTTGGCCGCGCCGATCAGCAGGGTCACCTCGCTGCCGAGCGGAACGGGCAGCCCGTCCACGGCCAGGCCCTCGGCCAGTGCGACCCGCCCGGTGGCCTGCACCGGGGAGTCGAAGCGCAACACCTCGTCGGCGAAGCCGGCCGGGGCGACCGCGCCGTTGCGCAGCCCGGCGGCCGCCCCGGGGTGGCGGAACAGCAGGGCGAGGCCGTTGCCGAGCAGGTTGGTGGTGGTCTCGAAGCCGGCCACCAGCAGCAGCACCAGGTTGGCCAGCAGTTCCTCGGCGGAGAGCCGCCCGCTGTCGTCGGCGGCGATCCGGGCGAGGTCGCTGACCAGGTCGTCCTGCGGGCGGGCCAACCGCTCGGCGGCCAGTTCCGTGAAGTACCGGGACAGCTCGTCCGCCGCCCGGTCGGCCGCGGTCAGTTCACCGAGGTTCTCGCTGATCTCCAGGACGGCGGTCAGGTCGGAGGCCAGGCCGCGGAACAGGTGACGGTCCCGATCGGGGACACCGAGCAGCTCGCAGATCACCCCGACCGGCAGCCGGTAGGCGAACGCGTCCATGAAGTCCACCGGCGAGCCGTCGGCGCCCTGCTCGGCCATCCCCTCCAGCAGCCGGGCCACCGCCGCCTCCACGGCCGGGCGCAGCGCGGCGACCCTGCGGGCGGTGAACACCGAGGCGATCAGCGAGCGGACCCGGGGCTGGTCGGGGGCGTTGCGCTGGAGGATCGAGCGGCCGAAGAGGGCGAGCGAGGAGTGCGCGAGGAACTCCGGGGCCAGGCCCGCCATCATGTCGGCGGTGGCGACGCCGAAGGCGGGCGTGCGCAGCACCCTGTTGACGGCCGCGTAGCCGCTGACCACGAACACCCCGTCCCCGGCCGGGGCCACCGGGCCCAGCTCCCGTGCCTTCGCGTACAGCGGGTACGGATCGGCCTTGACCCCGGTCTCCGTCAGCAGCTCGATGATCGTCGCACCGTCCACGCGGTTCTCCCCTCCCGAGATCACGGGATCGCCCGCCCCGTCCTGGTTCGTGAACCACCGGCGGCCGGGCCGGAGTTCCCGTCCGGGACGGTCCGGTGCCCGGCGGGTGCGCGGCGGGTGCGTGCCCCGGCGGTTCGCCGCCGGGGCGGGCCGGGCGGTTCAGGCGGGTCGGGCGGTTCAGGCGGGTCGGGCGGGTCGGCGCCGGTTCACGGCGGGGCGGGGCCCGGGGCCGGCTCGGTAGGCTGGCCCGCATGGAGATCTGGATCAACCCGCGCTGCGGCAAGTGCCGGAGCGCGCTCGGCGAGCTGACCGCCGCCGGGGTCGAGTACACCGTGCGGCGCTACCTGGAGGACCCGCCGACCGCGGCCGAGCTGGAGCAGGTGCTGGAGCGCCTCGGCCTGGAGCCGTGGGACATCACCCGCACCGACGAACAGGTCGCGAAGGACCTGGGGATGAAGGACTGGCCCCGGGAGGCGGGTGAGCGGGCCCGCTGGATCGCGGCGATGGCCGAGCACCCCATCCTGATCCAGCGCCCGATCATCACCGCGGACGACGGGCACGCCGTCGTGGCCCGCACCCCCGACGCCCTCAAGTCCGTCCTGCCGTGAGCCCCGCCCGCTGACCGGTCGGGCCGTCCGGCCGGTCAGTGCAGCCGGACCGTCTCCACCGGGCGGCCCGGGTGCCAGTTGTGGACCAGCAGGTGCTCGCCCTCGACCGCGGTGTGCACCACCTGGTCGAGCTCCAGCCGGAAGGCGTGGAACGGGGTGGGCGGCGGCTGGGGCAGATCGGCGGCGAACGCGGCGAGTTCGGCCTCGTCGGTGATCTCGACCGCCCGGCCGGAGACCTTGGAGTCCCCGCCGGCCATGGTCTCGTCCCCCGGGTGCGCGTGCAGGGCGAAGCGGGCGTCGCGCTGGAGGTCGCGCGCCTTGACCGCGCCGTACATCGACCCGATCCACAGGTCGGCGCCGACGAACTCGACCTCCGTCCCGCTGACCCGGGGCGAACCGTCCTTGCGCAGCGACGCCAGGACGTGGTGCTTGTTGGCCTCGAAGCGGGCCCGCACCAGGGGCGCCAGATCGGGAGCCTGCTGCTCGAAATCCTGCCAGGTAGCCATGGCGCCAGTCTGGCACCGGGCACCGACAACCGCCGTCCGCGCGGCGCCGGCCGGGCGGCACCGCGGGCCGGTGCCGTCCCGCAGACCCGCTGTCACAGGGCGTTGTCACAGGCCGCTGTCACAGGCCGGTGCCACACTGGCGGGGTGACCACCACGACCACGTACATCGCGTTCCTGCGGGCCATCAACGTCGGCGGCCGGACGGTGAAGATGGAGCGGTTGCGGGCGCTCTTCGCCGAACTGGGGCTGGCGGGCGTCCGCTCGTACATCCAGAGCGGCAACGTCTTCTTCACCACCGACGGGCCGGCCGGCCCGGCCGAGCGCGCCGCGCTGACCGGGCGGATCGAGGAACACCTGGAGCAGGCGCTCGGGTACCCCGTGCCGGTGATGCTGCGGACGGTGGACGAGGTCGCCGACCTGCTCGTCGCCGAGCCCTTCCGGGGCGTCGAGGTGACACCGGACGTCCGGCTGGTGGTCGCCTTCCTCTCCGAGCCGCTGCCCGCCGGACTCGCCCTCCCGCACCGCTCGCCGAAGGGCGACGTCGAGGTGCTCGGCGCCGATCCGGGGGCCGCCTACGTGGTGATCCACCTGCAGGACGGCAAGTGGGTCACCAAGGACATGTTCGGCAAGGAGTACCGGGGCTCGGTCACCTCCCGGTTCCTGCACACCACCGAGAAGATCCTGGCCGCCGCCCGCAAGGCCTGACGACCCGTACGGCCTGCCCGAACGACGCGGAACCGCGTGGCCGGGGGCGGCGTCTGGACTGCCGTGACGTACGAACCACGCGCCCGCGGACGGCGTGATCTGGACAGCCCGAGTCGGCCGAGCCGACAATTCGGCCATGACGCCTCCTGAGTTCCCCACCGGCCGGCACCGGCCCTCCGACGCCGAACGGGACCAGGCGCTCGGGGTGCTGAAGGACGGCGCGGGCAGCGGGCGGCTCTCGCACGACACCTTCCTCGGCCGGATGGACATCGTCCTGCAGGCCACCAGCCGCGGCGAGTTGGACGCGGCGGTGGCCGGTCTGCCGACCGGTGGGCCGGTCGAACGGTTCGTGCTGCGCACGGTCGGCCGGGTCTCCGGCTTCGGAGACCGGCTGAACCGGGCCTGGCGCACCGAGCGGCTGCCCGGGCTGAGCCTGCCGCAGGCCGGCGCCGCACTGCTGACGATCGGCCGGATCCCCGGCTCGGGGCTGCGACTGCACGACGCCTCGGTCTCCCGGAACCACGCCGAACTCCGGCACGAGGACGGCTGCTGGGTGCTGTACGACCTCGGCTCGACCAACGGCACGCACGTCAACGGACGCCGGATCGCGGGCGGCGTCCGGGTCGGCCCGGGCGACCAGGTGCGCTTCGGGAACCTGGAGTTCCGGCTCGCCGCGCTCTGAGGCGCCGCGCCGCCCGGGTCGGCCGGTGCGGTGAGTGCGGGAACTGCCGCGTTGGCCGCTGCGGTCAGTGCGGGAACTGCCGGGGCGGCCGCTGCCGGGGGAGTTCGTCCTGGAACTCCGCGATGGCGGTGGCGATCTGGCGGGTCACCACGGTCCGCTCCAGCCGGTCCAGGTAGAGGTGCTCGGCGGCCAGCGCCTCGACGGTGACGCCGAAGTAGACCGCCATCAGCGGGTTGACGAACAGGTCGCTGCCCTTGGTCCGCTCGGTGAACCGGACGTCACCGAACTCGCCGCGCAGGGCCGCCGCCACCGAGCCGTTGACGATGCTGGGGTGCTCGGGGAAGGCGGCCCGGGCGTGCTCGACGGCGTCCAGGTAGAGCGCCCCCTCCCGACTGTCACGCGGGACGGAGAAGGCACCGAGGTAACCGCCGGCCCGGTCCAGCGCGGCGAGGTTCTCCAGCACCAGCGCGTGGTTGACGCCGTGGAAGGCGTCGATGCCGAAGCCCAGGCAGGCGACCAGCCGCTCGGGCACCTCGGTGAGCCCGGCCACCGCTGCCAGGCTGGCCATGTCCTCCTCGGGGGTGCCGAGTCCGGCTTCGTCGCCGCGCATCAGGATGTCGGTGCCGCCGTCCACCAGCAGGACGGCGTCGACGCCCAGCCGGGCGACGAGTGAGCGGTAGGCGTCGCGCAGCGGCTGCACGCCCACCGACGGGAAGGCCCACACGGTGTCGGGCATCCGGTGCCGGTGCAGCCAGCGGGCCAGCGTGCGCTCCGGGAAGTAGCCCTCGGGGCCTGGGGTGTCCGGCCGGACCATGGCCACGTCGGGGTCCGCCCATACCTCCAACGGCAGGCCGTAGAGGTGGGTGAAGGAGAAGTTGGCCAGGTGCACCTGCTTGCCCGCGGCCCGCAGGGCGAGGGCGATCGGCAACCCGGCGTACACGTCGAATCCGCCGCCGGCGCCGGCGATCAGGATGCTCTCGGCGGCCAGCAGCCGGGTGATCAGCGGGGGTTGCAGCAGTGAGGTCACCGGCGGACGGTAGCACCGCGCGGCCCGGACGGCCCCGGTCGGGCCGGGCCCAACCCTCCCGGCCGACTGTCGGTGGCGGGTGCGAGGATGCGGACATGACCCAGGAGACGGCTCTCACCCCCGACGTACTGCGCGAAGCCCGGGAGCGGGCCGCCGAGTTGATCCGGTGCGGCTTCCAGGAGCCGGACGAGATAGCCGAGTCCCTGATCGAGGTCCTCGACGACCAGGGGCTCACCCCGGAGGAGGCGGAGCGGATCGTCGCCCCGCTGTGGAGCGCGCGGCTGGCCGAGCAGGCGACGTGGCCGCGGGTCACGGACGTGGACCGTCTGGCCGACGCCTTCGACGCGCTGGAGGACCAGGGCGTCGTCGCGGCCATGGACTTCACCTGCTGCGCGGGCTGCGGTTACGCGGAGATCGGTGGCGAGGCCGAGGAGGACTCCTCCGGGTTCGTCTTCTTCCACCAGCAGGACACCGAGTCGGCGGCCGCCGGACAGGGTCTGATGCTGCGCTACGGCGTGTTCCGTTCCGACGGGGAGCCGGCCGAGGTCTCGGAGCGCCGGACGGCGGGGATCGGACGGGTCGTGGTCGGCGCGCTGGAGGCGGCCGGCCTCCCGGTGGAGTGGGACGGATCGCCGCACACGGCGATCCGGGTCGCTCCGCTGGAGTGGCTCAACCGCCTTCCGGAGTAGGCGGTCGGGGGGCGCCGGGGAGGGTCGAGGGCGGCGGGTGGGCGCCGGGGAGCGGTCAGTCGCGCTCGACGTGCACCTCGGCGAAGTGGTCGCTCTTGTCCGCCTTGCGGATGGTGACCTTGACGTTGCCGACGGCGGTCTCGGAGTCCTTGTCGACGGTCTTCTTGGTGTCGCCGATGGTCACCTCGGCCGAGCTGTCGGTGATGTGAGCGATCGTCATCTTCATCGGGTTGTCGCCGCCGAAGACCTTGACGGTCTTGGAGGCGTCCGCGCCGTCGGTCTTGATGCCGACGGTGCACTTGTGGTCGTCGAGGCAGAGCGCCACGCCGCCCTCACAGGCGGCCAGTCCGGCGCCGAGCGTCAGGACGGCGCCCGCGGCGAGGATCGCCGAGCCGAACCGGAAGCGGGTCCGGAGGCTGGTGCGGTGGGCCTTGGCAGTGCTGCTCGCTGTGGTCATGTCCTCGACGGTAGTGGACCGGACACGCCCAGCCATCGGTCGTCGGCGGGAGGCCTGCCCTGGTGCAGCCCGGATCGGCCGGGCGATCGAACCCCGAGAGCGGTGGGTCGAATCCCCTAGGGGTCATCGGGAGTTGTCCGGCGGACCGGCTGTCCGACGGGCTGCAGCATATGCCGGAGGCTCATGCCACGCGCGTAGATCGAAGGCCCGCGAAAACGCCGGCGGTCAGTCGGCGACGCTCCCCAGGCCGCCGAAGCCACTGCCGGCGCCGCCCCCGAGGCCCTCCCCCGGGCCGTCCTCAGCGCCGCCACCCGGTCCCCACAGCGGCGCGGTGCAACGCTGGTAGGTCGCCTGCCAGTGCGGCCAGTTACGGGCCACGTCGTCGTCGCACTCGGCCAGCAGCCGCTCCACCGCAGCGGGATCGACGCCGTCCAGCAGCCAGGCCAGCGCGTCCGCCGTGCCGGGCCCGTCCGCCACCCGCAGCAGGTCCAGCAGCTCGCCCAGGCCGCCGAGCCGGGAGCCGTCGGCCACCACCCGCTCCATCCGGGGCAGCAACTGGCGCTCCTCGATGCGCAGGTGGGTCTCCAGCCGGGCCGCCAGGTCCTCCATCGCGTACGCGACCGGCCAGGCGCTGCCGGTGTCCCGGCTGGCGATCCGGACCAGCGTGGTGACCCGGGTGAACGAGTGGTCGAGGTTGTGGTGGTCGGCCTCCAGCCAGTTGAGCAGCAGCCGCAGTTCGGGCGCGAAGCGGCGCACGATCGGCCAGATCCGGGTGTCCTGCTGCTCGTGGTGGCAGGTCAGCATCGCGGTCATGAAGGTCCAGTGCCGCAGCAGCGCCTCCCCCTTGTCCTCCTCGTCGGGCTGGAGCAGCCGCAGCGCGTTGGGCAGCCGGGCGAGGTCCCGGCGCAGCGCGGCGTGCACGAGCCGCAGCCCGGCGAACCGCACGGTGGCCGGGTCGTCGTCCGTGGTGCGCCCGCACGCGTCCGCACCACGGGGGGCGACGCCGGGCTGTCCCTGCGCGGGCACGGCGGGGGCGGGCTGGGGCAGCAGGTGGATCGGCATGGGACTCTCTTCACGGCTTGGGGCAGGACGGGTGGTGGCGGCCGGTGAGGACCACCCCAGCCAAGGTGCCCGCAGTCGATCAGAAGCGAATCAATGTCCGATTGACGCGCAGGTCAGGACGTTTATCGGAGCGGACGCAACGCTCTGCGGCGCCCGTCCCGTGCTACCGGGCGAGGGCCCGCGCACCGGGCGCGCCCGGGAGTCCAGGGGAACAGCGAGGCCGCATGTCACCGGAGCAGGAGCAGTCGTTCGACGAGTTCGTCGCGGGGCGGTACGCCGCGCTGCGCCGCACCGGCTACCTGCTCTGCGGCGACTGGCACCTCGCCGAGGACCTCGCGCAGACCACGCTGGTGAAGCTGTACTCGCGCTGGGGCCGCCTGCGCGACCCGGAGTCCGCGGCCGGGTACGCCCGGACCACGCTGGTCCGCACCTACATCGACACCCGGCGCCTGCGCCGCTCGCACGAACTGCCCTCGCCGGACCTGCCGGAGCCGCCGGCGACCGGGCCGCGGGCCGCGGCCCCGGCCGACCCGGAACGCCGGCTGGCCCTGCTGGCCGCGCTCGCCAAGGTCACCCCTGCCTACCGGGCGGCGCTGGTGCTGCGGTTCTGGGAGGACCAGTCGGTCGAGGCGACGGCGGCGGCCCTGCGGCAGAGCACCGGCACCGTGAAGTCCAACACCAGCCGGGGACTGGCCCAGTTGCGCGTGATCCTCGGCGATTCACTGTTGGAGATCGCGGCGGGCTGAGCCCGGCCGGGCGGGGCCGGACGCACGAGGGGGCGGGACGCACGAGGGGACGGTACGCACGAGGGGACGGTACGCACGAACCGGCCGGCCACACCCGCCGGCCGACGGGACCGGGCCCGCGACCGCCGGAGCCGGGCGCAGGGGCGCAACGGGTCGCCCGGGACGAGCGAGCGACGAGCGAGAGACGAGAGGGAATCGGGATTGAACGGGGACGATCCGGCGTTCGACGCCGACGACATGGGCGCGCTGTTCCGCGCGGTCCTGGACCAGCCGGAGCCGGCCGCTCCCCCGGAGCTGCTGCCGGAGGTCCGCCGCTCCGGCAACCGGCTGCGCCGCCGGCGCCGGCTGCTGGCGACGGTCGCGACCGCGGCGGCGGTGGGCCTGCTGGCCACGGCGGGCTGGGCGGTCCGCGGGCGGTCCCCGGCGGAGCACGACGGCCGGGTGCTCCTCCCGGCGGCGAGCGCGCCCGTCGCGCCGTCCGTCGCGCCGAGTCCGTCCGCGTCGGCGTCGCCGACGCCGTCGGTCACGCCGTCCCCGATGGCCGGCGGCACGGCCGGGGGGACGGACGACTGGACGGAGGACGGGACGGACGGGACGGACGGGACGACGACCGTCGGCGTGGCCACGGAGGGCAGCCCGGCCCTGTTCGCCCTGCTGCGCGCCCACCCGCCCGAGGAGATCGGGAAGGCCTCCAGGGGCGTCAGCTCGGAGAACTTCCTGCTGACCAGGAAGGACGGCGGCACGGTCGCGGTGACCAGGCGCCTGGACGGGCCCTCCGGGGCGCTCGGCGGCGCCACCTCACCGTGCGGAACGCCCATGCCGGGCAGCTCGGGCCCGAAGAGCCCGGAGGGCGAGGACTGCGTGGGCATGAAGCTGCCGGACGGCTCGATGGTCTGGGCGATGCACCCGGTCTCGGTCACCCCGCGCGGCCGGGAGGCCGCGCTCCGGCTCGTCACCCCGGACGAACTGGCCTACACCCTGCTGTTCGTCCGGGCCGAGGCCCGGCCGTACCCGCAGCCCGACGATCCGACGGTGGCGCTGCCGCAGCTGCTGATCCTGGCCGGGCAGTCGGGGTTCCGGAAGGCGGTCCAGGACGGCTGGGGGGACCCGGTCACCGCGCCACCCAGGACCCGCCCCTCGGCCGGAACCCCCGGCCCGTCCACCTCGCCCCGTCCGCCCGCGCTCCCCTGACCGCCCGCGGGCGGGCCCGGGGTCGCTCCCCCGGCGGGGCCCGGGTCCCGGCCGGGGGCGCCCCGCCGCCCCGCGCGCCGCCCCGCGCCGCCCACCCGCGGGCGGCGGCCGCACGC
>NZ_JBHWBZ010000021.1:0-23633 GCF_042735475.1 Kitasatospora sp. NPDC059577 | reverse complement strand
GGGGGGCACCGGGGCCCCGCCCCCCCCCGCCCCCCCCCCCCGGCCCCCCCCCCCGCCCCCACCCCCCCCCCCCGCCCGCCCGCCCCCCCCCCCCCCCCCGCGGGCGGGCCCGGGGTCGATCCCCGGGCGGGCCCGGGGTCCCGGCCGTGGCGCCCCGGCGTCCCGGCGGCCGAGACCCGGCGAAACGCCGGGAACGACAGGAACGGCAGGAACGGCCTCAGTCGGCCGCCGGCCCCGCCAGGTTCTTGCTCAGCCACTCCAGGGTGTCCGGGATCATCTTCTTGAAGTCCGAGGTCAGGTGCTTGCCGCCGGGCTGCTCGTAGTACGTGATGCCCACCGGCGCGGCGGCCTTGGCCACCCAGGACTTGACCACCTTGGTCTCGTACGGGTTGGCACCGCCCGCGGTGACCAGCATCTTCACGTCGGCCTTGCCCTGCGCGACCAGCACGTCGGGGTTGTTGGCCGCGCGCTCGGCGTCGTGGCCCTTCCACAGGCCCGAGTCCGGGATGAAGTAGCCGTCGATCGGCACCGCGGCCTTGTAGACGTCCGGGTACTGCAGGGCGAGCTTGGCGCTGCAGAAGCCGCCGGTCGAGGCGCCCATCACGCCCCAGCCGTCGCGGCCCTGCACGGTGCGGAAGTTGGCGCGGACGAAGTCCGGGATGTCCTGGGCCATCCAGGTGCCCATCTTGGGCTGGCCCGGGATGTCGGAGCAGTCCAGCGCGTTCTTCTCGTCGCCGTTGAAGTTCTGCACCGGCATGACCATGATGAACGGGTGGGCCTTGCCCTCCTTGACCAGCCGCGCGTTCTCCTCCTGGATGGGCAGCTGGTTGTCGGTCCAGGTGTTGTAGCCGTTGCTCTGGCCGCCCGCGAAGAGGGTGAGCACCGGGAAGCCGGTCTTGGCGAACTTGGGGTCGTTGTACTCGGGCGGCAGCCAGACCCAGACCTTGCCGGCGACACCGGACTTGGCGCCGGTCACGGTGGTCAGGAAGATCGGTCCGGCCGTGGTGTCCCGGGCCTTGGCGAGGTTGGCGTTCGGGCCGGTCGGCATCAGCACCTTGCCTGGCGTCGGCGCCGCACCGTCCGGGGTGCCCGTGCCGCCGCCCGCCGGGGTGCCCGATGCGCTGCCGCTCGCGGCCGGGGAGGCACCCGACGTGGCGCTGTCCCCCTTCCCACCACCGGAACTGCCGCAGGCCGCGAGTGAGGCGGCCAGGGCGAGCACGGCGGCGCCGGACAGGACGGCACGGGAACGGGACGACTGCCTAAGCACGGTGAGGACTCTCCGACCGATGTCGCGCCCGGTCCGTCTGACCGGGCGGGGGGCCCCCGGGGGGGGCCGGCCGAACCGGGGGGACCCACCAGGGCCCCCCCCCCCCGGGGTGGCCCGCCGTCCCTCGCGGGGGCGTGCCTTCCTGCGATCTTATGACGTGGGCCGGGGTGGCCCGGTTGCGCGGTGACCACCGGAAATCCAATGTTTGTTCGCGATCAGGCAAAATCCTTCACCACTCCCGTCAGGCGGCGGGGGCCGGGCGGCGGGGGTCACCGCGGGGGCACAGCGGCGGCCCCGTCCGGGCGCCGGATCTTGGGTGCTTCCGACCGGTGACGGCGGCCCGCGGATCGGGAACGATCTCAGCGAGCCGACGTCACCGGCATCCCCGCAGCACCGGCGACACCGTCCCCGAGGAGAGCCCCATGCCCCAGCAGATCGCCGTCGTCACCGGAGCCGGGAGCGGCGTCGGCCGGGCCGTCGCGGTCGAACTGGCCGCGGCCGGCTGGCTGCCCGTGCTGGCCGGCCGACGGGCCGAACCGCTGCACGGGACCGCCCGGCTCTGCGGCGCTCCGGCCGACGTGGTGCCGACCGACGTCACCGACCCGGCCGCCGTGGACGCCCTGTTCGCCGCGACCGTCGAGCGCCACGGCCGGGTGGACCTGCTGTTCAACAACGCCGGCAGCTTCGGCCCGGCCGTCCCGGTGGAGGAGTTGGAGGTCGAGGCCTGGCGGGCGGTGGTCGACCTCAACCTGACCGGCGCCTTCCTCTGCGCCCGGGCGGCGTTCCGGCAGATGAAGGCCCAGGACCCGCAGGGCGGCCGGATCGTCAACAACGGCTCGATCTCGGCGCACGTCCCGCGCCCGCACTCGATCGCCTACACCGCGACCAAGCACGCGGTCACCGGCCTGACCAAGTCGCTGTCCCTGGACGGCCGTCCCTACCGGATCGCCTGCGGGCAGATCGACATCGGCAACGCGGCGACCGACATGACGGCGGCGATGGGCGCGGGCGTCCGGCAGGCGGACGGCCGGATCGCCCCCGAGCCGACCATGGACGTGGCCGACGTCGCCCGGACCGTTCGGCACATGGCCGCGCTGCCGCTGGAGGCCAACGTGCAGTTCGCCACCGTGATGGCGACGGCCATGCCGTACATCGGGCGCGGCTGATCCGGCTCCGCGCCGTTCACTCGTCTCACGCGTCTCGCACGTCCTGCGCGTCTCGCACGTCTTGCGCGTCTCGCACGTCCTGCGCATCTCGCACGCTTGCGCGTCTCCCGCGTTTCACGAGTCCCGCGCGTCTCACTCGTCGTGCGAGTGCCGGTAGCGCAGCACCCCGCCGTCCTCCTCCAGCCGGTAGACGCTGGTGGTGGGCCAGTACTCGCCGCTCTCGGCGGCGGGCAGTTCGGCGCGGAGCACCATCCGCAGGACGGGCGGCGGGGCGTCCGCGTGGACGCGCTTGCGGTGTCCGTCCCAGCGGCCGCCGCACAGTTCGAGGTCCAGGACGAGGGGGGTGGTTCTCATGCCGCGATGGTGCCAGCGCCCCCGCGTCCGCCGGAGGTTTCGGAGCCTGCGGCCACCCGCACGAGGGAACCCCGTCAGGCCAGGCTGACGGGGTTCCGGGGGTGCGGGGGCTACGGCGCCGGGCTGCGGCGGAGGGTCACGGCCGCCAGGTGTCGTTCAGCGTGACGACCCCGCCGGCGGGCACGGTCGCCGTCCGGTTGGCACCGGATTCCCAGGTCACCGCGCCGCTCGCGTCCTTGCGGACGTACTTGTACTGGACGGAGGTCCCGGCCGGCAGCGAGAGCGCCAGCGACCAGACCGGGTAGCCGGCGGAGGACAGCGGCAGTGCCTTCGCCGGGTCCCAGCCGCCGAGCGCCGCGGCGTCGCCGACCACGTAGACGTCCTGCCCGTACGCGGTGGTCGCGTTGACGTCGAACGAGGCGCCGGAGACGCCCGTCCCCGGCTGGACGTACAGCGCGACCGCGTCGCCCGCGCCCACCGTCGCGGTGAACTGCCCGTTGGCGCCGACCTGGTAGGTCGGGCCGGTGCAGCCGCCGCCCGGCTGCGGGTCGCCGTGCTGGACGTCGCAGTAGGTGCCGGCCGGCAGCCCGGTCTGGAAGGTCCGGGTGATCGCGCCGCTCTCGTGGTTGAGCGCGACGTAGCCCTTGTTGCCACGGCCGAAGGCGATCGCGTTGTTGCCGTTGGACCACCAGTCGGTCACCCCGGTGCCCGCCACGGCGTTGCGGAAGCCGACCATGTTGGCGACCTGCCGCCAGGCGTGGGTGCAGTTCCAGCCGTCCTGGTAGCAGGCGTTGACGGTGCCGCCGTTGGGCGGGCCGTCGTCCTTGTTGGTGAAGGAGTAGCCGGAGTAGACGTTCGGCGAGCCGTAGGTGGAGGCCAGCAGGAAGACGTTGGCCAGCGTGTAGGTGTTGCCGTAGGTGTAGTTGAGGGTGGA
The DNA here is from genome assembly GCF_042735475.1 of Kitasatospora sp. NPDC059577. Lineage (NCBI taxonomy): Bacteria > Bacillati > Actinomycetota > Actinomycetes > Kitasatosporales > Streptomycetaceae > Kitasatospora > Kitasatospora sp. NPDC059577. The sequence goes on along the minus strand of NZ_JBHWBZ010000021.1, from coordinate 19,912 downwards.
GCCGTTGCGCTCGGTGTCCCAGTTGTCGAGGAAGCTGCGCGCCTGGCTGCTCGGCAGGTAGCCCCAGGAGGCGCCCCAGCCGTTGAGGTTCGCGAGCTTGTCGGCGGTGAAGATGCGCTTGAGGTCGGTGCCGACCCGGAACTCGTCCACGTCGCCGTTGCCGGTGTACTCGGACGGCTGGATCGGCTCGCCCGCGCCGTAGATGACCTCCTGGACCCAGTAGGCCCCGGGGTTGGCCGTCTTGGCCTTGATCGCGGCGAGGTCGGCGGCGGCGATGTGCTTGGCCGCGTCGATCCGGTAGCCGTCCACCCCGAGCGAGCCGAGGTCGTCGAGGTAGTGCGCGATGGTGGTCTGGACGTAGGAGCTGCCGGTGTCCAGGTCGGCGAGGTTCACCAGCTCGCAGTTCTGGACGTTCGAGCGGTCCTGGTAGTTGCCGATCGGCTGGCGGCAGGAGTGGAAGTCCTGGTCCTGGTAGGTGCCGGGGTAGTCGTACTTGGTGTACGCGGTGCCGCCGGTACCGGTGCCGGAGCCGGCCGACATGTGGTTGACCACCGCGTCGGCGATGACCTTGACCCCGGCCGCGTGGCAGGTGTCGACCATGTTCTTGAAGGACGTGCGGTCGCCGAGCCGTCCGGCGATCCGGTAGCTGACCGGCTGGTAGGAGGTCCACCACTGCGGTCCCTGGATGTGCTCCTGGGGCGGCGAGACCTCGACGAAGCCGTAGCCCTTCGGGCCGAGCGTCGAGGTGCAGGCCTGGGCGACGGAGTCGAAGCGCCACTCGAAGAGGGTCGCGGTGACGTCCTTGCCGTTGTTCGCGGGCGGGGCGGCCTGGGCTGCGGGGGCGCCGACGGCGGTGCCGAGCGAGAACGCGAGCGCCGCCGAGGCGGCGAGTGCGCCGGCCGCGCGGGCGGGCCTGGGGGTCCTCCCGGCCGAAGGCCGGGGGAGGGTGGGGGTGGTGACCACGTCGTCTCCTGGGGGTGGCTGGGGGTGGGCAGCCGGAGGTGAAGCCTGCAGGAAGTTTCTGTAACTTGCCGGAAACTTGCAGCGCTGAACCTAGGGTCGCCGGGAGACACCGTCAAGGCCCTGGGAAGATACGTTTCTGCATCGCCGTCCGCCGCGGCCCGCCACCCGCCGCACCGACCTCCACCCCACCACCACACCACCGCCCACCGGTGGCGGGACCGACCTGCTGCCGGGACGCCGCCGACCCGCCGCCGGACACGGCAAGGGCCCGGCAGCCGTAGCCGCCGGGCCCCTCACCTGTCCTGGTTCACCGGCCCCTCAGGAGGAGCCGACCCGGGTTCAGCCGGTCTGGACGGAGGTGTCGTCGATGACGAAGCTCGTCTGCAGCGAGGAGTCCTCGACGCCGTTGAACTTCACGGTGACCGTCTGGCCCGCGTAGGCCGAGAGGTCGAAGGTGCGCTGCTGGTAGCCCGCCGCGGCGTCCACGTTGGAGTAGGTCTTCAACGTGGTGCCGTTGACCGACACGGTCAGCTTGTCGTACGCCGTGGTGCCCGACTCCGCGGTGTCGATGTGCAGCCAGAAGCTCAGCGTCGCCTTGCAGCCCGCCGGGATGCTCACCGTCTGCGACAGCGAGTCGGTGTGCGTGCTGCCGTAGCCGTTCATCCACGCCTTCCAGGAACCGCCGTGCGCGGCCTGGCCGGAGCTGTTGTCGACCACGCCGGAGCTCGCCGTCCACGGCGCCGCCGAACCGGTCTCGAAGCCCTGGTTGCCCAGCAGCTGCGCCGGGGTGCAGCCACCGCCGCCACCCGTGGTCACGGTCCAGGTGAAGCTCGTCGAACCGGTCTTGCCCGCCGAGTCCTTCGCCGTCACCGTCACGTTCGAGGTGCCCGCCGCGGTCGGCGTACCCGTGATCGCACCCGTCGAGGCGTTGATCACCAGACCGGCCGGCAGACCCGTCGCCGAGTACGACAGCGGAGCCGTGCCGCCCGAGGCCTTGATGGCCAGGTTGACGGCGGTGCCGACGGCGGTCGACTGGTTGCCCGGGCTGGTGACGGTGACGCCGCCCGGGTTGGGCAGCGAGCCGACGTTGACGCCGGCCCAGGCGGTGGCGACCGCGTTGTACTCGGCGCTGTTGGCGCCGTACAGGTCGGTGGCCGCGCTCAGGGTCGCGGTACGGGCGGCCGCGTAGTTGGTGGTGGAGGTCATGTACGCGGTCAGCGCCTTGTACCAGACCTGCGCGGCCTTGTCCCGGCCGATGCCGGTGACGGTGATGTTGTTGACCGTCGGGCTGTTGTAGCTGACGCCGTTGATGACCTTGGCGCCGCTGCCCTCGGCCAGCAGGTAGAAGAAGTGGTTGGCGACGCCGGACGAGTAGTGCACGTCCAGGTTGCCGACGCCCGAGTACCAGGAGTCGGCCGAGGTGCCGTCCTTGGAGGGCTTGTCCATGTAGCGCAGCGGCGTGCCGTTGCCGTTGATGTCGATCAGCTCGCCGACCAGGTAGTCCGGGGTGTCGGCGGGCAGGTTGGCGTAGAACTCGACCATGTTGCCGAAGATGTCCGAGGTGGCCTCGTTGAGGCCGCCGGACTCGCCCGAGTAGTTCAGGTTGGCGGTGGCCGAGGTGACGCCGTGGCTCATCTCGTGGCCCGCGACGTCCAGCTCGGTCAGCGGGTGGGTGTCACCGGAGCCGTCGCCGTACGTCATGCAGAAGCAGCTGTCGTCCCAGAACGCGTTGACGTAGCCGGTGTCGTAGTGGACGCGGCTCATCGCGCCGACGCCGTCGTTGCGGATGCCGTTGCGGCCGAAGGTGTTCTTGTAGAAGTCCCAGGTGGCGGCGGCACCGAACTGGGCGTCGACGGCGGCCGACTCGCGGTTGCTGGCCTGGCCGTTGCCCCAGGTGTCCGAGGACTTGGAGAACAGCGTGCCGTTGCCGGAGGTGCCGTTCTTCATGTCGGTGGTGTTCTGGCCGCCGCGGGTGGCGTCCTTCAGCGAGTAGGTCGAGCCGCTCTGGGTGGTGGTCAGCGGCACGTTGCCGACGAAGACGCCGGTGCCGGAGCCGCGCTTGATGCCGTCGGCCTTGCTGAGCACGTCACCGGTCTTGGCGTCGGTCACCACGTGCAGCTTGCTCGGGGTGCCGTCGGACTCGCGGCCGGCGATGACGGTCTCCCAGGCGAGCTTCGGGGTGCCGTCCGCGGCCCACACCACCAGGCGGGGGGCGGTGTCGACGGAGCCCGCCTCGACGGCCAGCGCGGCGGCCTGGGCCTTCGGCGCGGCCTGGGCCGGGGTGGTGTCGACGCCGGCGAGGCTGGCCTCGCTGGCCTTGGTCACGCTCTTGGTGGCACCGTTCGCGTCCTGGTGCACGATCAGGTCGCCGCCGAGGACGGGGAGTCCGGCGTAGGTGCGCTCGTAGCGCAGGTGGCGACCGCCGTTGGTGTCCTGGACGACGTCCTTGGTGACCAGCTTCTCCTGGCCGCTCAGGCCGAGGGCCTGGGCGAGGGAGGCGGTCTGCTGGTTCGCCGAGGCGATCAGCGCGGCCCGGGTGGTCTGCTGGGCCGCGACGGCGGCCGGCGCGTCCGGGGTGGCCGCCTGGGCGATGACCGGTATGCCGGTGACCAGCAGCGCGGTGGAGGCGGCCATGACGACCGCCGCCTTCCGGGCGTGAGCGTAACGGGACATGCGGACTCCTTTTCCGACCGGCGCTGGGTCGCACCGGTGGAGAGAAACCTGGGCCGCGGGGTTGCGGCGCAGTGGGGGCCCCCGCCGGGTGCGACGGGGGTGCGGTAGCGGGTTGCGGTGCACACAACCCGTTGCAGGGTCGGGACGCGCTGCACCTCGGCTGGAACGGCTGCACCGGGGGGTGGGGCCCCCACGTCTGCAGCCGGAGGAATCGTGGCAGCAAACCGGCCGCCAATGACAGATGCATGCCACTGATTGGCCGGTTCATTACCGAAACCGTATGCACGGCGGTCCGTCAGTTGTGCTACGCCATTGCGAACTCGTGAACACGGTTTTCATGCTCCGGACAAAGTTCGATCACTACCGGCGGTCACTGACCAGCACTCAGGAGTCCGAGCCGCCCCGCCGGGCGGCGGACAGCGCCGCGCGGGCGCGGCACGTCACAGTTCCGGCCGTGCCAGGAACTGTTTCCGGCCAAACCGTGACCGGAACGGAACCGGGCCCCGCTCCGCCTCAACGGCGGTGCGGGGCCCAGCGGTTGCCCGGGTGTACGGACCGGTGTCCGATCCGGTGCCGGGACCGGTGTCCGGCCCGGTGCCGGAACCGGTCGGAGCCGGTGTACGGCCCGGTGCCGGAACCGTGTCGGAACGGCGCCAGGGCCGGCCCGGTGTCGGATCGACACCGGCCCGGCCCCGGCACCCGGATCAGCGCTGGACGAACACCGCCACGGTCCGCCCCGGCACGGTGAACGTGCCGGTCGCGGCGTCGAAGCCGGACTGCTTCACCACCGGGTCCGTCCCGCCCGCCTGCGCGGGGTGCAGCGCCTGGCCCGTCCCCCGCAGGGCGGCCACGGTCTGCGCCTGTGCGGTGGGTGTGGCGTTGAAGACCACCGTGACGCCCTTCTCCGCCCCGGCCAGACCGGTGCCGTCCAGGTGCAGGGTGATCACCCCGGGCAGCTCGCCGGCGGTGCCGGACAGCGGGTACGAGAGCCGCTGCTGGACGGCCGCCAGGGTGGGCAGGGAGAACAGCGGCGAGGACTGCTTGATCCGCAGGAACTCCTGGTACTGCGCCGAGGCCGCCCGCATGTCGGCCGCGCCGACGGTCAGCTTCGGGTTCGCCAGCAGGGACTGCGCGGTCGGCCACATGCCCTTGTTGTCGGCGGCCGGCGGCAGGCCGCGGCCCCAGCCGTTGCCGTCCACGGCACCCGTCGACGGGTCGGGCCAGTGGATCGCGTTGAACCAGTCGCCCGAGTCGTAGGAGTTGGAGTCGAGCGACTTGGAGCGCAGCAGGTCGCTGCCGGCCTGGGCGAAGCCCGCGCCCTGGGTGAGCGCGGTGAGCGAGAGCCCGAGCGCCTGCATCCGGGCCCGGTCGGCGGGCGCGGTGCCGGTCGGCAGCTTGTACGCGAGCGCGTCGAAGAGGTCGGTGTTGTCGTGGGCGTCCACGTACTCCACCGCCTCGCCGGGCTTGGCCGCGTACCCGGTCGGGGAGCCGTTGTAGTCGACCCGGGCGCCGGTGACGGCCTTCCCGGAGCTGTCGGTGAAGGAGTACCCGGCGAGGTTCCCGGTCAGGCCCACCTTCAGCTGGTCCATCTGGTGCAGCAGCCGGGCCTTCTGTTCCTCCGGGCTCCCGTTCGCGGGCGAGCCGTTGGGGTCGGTGAACAGGCCCGAGGCGAAGCCCTGCTGCGGCGCGGAGTCGAGCATGAAGTTGCCGCCGCGCGCGGCGTCGCGGATCCGGTCGTCGAAGGTGGCGATGCCGGTGCCGGCCATGTTGAGCTGGGTGGCCTGCTGGAACCGGGCGTTGTTCGCGACGGCGCCGAAGTTCCAGCCCTCGCCGTACAGGAGGACGTTCTTGCCGTCCACGCCGTCCGAGTCCGGCGTCATCTTCCGCAGTGCGGCCTGCACGTCCAGCATGGTGGACTTCGGGTCCAGGCCCATCAGGTCGAAGCGGAAGCCGTCCACCTTGTACTCCCGGGCCCACAGGGTCACCGAGTCGACCACCAGCCGGTTCATCATGGCGTGTTCGGGCGCGGTGTCGGAGCAGCAGCTGTCCGCCGTCACCTTGCCGTCGGCGTCCAGCCGCTGGTAGTAGCCGGGGACGACCCGGTCCAGCACCGAGTGCTCGGCCTGTCCGCTGGCGGCGGTGTGGTTGTAGACCACGTCGAGCACCACCCGCAGTCCGGCCGCGTGCATGGCCTGCACCATCTGCCGGAACTGCACGGTGCGGGCCGTGCCCCCGGGGTCCGTCGCGTAGGAGCCCTCCGGCACGTTGTAGTGCAGCGGGTCGTAGCCCCAGTTGTAGGCGTCGTCGGCGGCGACGGCCGCCACGCACTCCTGCTGCTTCGGGCCGTCCGCCGGGAGGGACTTGAGGTCGCAGGCGGGCAGCTTCTGCTCCGCCCGGTTCTCCCGGATGGTGGCGATGTCGAAGGTCGGCAGCAGGTGGATCGTGGTCACCCCGGCCTTGGCCAGGTCCCGCAGGTGCTGCATGCCGGCCGACTGCGACTCGGTGAACGCCAGGTAGGTGCCGCGTTCGGCGGCCGGGACGGTGGTGTCCGCCACCGAGAAGTCCCGGACGTGCAGTTCCTGGATCTGCTGCTGCGCGGGCGGCACGGCCTGCGGGCGGGCGTGGTCGTCCCAGCCCGCGGGCTTGAGCTCCTTGGCGTCGAGGTTCGCGACGAGGCTGCGCTTCGAGTCGGTCGACAGCGCCACCGAGTACGGGTCGGTGACGGTGTTGACCACCACCTGCTGCACCGAGGGCGCCCAGACCTTCACCTGGTAGAGGTAGTACTTGCCGTCCAACTCGCCCTTGTCACGGACGACTTCCCAGACTCCGGTCTCGTCGTCCCGCTTCAGCGGCAGGGTCTTCGGGGTGCCTCCGGTCGGGCCGTCGAAGACCTGGACGGAGACCTCCTGCGCGGTCGGCGCCCACAGCGACAGCGCCACCTTGCCGTCGTAGTAGGCCGGGCCGAAGTCGACCCTGCCGGTCCGCCCGGCGTACAACGCGTCCAGCACGCCCGGGATCTGCACCCCGGTCCCGGCCAGCAGGGCGCCGCTGGGCAGGTGTTCGGTGAACAGCAGCTGGCCGCGCAGCGCGGCCGGGACGCGGGCGGTGTCCCGGGCGTCGACGGTGAAGGCCCGGTAGCCCGCCAGGTGCGGGTACGCGGCCTTCTGCGCGTCGGTCAGCCCGCCCTTGACCGGGGTGAGCCGCAGCCACCGGCCGGGCTCGGTCAGCACGCCCTTGTCGGCCTTGATGCCGCCGGCCGGGTCGTACACCAGCTGGGCGCTGGTGCCGCCGGCCAGGGCGTCGTCGCCCGCGCCGTAGTTCGCCGGGACGACGACGGTCCGCGCGTCGATCCACTGCGCCTTGGCGGTGCCGAGGTCGACCTGCGAGGAGGCGGCCGGGTTCTGCGGCAGCAGGTAGCCCTCGCGGCCGCCGAGGATCCAGACCTCCTTGCCGTTGACGGCGAAGTCCAGCGACTGGTCGGCGGGCAGGTCCTTGTCGTTGCCCTTGTGGAGGATGTAGCTGAGGCTGGTCGCGCCGGGGGCCAGCGGCACCTCGAAGACGGCGCCGAAGGCGTCGCGGCGCACCGGCGTCAGCGGCTTGCCCCAGTCGGTGGGGGCGGCGGCGCCGGTCCAGTCGTGCAGGCCCCAGCCGTCGTAGTCGCCGTCGGCCCGGTTGTAGTGGATGACGGCGGTGTTCGCCGGCTGGGTGTTCGCCGGGCCGGGGTCGGCGGTGCGCACGGCCGGGTCGCCCTGCTTCAGCCACACCTCGCCGGTGCTGCCGATGTCGACGTGCCGGTCGGCGTCCACGTCCTTGACGCCGTTCTTCTCCACGACGAACCCGACGTCCGAGGCGCCCGGCTTGAGCCGCACGTACGCGAAGGCGCCGTACGCGTCCCGCCCGGTGAAGCCGTGCCCGGCGGGCCACTGGGTGGCCTCGCCGTCGGCGAGGTCGCCCCAGGCGTAGAGGTTCCAGCCGTCGTAGTCGCCGTCCGGCCGGTTGTAGTGGACGACGGCGTACGGGCGGGCGCCCGCGGTGGGCACCGGCTTTGGTGCGGGGGTGCCGGTGGTGAAGCTCGCGGTGGCGGAGCGCAGGTGGCCCCCGGAGTCCTGCACGACCGCCTTGTACCGCACGACCGTGCCGGGGGCGACGGCGCCGAGGTCCTGGGTGACGAGGAAGTTCCTCCGGCCGTCGGGGCCGGGCTTCCCGGTGTCGGCGGTGCCCAGCGTCTGCCAGGGCCCGGTGCCGATCTGGGCGGCGAAGCTCACCCGGTCGAACCCGCTGCCGTCGGCGCCGGCGCCGACCGTGACGAGCCCGGTGGCGCCGTCCGCGGGCGGCTGCACCGAGAGCTGCGGCGCCGCGGCCGGGGCCGCGAGCCGGCCGGCCGCCTTGAGCACCACGGAGGAGAGCGCGGGAACGGTGACGGTCACCTTGCGGTCGGCGCCGCTGGTGACCCGCTCCCCCGCCGCCGGGTAGATCCGGTCGAAGCCCGTCCCGGCCGAGAAGGTGTCCAGCGTGACGGTCTTCGCCTCGGTGGCGTTGTTGACCGCCACCAGGTACTCGACCTGCTGCGCCGCGTCGATCCGGGAGAAGGCGTAGACGCCGGGGCCGTCGGCGGCGTACCGCTCGATCTGGGCGCCGTCGGCCAGCGCCGGGTTGTCCCGGCGCAGCTTCGCCAGCCCGGCGATGCCCTGGTAGAGCTCGCCGCCCTGTCCGTAGCGGTCGGCCGGACCGGCGGCGCCGCCGAGCACCCGGTCGCCGTTGTAGGAGGGGGTCTTCGAGGCGAACAGGTCCTGCCGGGCGTCCTTGTCGCCGCCCGCCCCGGTGAAGCCCTGCTCGTCGCCGTAGTAGACGACGGGCTGGCCGCGGGTGAGGAACTGCAGCTCGTTGCCGAGCCGGTCCTTCTTCAGCAGGGTCGCCTCGTCGGCGCCCGGGTTGTCGGCGAGCAGGAAGGAGCCGAAGCGGCCCATGTCGTGGTTGCCGAGGAAGGTCGGCAGCTCGTACGCGTCGGTGTCGGCGCCGGTGTAGCGGTAGTCCTGGCCGTAGACGTCGGCGAGGGTCTTCGCCGATCCGCCCTGGGAGACGTAGGACCGGGCGGCGCCCTGGAACGGGAAGTCCAGGGTGGCCTGCAGCTTGCCCTTGGTGACGTAGGGCGAGGTGACCGCCGGGTCGCCGGAGTAGACCTCGCCGAACATGAAGAACTTCTTGTTGCCCTGCTTGGCCGCGAAGTCCTTGAGCGCGGGCGCCCACTGCTGCCAGAAGGCCATGTTCACGTGCTTGACGGTGTCGATCCGGAAGCCGTCCACGCCGACGTCCTTGACCCACTGCTGGTAGACCTTCTCGAAGCCCTTCACCACCCGGGGGTTCTGGGTGTCGAGGTCGTCGAGGCCGCTGAAGTCGCCCTCGGTGGCGGACTCGCCGACGAAGGTCGAGTCGCCCCGGTTGTGGTACAGCGAGGGGTCGTTGAGCCAGGACGGGGTCTTGGCGGTCGCGTCCCCGGGGTTGCGGAAGACCGGGGTGTACGGGAAGGAGTCCTTGGTGATCCGCGGCCAGGGCGTCCCCGCGTCGGCGACGGCGGTCTCGTCGACCGGGTTGCCGTCGGCGTCGAGCGTCGGGTAGGCACCGGTCGAGCGGTAGCCGTGCTGCTGCTCGGCGTCGTCGACGACGTCGGCGGTGTGGTTGGTGATGACGTCGAAGAAGACCTTGATGCCGCGGGCGTGCGCCTTGGCTATCAGCTCCTTGAGCTGGTCGTTGGTGCCGAAGTGCGGGTCGACCTGGGTGAAGTCGGTGATCCAGTAGCCGTGGTAGCCGGCCGAGGCGTCCGCCCCGGTGCCCTGCACCGGCTTGTTCTTGAAGATCGGCGCCATCCAGATCGCGGTGGTGCCGAGGTCCTGGATGTAGTCGAGCTTCCGGATCAGGCCGGCCAGGTCGCCGCCGTGGTAGAAGCCCTTGTCGGCGGGGTCGAAGCCGTTCTCCAGGCGGCCGCCGGTGATGCCGCCGCCGTCGTTGGCCTGGTCGCCGTTGGCGAAGCGGTCGGGCAGGACGAAGTAGAACTGCTCGCGGGTGAGGTCGTGCCGTCCGGCGGTGGCCGCCAGGGCTGCGTCGGAGGGCGGGGGCGGCGGCGCGGCGGCGAGGGCCGCGGGGGCGCCGCCGAGGGTGGCGGCGGTCAGCGCGGCCGCGAGCAGGACGGCCGTGCGGCCGGGACCGCGGGGGGATCTGCTCCGTCGGGGGCGGGGCGGGGCATCGGCCACTGAGGGCTCCCTTAGGGGAAGGGGCGATCGATTTCCCAGGAAGCTAGCGGCCTGCAATATGTTTCAGCAAGATGCAGAAACCGTTTCGTTCGGGGAAAATCCAGGCCGCCGACCGTCTCCGGCCACCCCGATTACTCCCCCGGAGCGACGGGCGTGACAATGGGACGTATGTCCGTCCCACCGGTTAGCACCAGATCCCCGCGCACCCCCTACCCCGGTGGGAGCCGGCCCCTAGCCCTCAAGGGGGACAGCCGGTGAAGAATCCACTTCCAGAGGATGAGCAGACGGCTACGAGCGGTCTGGCAGACTTCTCGTCCATGGGGGAACCGACCGAGATCCAGCGAGGCGACGCCGTGCGCGCCGAAGCGGCCAGCGGTGGCGGTTCCGAAGCGGTGACGGCCGAACCCGGTCGCCAGCCCGACGGAGCCACCCGTGCCGCCCAGACCCGAAGCGCCGCACTGCGCAATCGTTTCCGCGAGCAGCGCCGGTCACCGGCCCGGCCGCGGATCTGGTTCGAGCTGGCCCTGATCGGGATCAGCTACTGGATCTACTCGGTCGTCCGCAACGCGGTCCCCCAGCAGGAAGCGATAGCCCAGAAGCACGCACGCTGGATCTGGGAGCTGGAGCAGCACCTCGGCATCGCGGTCGAGCGCTCGGTCAACCACGCCGTGGACGGCGTCGGGTGGCTCATCACGGGGATGAACTACTACTACGCCACGCTGCACTTCGTGATCACGATCGGCGTGCTGGTCTGGCTCTACCGCAGCCACCCCGGCCGCTACGTGGCCGCCCGCACCGTGCTGTTCGTCACCACCCTGATCGCGCTGGTCGGCTTCTACTCCTTCCCGCTGGCCCCGCCCCGGCTGATGGCCGACGGCGGCTTCATCGACACCGTGAAGACCCACGGCACCTGGGGCTCCTTCGCCTCCGGGCCCGCCGCGCACGTCTCCAACATGTACGCCGCGATGCCGTCGATGCACATCGGCTGGTCGATGTGGTGCGGCCTGGCGATCTTCTTCCTGGCCCGCCGGAAGTGGGTCAGGGCACTCGGCCTGATGTACCCGGCCGCGACCCTGCTGGTCATCGTCTCGACCGCCAACCACTTCTGGATGGACGCCGTCGGCGGCGAGATCTGCCTGAGCCTGGGCTTCCTCACCGCCCGCTGGCTCTACCACGACTGGGTCTACAAGCTGCCCCGGGTGCCGTCCCGGGAGACGGCCGCCGAGCAGCCGATCACCGTTCCCGAGCAGTGGAGCGAGCCCGCGGTCAGCACCGCGCGCCGGTAGGCCCGGCACTCGCCCGCACGGCGACACCCGCGCACGACGAAGGGGCCCCCACCCGGGGCCCCTTCCGCGTACCCGGGAGCGCCTCCGGGGTCCACCGGCCGTGGATCGGTCACAGGCCGTAGAACAGCCGGTCCACCACCACCCGGGCCCGCCGGGTGGTCCGCCGGTAGTCGTCCAGCAGCTCCCCGCTGTGCCCGGCGCCGTACCCGAGGTAGCGGGCCACCCCGGACAACTCCCGGGCCTCCCCCGGGAAGCTGTCCCCGGGCCGGCCGCGCACCAGCATCACCGCCGCCCGCACCCGGGAGGCCAGCACCCAGGCCGCCTCCAGCACCTCCGCGTCCTCCTGCCCCACCAGAGCGGCCTCGACCGCGGCCGCCAGCGCCGCCCTGGTCCGGGTGGTCCGCAGGGCCGGCACCTCGTGCCCGTGCTGCAGCTGGAGCAGCTGCACCGTCCACTCCACGTCCGCCAGGCCGCCCCGCCCGATCTTGGTGTGGGTGGTCGGGTCGGCCCCGCGCGGCAGCCGCTCGGCCTCGATCCGGGCCTTGATCCGGCGGATCTCCATCAGGTCCCGCTCCGGCACCCCGGCGCCCGGGTAGCGCAGCGGGTCGATCAGCTGCCGGAACCGCGCGCCCAGGTCCTCGTCCCCGGCCACCGGCTCGGCCCGCAGCAGCGCCTGGCTCTCCCAGGCGTGCGACCAGCGCCGGTAGTACGCCGCGTACGAGGCGAGGCTGCGCACCAGCGGACCGCTGCGCCCCTCCGGCCGCAGGTCGGCGTCGACCACCAGCGGCGGTTCGGTGGACGGCGCGCCGAGCTGGGTGCGCAGCTCGTGGCAGACCGCCTGGGCGGCCCGGGCGGCGTCCTCCTCCAGTGAGCCGAGCAGCGGCTCGTGGACGAAGAGCACGTCCGCGTCCGAGCCGTAGCCCAGTTCGTGGCCGCCGAAGCGGCCCATCGCGACCACCGAGATCCGGGTCGGCAGGTCCCCGTGCTCGGCCTCCCAGCCCGCGACGCAGGCCCGCAGCGCGCCGTGCAGGGTGGCGGCGTTGAGCGCGGTGAGCGCCTCGCCCGCGGTGTCCAGCGCCTCGGCGGGGTCCTCCCCGAGCCGGCCGAGGACGTCCGCGGCGGCGGTGCGGAACAGCTCCCGGCGGCGCACCGAGCGGGCGGCGGCCACGGCGGCCGTGGTGGACCCGGCCCGGCCGACGGCGGCCAGTATCTCCGACTGCAGCGCCGCCCGCCCGCGCGGTTCCAGGCCGTGCGGGTCGCCCAGCATGGCCACCGCCTCGGGGGCGCGCAACAGCAGGTCGGGCGCGAGCCGGCCGGCCGAGAGCACCCGGGCCAGCTGTTCGGCGGCGGCGCTCTCGTCCCGCAGCAGCCGCAGGTACCAGGGGGTGCGGCCGAGCGCGTCGGAGACCTGGCGGAAGTTGAGCAGCCCGGCGTCCGGGTCGGCCGAGTCGGCGAACCAGCCGAGCAGGACCGGCAGCAGGGTGCGCTGGATCGCCGCCTTGCGGCTCACCCCGGAGGCCAGCGCGCTGATGTGCCGCAGCGCGGCCGCCGGGTCGGTGTAGCCGAGCGCCTCCAGCCGGGCCCGGGCGGCGTCCGGGGTCAGCCCGGCGGCGCCGGGCGGCAGTTCCGCGACCGCGTCCAGCAGCGGCCGGTAGAACAGCTTCTCGTGCAGCCGACGGACCTCCACCGCGTGCCGCTTCCACTCCCGCTGCAGCGCGGCGACCGGGTCGGCCCGGGTGTCGTCGTTGATCAGCGCGGTCAGCGAGCGGGCCAGCCGGCGCAGGTCCTCGGCGCCGGTGGGCATCAGGTGGGTGCGGCGCAGCCGGTGGAGCTGGATCCGGTGCTCCAGCGAGCGGAGGAAGCGGTACGCGGTGTCCAGCGAGGTGGCGTCCGCCCGGCCGACGTACCCGCCCCGGGAGAGCGCGGCCAGCGCCTCCAGGGTGTTGCCGCTGCGCAGCGCCGGGTCGGTGCGGCCGTGCACCAGCTGGAGCAGCTGGACGGAGAACTCGACGTCGCGCAGCCCGCCCGGGCCGAGCTTGAGCTGGCGGTCCAGTTCGGTCACCGGGATGGAGTCGATCACCCGCCGGCGCATCTGCTGCACGTCGGTGACGAAGTTCTCCCGGGCGGCGGCCTGCCACACCATCGGGGCGAGCGCCTCGACGTACGCGGCGCCGAGCTCGGCGTCCCCGGCGACCGGGCGGGCCTTGAGCAGCGCCTGGAACTCCCAGGTCTTGGCCCAGCGCTGGTAGTAGGCGAGGTGGCTGGCCAGGGTGCGCACCAGCGGGCCGTTGCGGCCCTCGGGGCGCAGGTTGGCGTCCACCGGCCAGATGGTGCCCTCGCCGGTGGTGTCCGCGCAGAGCCGGGTGAGGGCGGCGGCCAGCCGGGTGGCGGCCTTGACCGCCTCGTGCTCGTCCACGCCCTCGCGCGGCTCGGCGACGAAGATGACGTCCACGTCCGAGACGTAGTTGAGTTCACGGCCGCCGCACTTGCCCATGCCGATCACCGCGAGCCGGCAGGCCGCGGCGGCCTCCGGGTCGTGTTCGGCGGCGAGGTCCAGGGCGGTCTGCAGGGTGGCGCCGGCCAGGTCGGCGAGTTCGGCGGCGGTCCGGGCGAGGTCGCTGGTGCCGGTGAGGTCGCGGGCGGCGATGGTGAGCAGGCAGCGGCGGTAGGCGACCCGCAGGGCGTCCGCCGGGCCGCGGTCGCCCTCGCGGACGCCCTCGCCGAGGGCGCGGAGGAAGTCCTCGGGGCCGGGGTGCATGTCGCGCAGTTCGAAGGTGACCAGCATGTGCCAGTCGTGCGGGTGCCGGGCCAGGTGGTCGCCGAGCGCGGTGGAGACGCCGAGCACGCCGAGCAGCCGGTCGCGCAGCGGCTTGGAGGTGGTGAGGGTGTCCCGCAGGGTGTGCCGGTCGGTCTCCTCGGCGGCCTCCATCAGCCGGGCCAGGCCGAGCAGCGCGAGGTCGGGGTCGGCGGTGGCGCCGAGCGCGTCCAGCAGCACGGGGTCGTCGGCGAGCCCTTCCAGCCCGGGGCCCTCCAGCAGCCGCACCGCCCGTGCCGGGTCGCCGAATCCGCGCCGGACCAGCCGGTTCTCCGGCCTGCTGACCCGGCTCCCGGCCCGCTGATCCTCCACCGCCATCGACCCCTCCATCCGTCCGCCCCAGCAGGTTACGCGCCCGGACGGCCCGGCGCCGGGCACCACCGCCGGGCGGACGTACGGGCCGTCGCGGCGGCCCGTGCCGCCGGTCCGTCCACGCGGAGGCCCGCCGCCGCCCTCGCGGGCGACGGCGGGCCGGAGGCGGTGCGAGCGGCCGTCACCCGCTCACAGCACCTGGAGGTTCTTCCGCAGCTCGAACGGGGTGACCTCGGAGCGGTACTCCTCCCACTCCTGGCGCTTGTTGCGCAGGAAGAAGTCGAACACGTGCTCGCCCAGGGTCTCGGCGACGAGTTCGCTGCGCTGCATCAGGTCGATGGCCTCGCCGAGGTTCTGCGGCATCGGCTGGATGCCGAGGGCGCGGCGCTCGGAGTCGGACAGCGCCCACACGTCGTCGTCGGCGCCGGGCGGGAGCTCGTAGCCCTCCTCGATGCCCTTGAGGCCGGCCGCGAGGGTGACGGCGTAGGCGAGGTAGGGGTTGCAGCCGGTGTCGAGGGAGCGGACCTCGATCCGGGTGGAGCCCTGCTTGCCCGGCTTGTACATCGGCACCCGGATGAGCGCCGAACGGTTGTTGTGGCCCCAGCAGATGTAGGACGGCGCCTCGCCGCCGGCGCCGGCGGTGCGCTGGGAGCCGCCCCAGATCCGCTTGTAGGAGTTCACCCACTGGTTGGTGACGGCGGCGGTCTCGGCGGCGTGCTTCAGCAGGCCGGCGATGAAGGACCTGCCGACCTTGGAGAGCTGGTACTCGGCGCCGGACTCGTGGAAGGCGTTGCGGTCGCCCTCGAACAGCGAGACGTGGGTGTGCATGCCGCTGCCGGGGTGCTCGGAGAAGGGCTTGGGCATGAAGCTGGCGTGCACGCCCTGCTCCAGCGCGACCTCCTTCATGACCAGGCGGAAGGTCATGATGTTGTCGGCGGTGGACAGCGCGTCGGCGTAGCGCAGGTCGATCTCCTGCTGGCCGGGGGCGCCCTCGTGGTGCGAGAACTCGACCGAGATGCCCATCGACTCCAGCATGGTGATCGCCTGGCGGCGGAAGTCGTGGCCGACCCCGCGCGGGGTGTGGTCGAAGTAGCCGGACTGGTCGGCGGGGATGGGCGCGGTGCCGTCGCCGGGCAGGTTCTTCAGCAGGAAGAACTCGATCTCCGGGTGGGTGTAGAAGGTGAAGCCCTGCTCGGAGGCCTTCTCCAGGGTGCGCTTGAGCACGAACCTGGGGTCGGCGTAGGACGGCGAGCCGTCCGGCATCAGGATGTCGCAGAACATCCGGGCGGTGCCCGGGGTCTCCGAGCGCCACGGCAGGATCTGGAAGGTGGTCGGGTCCGGCTTGGCGATCATGTCGGACTCGTACACCCGGGCGAAGCCCTCGATCGCGGAGCCGTCGAACCCGATGCCCTCCTCGAAGGCCTGCTCCAGTTCGGCCGGCGCCACCGCGACCGACTTGAGGAACCCGAGCACGTCGGTGAACCACAGCCGGACGAACCGGATGTCACGCTCTTCGAGCGTCCGAAGCACGAACTGCTGCTGCTTGCCCATGGGGACAGTCTCACCTCTGCTCTTTACGCTCGTGTTACGCCCGGGAGGCCTCCGGAAGACCCCTGGCCGCGAATGTCCCCATCATGGCCGATCACCGGCCGGGACGGCAGTGCCGACCCCCGGGACGGCGTCCGGACCGCCCCCTCGCGGGACATTGCGTCAGATAGACGATTACACTCGGGGACATGCCCAATCTCCGTCTCGCCCTGAGCCAGATCGACCCCTGGGTCGGTGACCTCGCCCGCAACAGCGATGAGGTGGTGCGCTGGACCAAGCAGGCCGTCGAGGCCGGCGCGCAGCTGGTCGCCTTCCCCGAGATGGCCCTCACCGGGTACCCGGTCGAGGACCTCGCCCTGCGGGGCTCCTTCGTCGAGGCCTCCCGGGGCGCGCTGGTCGAGCTGGCCGCCCGGCTGGCGGTCGAGGGTCTGGGCGAGGTGCCGGTGGTGGTCGGCTACCTCGGGCGCTCCGAGCACGCCTCGCCGCGCTTCAACCGCCCGGCCGGGTCGCCGCAGAACTGTGCCGCCGTGCTGCACCGGGGCGAGGTGGTGACCCGCTTCGCCAAGCACCACCTGCCCAACTACGGCGTGTTCGACGAGTTCCGCTGGTTCGTCCCGGGCGACCAGCTGCCGGTCGTCCGGGTGCACGGGGTGGACGTCGCACTGGCGATCTGCGAGGACATCTGGCAGGACGGCGGCCGGGTCACCGCGGCCCGCGAGGCCGAGGCCGGGCTGCTGCTGGTGGTCAACGGCTCGCCGTACGAGCGGAACAAGGACGACGAGCGGCTGGAGCTGGTGCGGCGCCGGGCGGCCGAGGCGGGCTGCGCCCTGGCCTACGTCAACATGGTCGGCGGCCAGGACGAGCTGGTCTTCGACGGCGACTCGATCGTGGTCGGCGCGGACGGCGAAGTGCTGGGCCGCTCCCCGCAGTTCGAGGAGCACCTGATGGTGCTGGACCTCGACCTGCCGGCCGCGAGCAGCGACCACACCGACGGCCTGCTGCTGAGCGACGGCCTGCACCTGGTCCGCACCGAGCTGAGCGGCGAGCCGCGGCCCGCCCCCGTACCGGCGCTGGCCGCCGAGGTGGCGCCGCGGATCTCGGACGAGGCCGAGATCTGGGCCGCGCTGGTCTCCGGCACCCGGGCGTACGTGGAGAAGAACGGTTTCCGTTCGGTGCTGATCGGCCTCTCCGGCGGCATCGACTCGGCGCTGGTGGCCTCGATCGCGGTGGACGCGATCGGCGCCGAGAACGTGTACTGCGTCTCGATGCCCAGCCGCTACTCCTCCGAGCACTCCAAGGACGACGCGGCGGACCTGGCCCGCCGGACCGGCCTGCACTTCCGGACCGTCTCCATCGCCCCGATGTTCGACGCCTACATGGGCGCCACCGGGCTGAGCGGCCTGGCCGAGGAGAACCTGCAGTCCCGGCTGCGCGGCACGCTGCTGATGGCGATCTCCAACCAGGAGGGGCACATCGTGCTCGCGCCCGGCAACAAGAGCGAACTGGCGGTCGGTTACTCGACCCTGTACGGCGACTCGGTGGGCGCCTTCGGGCCGATCAAGGACGTCTACAAGTCGCTGGTCTTCCGGCTCGCCCGCTGGCGCAACGAGGAGGCCGGGCGGCGCGGCGAGGTGGCTCCGATCCCGGAGAACACCATCGTCAAGCCCCCGTCCGCCGAGCTGCGGCCGGACCAGAAGGACACCGACTCGCTGCCCGACTACGACCTGCTGGACAGCGTGCTGACCCGCTACATCGAGGGCGACGAGGGCCGGGACGCGATCGTCGCGGCCGGTTTCGACCCGGCCGTGGTGGACCGGGTGGTGCGGCTGGTCGACACCGCCGAGTACAAGCGGCGCCAGTACCCGCCGGGCCCGAAGATCTCGGTGAAGAACTTCGGCCGGGACCGCCGGCTGCCGATCACCAACCGCTGGCGCCGCGGCTGACCCGTCAGTACCGGTAGGTGGCGACCACCGCGAGGTGGTCGCTGCCGTCCCGGGGCAGGGTGCGGGAGTCGACCGGTTCGAGCCCGCCCCTGCTCATGATCTGGTCGATCCGGGCCATCGGGAAGGCCGCCGGCCAGCTGAAGCCGAAGCCGTCCCCGGCGGCGCCCTGGGCCGAGCGCATCTGCGAGGTGACCGGTGCCAGACTGCGGTCGTTCATGGTGCCGTTGAGGTCGCCGAGCAGCAGCACCTTCCTGACCGGCTCGGCCTGGATCGCGTCGCCGAGCGCCTGTGCGCTGGCGTCCCGCTGGTTGACGGTGAAACCGCCCTCGGCCTTCAGCCGCACCGAGGGCAGGTGCGCGACGTACACCGCGACCGGGCCCTGCGGGGTGCCGACCTGGGCCCGGAACGCCCTGGTCCAGCCCATCTTGAGGTCCACCGGGGAGACCCCGCTGATCGGGTACTTCGACCAGAGCCCGACCGTGCCCTCCACCGTGTGGTAGGGGTAGGCCTCGGCGAGCCCGGTCTCGTACGAGCGCAGCGACCGGCCGGCCAGCTCCTGCAGGGCGACGATCTGGGCGCCGGACGCCACCAGCCCCCGGACGGTGGCCGGGACGTCGGTGTTCCCGGCGGCGACGTTGTGGCTGACCACCGTCCAGTCCCCCTTGCCACCGCTCTTGTCGGTCAGCAGGCCGCCGAACAGGTTGGCCCAGAGCACCACGGGCAGCAGCAGGGTGAGCAGCGCGGTGGCGGAGCGGCGCAGCAGCGCGGGCACGAGCAGCAACGGGACGGCCAGGCCCAGCCAGGGCAGGAAGGTCTCCAGCAGACTGCCGAGGTTGCCGACGCCGTTGGGGACCTCGGCGTGGAAGGCGAACAGCGCGGCGGTCAGCGCGGCCAGGACGGCGACCACCAGGCCGCGCCGCCAGGTGGTGGCCCCGCGGGCGTCCCGGCCCCAGTCCCGCAGGCCGAGGAATCCGCCGGACGGGGCCGCGGGGGCCGAGTCGTCGGCACCTCCGGGAGCCGCGGTCCGCTCGGTCCTGTCCGCCTGCACCATTGCGTGGCTCCCGTTCGCTCGTGCCGTCCGCCGGTCCGGGGTCCGGCCCGTGCGGACGGGCACGGTGCCGGACCGGTGCCGGTTCGATCGGATACCCGGCTCAGCCTATGCCGGGAGAGACGTCACTCCCCCGGAGCGGGTTCCGGCGCGGCCTCGTTTGGTGAGTTAGACCACGTCCGGTCGGGACGGCCGGGCGTTCGACGCGGCCCCGACGCGGCCCCGACACGGCCCCGGGGGCGGCGCGGGCCGGGCGGACGGCGTCGGGGGTCAGTGCGGCGCGAGGCCGTCGAGCAGCGAGTCGACCATCTTGCGGGCCAGGTCCGGGTCCTCCAGGTCGGAGTCGTCCCACAGGATGCTGCGGTACAGGATCGGGCCCATCAACAGGTCGCCCAGCAGGTCCAGTTCGAGGTCGGAGCGGAGCACGCCCTCGTCCACGGCGCGGCGGATCAGCGCCAGCCCGGCCTCCCGGCGGGGCTTGACCACCCGGTCGCGGTAGGCGTTGTGCAGCTCGGGCAGGCTGTGCATCTGGCCGAGGGCCGCCTTGAGCACCCAGCGGGTGCGCTTGGCGAGGCCGCGTCGGCGCATGTAGTCGATCATCTCGATCAGGTCGGCCCGCGCGCCGCCGCCGGTCGGCTCCGGCATCGGGACCTCCAGCCGGCCGACCACGTCGACCAGCAGGGCCTCCTTGTTGGGCCAGCGCCGGTAGATGGTGGCCTTGCCGACGCCGGCGGCGGTGGCGATGCCCTCGATGGTGAGCTCGGCCATCGTGGTGCCGCCCGCCATCAGGTCCTCCACCGCGGTGAAGATGGCCTGCTCGGCGGCCTCGCTGCGGGGCCGGCCGCGGCGTGTGGCGGCGCAGGCCGGGCCGCTGTCGGCAGCGCAGTCCTGCTCGGTGCCGGCGGTCGGGGTGTCCGTCTTCATCCCCGCTGTTCTCCCTCGCTGTGCCCGGGCGCGCGGGCGCCGTCCGTGTCGTTGGCGGGCCGGGGGGGGGGGGGGGCCCGCCCCCCCGCCCAGGGCGCCCCCACCCCCGGGGCCCCCGCGGGCGCGGCGAGTAACCCCCCCCCCGCGCGGGC
>NZ_JBHWBZ010000020.1:89945-129859 GCF_042735475.1 Kitasatospora sp. NPDC059577 | reverse complement strand
CAACCCAAACCAAACCAACCCTTTTTTAATGATCCTTCTAAAACAGATATATAAAAATATATAGTCGTCGGAAGCGTCCGAGGTGTATAAGATACAGCTCCGGCGGGCTGCCGACCCGCCGGCGGCGCGCACTGTCCGTCGGCCTTGCGCTGGCCGGCGCCGTCCTGGTCCCGCTCACCGCCCTGCTGGCGACCGGTCGGGCCCAGAGCGAGGCCCTGGTGATCGAACGCTCCGCCGCGACCCTGCTGCACGACGGCACGCCCTACCTCACCGACCCGCGGGCCGTGACGGACTACAACCCGTACCTGCCCGGCATGACGCTGTTCGGCATGCCCGCCCGGTTGTTCGGCGACGGCTCCGCCCCCGCCCGGCTGGCCGGCGACCCCCGGCTGTGGTGCGCCGCCGCCCTGGTGGCCTGCCTGGTCGCCGCGCACGCCGTCCTTCGCCGCGGTGCGGCCCCGGCCGGCTCCGACCGCCCGCTCGGCGCCGGGCACGCGATCGCCGTCCTGGCCGCCTCCCCGCTGGTCGCGCTGCCACTGTGCGTCAGCGGCGTCGACCTTCCGCTCACCGGACTGCTCGCGCTCGCCCTCGCGCTCGCCGCCCGCCACCGGCCGGTCGCGGCCGGACTCGCCCTCGCCGCCGCCTGCTCCCTCAAGTGGACCGCCCTGCCCGCGGTCGCGGTCGCCGTCGCGCTGCTCGCGGCCGGACCGGGCCGCCGCGCCGCCGTCCGGTGCGCCGCCGTGTGGGCCGGCGGCACGCTCGCCCTGATCCTGCCCGCGCTCCTGGTCGCGCCCGGCCCGCTGGTCGAGCAGGTGCTCCTCTTCCCGACCGGGCGCGGCGCCGTCCCGACCCCCGCCACCAGCCCGATGCCGGGCCGGCTGCTCGCCGACCTGGGGCCGGCCGGCTGGGGCGCGGCCGTCCTGCTGCTGGTGTGCGGCGGGACGGCGGTGGCGGCCTCGCTGCTGGTCCGGCCGCCCCGGAGCCTGGTCGCCGCCGCCGACCGGCTCGCCACCGGCCTCTGCCTGGCCTTCCTGCTGGCCCCCGCGGGGCGGTTCGGCTACTTCGCCCTGCCGTTGCTCCTCGCCGTGTGGGCCCGGCTCGCCACCGGTCGGCCCCTCGGACGCCCGGCGGCCGAGCCGCAGGCCCCGGCCGCCGCCGGCCCGCGCCCACCCGTACCAACGCCGCACCGCCGCCATCCGGCCCGTGCGCCGGGACCCGCCGTGTCTGCCGGACGCCGGGACCGAGACCGCCGGGACCAGCGCGGACACCCGCACCCACCTGTTCACCGCATGACACCCCCGGCACCCGCCGGGAGCCCGAGAAAGGCAGCCACGTGAGCACCACACTCATCGTCACCAACGACTTCCCGCCCCGCCAGGGCGGCATAGAGACTTTCGTGCACGCGATGGCCACCCGGGTGCCCGGCGACGACGTGGTCGTCTACACCTCCTCCGAACCCGGCGACGCCGCCTTCGACGCCCGCCTGCCGTTCCCGGTCGTCCGCGACCCCGCCCGCACCCTGCTGCCCACCCGCAGGGTCTCCGAGCGTGCCGCGCAGCTGGTCCGCGAACACGGCTGCGACCGCGTCTGGTTCGGCGCGGCGGCCCCGCTCGCCGCGATGGCACCCGCGCTGCGCCGGGCCGGCGTCCGACGGATCGTCGCCACCACCCACGGCCACGAGATCTGGTGGGCCCGGGTGCCCGGGACCCGCCGACTGCTGCGACGGGTCGGCGACGGCGTCGACGTGGTCACCTACCTCGGCGAGTACACCAGGGCCCGGATCGCCCCGGCGCTGGGCCCGCACGCCGGTCTCAGCCGGCTCGTGCCCGGCGTCGACCCGGCCGCCTTCCGGCCCGAACCGACCGCGGACCGCGGCCGGGCGGTCCGCGACCGGTACGGGCTGCGCGGCCGCAGGATCGTGCTGAGCGTGGCCCGCCTGGTGCCCCGCAAGGGCCAGGACATGCTGATCCGGTCCCTGCCGCTGATCCGCCGGGCCGTTCCGGAGGCCGCGCTGCTCATCGTCGGCCAGGGCCCCGACGAGCGGCGGCTGAGGAAGCTCGCCGCCCGCCTCCCGGCGGGCTCCGTGGTCTTCGTCGGCGGCCGCAGCCACGCCGAGACCCCCGCCTACTACGCGGCCGCCGACGTCTTCGCCATGCCCTGCCGCACCCGCCGGGCCGGGCTGGAGGCCGAGGGGCTCGGCATCGTCTACCTGGAGGCCGCCGCCAGCGGCCTGCCCGTCGTCGTCGGGAACTCCGGCGGCGCCCCCGACGCGGTGCTCGACGGCCGTACCGGTACCGTCGTCGACGGCCGGGACGTCCAGGCTGTCGCCGGGGCCGTCATCCGGCTGCTGACCACCCCTGAGGGCGCCGCGATGGGCCGCGAGGGCCGCCGCTGGGCCGCTCGCGAGTGGACCTGGGACAACTCCGCCGACCGCCTGACCCGGCTGCTCACCCCCGGTCCGGAGCACGCCGAACTCCGCTGACGCACCGGCGCACCGATACCCGATGCACCGTCACCCCGATGCACCGTCACTTCGACGCACCGTCACTCCGACGCACCGTCACATCGGTGCGTCGTCACCCCGGTGCCGCCCGAGGTCCGCCCCCGCCGGACCGGTCCGCGGCTCCGGCGCGGGCCACCGCCCCTGCGGCGGTCGCCGACGGGACGCCCATGGGCAAACCCGTTCGAGAACGACGGGGTGGAGTACCTCGCCCTGGTCGACGACCAGGGCCGGCAGTCGCCGTGGCCCCCCGGCGGCCGGGGCCCCGAATTCGCGGACCCGAAGCCGCGGTCGTGGGCGTCGGCGTGGGCGCTCAGCCGTAGATCCGGGCGTAGAGGTCCCGGATCTGCTCGGCGGTGGGCACGACGGGGTTGTTGGCGGGCGAACCGGAGGCCAGGGCCTGCTCGGCCATGACGGGCGTCAGGCGGTCCCAGACGGCCCGGTCGATGCCGTAGACGCGGGGCGTGGGCACCTCCAGGTCGAGGCAGAGCTTGCGGAGGGCGTCGACGAGCTTGTCGGCAGCCGTGTCGTCGGCGTCCTCGGCGGTCGCGGCGCCCAGGGTGCGGGCGCAGTCGGCGTAGCGGGCGGGAGCTGCGTGGACGGAGAAGGCGGTCACCTCGGGGAACAGCATGGCGTTCGACAGGCCGTGGGCGACGTGGAAGTGGGCGCCGATCGGGCGGCTCATGCCGTGCACGAGTGCGACGCTGGAGTTCGAGAAGGCGATGCCGGCCTGGGTCGCGGCGAGCATCATGGCCTCGCGGGCCCGGGTGTCCGAGCCGTCCACGTACGCGCGGCGCAGGTGGCGGCCGATGGCGTCGATCGCGGCGAGGGCGAGGCTGTCGGTGAACGGGTTGGCCTTGCGGCTCACGTACGCCTCGACGGCGTGGGTGAGGGCGTCGATGCCGGTGTCGGCGGTGAGCCGCGGCGGCATCGAGAGGGTCAGGTCGACGTCGACGACGGAGGCCAGCGGCTGGAAGGCCGGGCCCAGGCACATCATCTTCTCGTCGGTGGCGCTGTCGGTGATGACGGTGACCTGGGTGGCCTCGGACCCGCTGCCGGCGGTGGTGGGGACGGCGATCACCGGGAGGGCGGGGCCGTGGTTGACCCGCGGTGCCTTGTAGTCGCGCATGTGGCCGCCCTGCACGCCGAGCAGGGCCAGGGCCTTGGCGCTGTCCATCGGGCTTCCTCCGCCGAATCCGACGACGGAGTCCGCTTCGTGCTCGCGCAGGGCCTTCAGGCCGGCGGTCAGTGAGGCGGTGGTCGGGTCGGGCACGGTGTCGGAGAACACCCGCGGGTGCAGGCCGGCCTCGTGCAGGATCGCCGTCAGGCGCTCCGCGGCGCCGGTCCCGACCAGGAACGCGTCCGTGACGAGCAGGGGGCGGCTCAGCCCCAGCCCCGCGAGGACGTCGCCCAACTCCTCGGCGGCGCCGGGCCCGACGCGCAGGATCCGGGGCAGGGAAAGGCTGGCAACCATGGAGGACCTCTCGACGGTGGGGGAGCGGCGGTCGGGGTGCTCCGGCCGGGGCGGGTTCGACTGTGACGCCCGCGAGTTGTGCGTTCAATCGCCAATCGCGCAGACGCGGTGTGCGGAAATGCAGATACCCTGCTCGGGTGCACTCCGGTTCCCGCCCGGTGGGTGGCGAGGATCCGGCCCCGCCGCCACTGCCGCCGTCCCCGCCGCCGACGGCGCCGCGCGCGGACCGCGGCGGCACGCTCGACCCGCGGCGGCTCCGCGCGGACGACCTCCGCTACCTGCTCGCGGTCGCCCGTACCGGGCGCCTGGTGGCCGCGGCCGACGCGCTCGGCGTGGACCACACCACCGTGTCCCGTCGCATCGGCGCGCTGGAACGGAGCCTCGGTGTGCGGCTGATGGAGCGCGGCGCGGAGGGCTGGGTCCTCACGGAGGCCGGCAGGGCCGTCGCGCAGAGCGCCCGCGCGATCGAGGACGCCCTGGTCCAGGTGGTCGACGTGGTCTCCGGCCAGGACGCGCCGTCCCTCCACGGCACCGTCCGGGTGAGCGCCCCGGACGGCTTCGGCACCCGCGTCGTCACCCCCGCGCTGGCCCGGCTGCGCCGCTACCATCCCGGACTGCAGGTCGAACTCGTCACCGCGACGAGGCAGCTGACCCTGCGCCCGGCCGGCTTCGACCTCGCCCTGGCGATCGGCCGGCCGCCGCGGAGCCGGCTGGTGACCGAGCACCTCACCGACTACGCGCTGGGGCTGTACGCCAGCGACGAGTACCTCGCGCGGTGCGGGTCGCCCGCGACGGTCGCCGACCTGCGGGACCACGCGCTGGTCTTCTACATCGAGTCGATGCTCCAGGTCGGGGACCTCGACATCGAACGCCACCTGCCCGGCATTACCCCCGCGTTCTCCTCGACGAACGTCTTCGCCCAGCTCGAAGCGGCCCGGCTGGGGGCCGGCATCGGCGTGCTGCCGGCCTTCCTCACCGGCCGGTCCGGGCTGCGGCGGCTGCTCGCCGCGGAGGTCGACATCCGGCTGCCGATCACCCTGGCCGTGCGGCGGGAGGCGGTCACCCACCCCGCCGTCCGGGCGGTGCGCGACGCCCTGCACCACGAGGTCGCCGACCGCGCCGCCGAACTGCTCCCGGAGTAGCCGGGCCGCGCGCCCGCCCGCGGCCCGACGGCGCAGCGGCGCAGCGGCGCACCCGGCCCCCGGAACGGCCGGTGCCGGCCTCCCCGCGAGCGGGGCGACCGGCACCGTCGGAGCGGGAAGCGTCACGGCAGCGGGATGCGCACCACCTGCGGGTCGTGGTCGCTGAGCTGTGCGCTGAACTCGCTGTTGATGTGGACGATGTCGTAGTCGTACGCCGTGGCCGCCAGGGCGCCGGAGATCAGGATGTGGTCCAGCACCTGCGAGTTGCCCTCGTACACGTAGGTGTAGCGCTCGGGCAGCGGCAGCGTGCGCGGCAGGTCGGTGAGCGAGCCGCCGGCGGTGAGGATGTCGGCGGTCTGCGAGAACTCGAAGTCGTTGAGGTCGCCGAGCACGATGACCGAGGCGTTCGGGTTCACGGCCAGGATCGAGTCGGTGAAGGACTTCACCGCGGTCGCCTGGTCGTGGCGCTGGTTCTCCGAGGGGCGGGCCGGCTGCTGGTAGCGGCCGAACAGGGGCTGGTCGCCGCCCTTGGAGTTGAAGTGGTTGGCGATCACGAAGACCGGCTTGCCGTTCCAGCGGAACTCGCCGGCCAGCGGCTTGCGGCTGGAGTTCCATGCCGCGTTCGCCGGGTCGATCCGCCCGGGGGAGTACGCCAACTGCGGTGTGCCGCCCGCGTTCACCACCGAGTCGGCGGTGGTGGACCCGGCGCCGGGGCGGTCGGTGAAGGACAGGCCGCGGTCGGTGCGGAACAGGAACACCTGGCGGATGTTGCCGCCGGGCTGCCCGCCGTCCTGGTCGTTGACCGGGTCGATCTCGCGGTAGGAGTACGCGGGGCCGCCGGCCGCCGTGATGGCCGCGGTGAGCTTGGTCAGCGTCTGGGTCGCGCTCACCGTGCCGTCGTCGGTGGCACCGCTGTTGTCCTGGATCTCCTCCAGGGCGACCAGGTCGGGTGCGCGCAGGTTGGCGACGATGCCGGCCGCGAGGCCGTCGAACTTGCTCTGCGGGTCGGAGGGGGCGAGGTTCTCCACGTTGAAGGTGGCGACGGCGAGCTGCCCGGCCGTCGGCGCGGCGGTGACCTCGGGGGCGGTGCCGCCGGGGGTGACCGTCGGGGTCGCCGTGACCTGGAGGGTGAAGTTGCCGAAGGCGTAGTCGAGCACGCCGACGGTGGGGCCGGTCAGGGTGTCGCCGACGTTCGCGGTCGGGGTGGGCGCGAGCGCCTTCCCGAGGACGACCCGCTCCGGGTTGCCGTCGTTCGCCTGCAGCAGGATGCCGCCCCGGTCGGTGCGGGTGGTGCTGCCCTGCGGGACGACCGGCACCTCGCCGTACGTGTTGGACGGGCCGACCACGGCGGCGTCGTCGATCTCGACCCGCATGCCCTCCAGGGACTCCCAGAAGTCCAGGCCGTCGGTGGCGGGCCGGTAGTTCCCCGCGGTCTCGACGTCGCCGGAGGTGACGCCGGAGACGACCGCGGACGGGGGTGTCCGCCCGCCCGGGCCGACCAGCGTGGCGGCGGGCAGCGGCGCGTTGTGGGCGACCACCGTGACGGTGGGCGCGGTGAGTTCGGTGATCGACAGGTTGGTGGTGCCGCCGGTGCCGCCCGGGCGGTACTGGCTGACGGTGGCGCTCACCGTGACCGAGTCGCCGACCGCGACCGACGGCGCGCCCGTGGTGTAGACGTAGACGCCCTCGCTGGTGCCGGGGTCGTTGTCGGGCTGCGGGTCCTGGTACCAGAACCCGTTGGGGCCGACCGCCGTCACCACGCCGGGCACCGCGCTGACCGCGCTGCCGGTCAGCGGGGAGGTGCGGGCGGCGCCCTGGATGTCGTGGATGCGGGTGCCGCCGGTGCCGCCGCCCCCGCCGGTCGAGGAGGAGTTGCGCGGCGCGGGCGCGCCGATCGCGAAGTCCGCGGCGTTGTCGTCGGTGTCGGTGGCGCCGCCGCCCGCGCGCAGGGCCGCGGTGGAGTTCGACAGGTTGCCGGTCGGCGAGCCCTCGGCGGAGCCGGCGCTGCTGCCGTACCCGACGAAGTCCTTCACACCGGGCAGGCCCGCGCAGCCAGAACTGCAGGTCAGCACCGTTCCGTTGGTGACGAGGGCGACCTTTCCGGAGGTCGCCGACATGGCGGTCGTGCCGGTGGCGTCGGCCGTCGGCAGCGCGGCGCCCGTCCCGGCCCCGGCGGCCTCCTGGACGAGGAAGTAGTGGCCGGGCGCGATCGTGCCGGAGAGGGTGGTCCGCGACCAGCTCGAACCGGCGGCCGAGGCGTACTGCACCGTCCAGCCGGTCACGGACACCGGTGTGGTGCCGCGGTTGTACAGCTCGACGAAGTCGTTGGCGTACGGGGCACCGGAGTTGCCACCGCCGCCGTACACCTGGCTGATCACGACGTCGGGCGACGCCGCCTGCGCCACGCCGCCGGGCAGCGCCACCAGCGCCGCCACCACGGCCGCGGCGGAGGCCGCCGCCGACGCCCGGCGGCGCACGCGCGGCGCTCTCGGGTTGGTCCGGGGAATCGGGGTGCTCCGCATGGGGCTTACCTCCTGACCACCGTCCGGGCTCGTGGCCCGGCGGTGTGACCACGGATGGGAAAGGTCGGGCGCTGAGGTTGTAGCAGCGCCACCAGATCCCTACCGTCCGTGCCGGGCGACTGCCAGACGTACGGCGGAAGAACGTTTCTACGCGCGACAAGTGGGTGGATGGCCTCCGGATGCCCGGATGCCCGGATGCCCGGATGCCCGGATGCCCGGATGCCCGGATGCCCGGGCGAAC
Organism: Kitasatospora sp. NPDC059577; assembly: GCF_042735475.1. Taxonomy (NCBI): domain Bacteria; kingdom Bacillati; phylum Actinomycetota; class Actinomycetes; order Kitasatosporales; family Streptomycetaceae; genus Kitasatospora; species Kitasatospora sp. NPDC059577. The sequence goes on along the minus strand of NZ_JBHWBZ010000020.1, from coordinate 121,980 downwards.
GGCCGGGAGCGGAAACCGGGGAAGCAGGGCGTGGGGAAGCAGGGTGCGGGGAACCGTCCGGCGCGGAGGTCCCGGACCGGCTCCGGCTGCGGCTCCGGCCGCGACGCCCGGCGGCAATCCGGCGCCGCGCGACCCGCCGACCGGACGAACCCGGGGAACCCGGATCCGGGCATCCCCGGTGACTCCAACTCGCCCACGACAAAACCACCGTGACGCCCGCCCGGCGAAATCCCGGAGAACGGCCGGCCCGCCCGTCCGCGCCTCCGGAACCGGGTTCTCCGGCAAATTTGCCGGTTGCCCGCCGAAGACCGCCTGAGTACTGTCGGCCCCTGCGTCAGGGAGACCGTCACGGGGGTGCGTTCATGGTCCTTCCAGCAATGTGCAACAGCTGACCGGACATCGGCCGAAGCCGGCTCCGGTCCACGGTTCACCGGCGTCGGGCGCCAACGGTCGACGCCGCCCCGAACCGCCCGGATCCCGGCCGTGGCAAGGCCGATCCCCCCGCGAACAGGGAACGCTCTCCGAGCGTTCATTCCCACTCGGGCGTGTTTCGCATCACGAGGGAGGAGATTGTCATGGAGAACAAGTCCGTGGAGACCGTCGAGCTCCAGGCCTACGAGACCCCCGAGGTCTTCGAGGTCGGCTCTTTCGCCGAGGACACCGGCTACATGGGTTTCGTCGGCGGCGAGCCGTGGGTGACCAGCATCCCGCGCAGCTGGTGGTAAATCCGCGCCGTGAGTGAGCGCGGGCGCTAATCCGTCAAGGGGGGCAGGGCCGGTGGAATTCGGTGAACAGTACTTCGTGGTCCTCCCGGACCATCCGAGGGCAGTCGCCGCCGCCGACCGGCTTCCCCCGGATGCCACGCCGCTCGTGTCGCACCGATCCGGCCGGCCCTGTCTGGCCGGCCGGATCCCCCCGGGACAGCTCCTGCAGGCCCGAGCGGGAGAGACCGTCCTCGCCGTCGTCGGCATCTGCTCCGCCACCCAGGCCGACCTGGACGCCCAGGCGGCACGGATCACCGACCCCGCCCGGCTCGACGGGCTGTCGCTGCGCTGGTCGGGCAGCTACCACCTGATCGCCTCGGTGGGCGGACGGCTGCGGGTGCAGGGCACCGCCTCGGGCCTGCGCAGGATCAGCCACGGAACCGTGGACGGACTGACCGTCGCCGCGGACCGGACCGACGTGCTCGCCGACCTGATCGGCCCCGAACCCGACCCGGGCGCCCTCGCGCTGCGCCTGCTGGAGAACCTGCCGCACCCGCTGCCCGAACGCTCGCTCTGGAAGGGCGTCGAGACCGTGCCGCCCGGTAGCTGGCTGTCGGTGCCGGCCGACGGGCGGGGACCCGCGGTGCACCCCTGGTGGCAACCGCCGCCGGCCGAACTCCCGCTCCCGGACGCCGCGGTGGCACTGCACACCGAGCTGTCCGCCGCCGTCGGCGCCCGCCTCGCCCGCACCACCAGGCTGACCGGCGACTTCTCCGGCGGCCTGGACTCGACCTCGCTGCTCGCCCTGGCCGCCAAGGACACACCGGTCGTCGGATTCACGATGGCCAACGACGACCAGGCCGACGACGACCTCCACTGGGCCGGCATCGCGGCCGCCGGACTGCCCCACCTCCGGCACGTCGTCTTCGGGAGCGACGAGGTGCCGGGCTTCTTCGGGGGCCTGACCGACCTCACGGCGCTCACCGACGAGCCCAGCCTCGCCGTCCTCAGTACGCCCCGGCTGCACGCGATGCGCGAACTCGCCGTCGGCCACGGATCCACCCTGCACCTGGACGGCCTGGGCGGCGACCAGGCGCTGACCGGCCACTTCGCCTCCTACCACGAACTGCTGCGCCGCCACCCGCTGATGGCCCTGCGGCGACTGCGCACGATCCGCCTGCTCAGCCGACTGGACCTCGGGGCCTCGCTGCGTACCCTGCTCGACGGCAGCTCCTACCGCTCCTGGTTCACCGCCGAGCTGAACGCGCTCACCACGGGCCGGGCCCGGCGCCGCAACCGCGTCTTCGACTGGGGCGGCGGACTGGCCCTCCCCGACTGGCTGACCCCCGAGGCGTCGGACCTGGTCCTCGCCGAACTGCGCGCCGCCGGCGAGCACGCCCGGCCGCTCGCCCCGAGCCGCGGCCGGCACAGCGACCTGGCGGCGGTCCAGGACGCCGGACTGCTGGTCCGGTCGCTGCACCAGGTGGTCGGCCGTCCCGGGTACGGCGGTTCCTCCCCGTTCCTGGACGACCGGGTCATCGCGGTCTGCCTGGCGGTGCGGCCCGAAGAACGCGTCACCCCATGGGAGTTCAAGCCGCTGATCAAGAGCGCCATGGCCGCCGACCTGCCCCGGCGCTTCCTGGAGCGGCGCACCAAGGCCGACGGCGCGATGATCGCCGCCGAGGGCTTCGCCCGGCACCGGCTCGAACTCGACCGGATCTGGCAGACCTCCCGGCTGGCGGACCTGGGGCTGATCGACCCGGCCCCGCTGCGCGAGCTGTGCCGCCGCCCGTACGCGGGCGCCACGCACGGGGGGCGGATGCCCGTCGCCCTGAGCACCGAACTCTGGGCCAGGGACCGGCTGGGCTGAGCGCGGCCCGCCCACCTCGGTTCCGCCCGCCTGCCCCTTCCCCGCCTGCACCGCCCCCGTCGGGCCGTGCCCGCCCGACCACGACGAGAGAGACCGGCATGACCTTCGCGCTTCACCCGGACGTCTCCACCGCCGTCACCGAGTACGGCATCGTGCTGCTGGACGGCCGCGACGGCCGCTACTTCCAGCTCAACGGGACCGCAGCCACGGCCTTCCGGGCGCTGGTGGACGGCGGCACCGTCGAACAGGCCGCCGAGCGGCTGACGGCCGCCTTCGACGTCACACCGGACCGGGCCGGGCAGGACGTCGAGCGGCTGGTCGCCAAGCTGGTCGCGCTCAAGGTAGTGGCCAGATGAGCGACGCGGTGGTGCCCGCCAGGTCCGGAACGAATCTGACGATCAGTCAAAAGCTTTGCGCCAAGGTGGCGGTGGGCTTGGCCAGGCTGATCGCCCGGAAGTCGCCGGCCAGGATCCGCGCGCTGCTGACCCGGCTCGGCAGGGGCGCCCGCCCGGCGAGCTACGCCGAGGCGGAGGCGGCGCGCGACGCCGTCGTCGCGGTCAGCCTGCGTTGCGCGGCCTTCGAAGGCTGCCTGCCGCGCTCGCTCGCGACCGTCCTGCTCTGCCGGGCGCGCGGCACCTGGCCGACCTGGGCGGTGGGAGTCCGCGCCCGCCCGCCGTTCGGCGCGCACGCCTGGGTGGAGGCCGAGGGACGGATGGTCGACGAGGGCGTGGACCCTTCGTACTTCCGCAGCCTCTTCACCGTCTCCGTGCCCGACCGGCGGGCCTGACCGGCGCGCCTGACGCGGGTCGGGGGCCCGCTGTTCTGTCCCGTGAGGTCGGACAGCGCGAGCCGGGAGGAGCCGTCGAGTCTGCGGTAGACCCGGGACAGGTGCGTCTCCACCGTGCGGGGGCTGAGGAACAGCCGCTCGGCGATCTCGCGGGTGCGCAGCCCCGCCGAGCCCGGGCCGGCGACCTCCCGTTCGCGGTCGCCGGGCAGACCGAGGGGGTGCGCGGTGCGGCTGTTTCCCGACAGCGCCGCGCGCACGGGGGCCACGCGCTCCCCGACGAGCAGCGCGGTGCGGGTGCGGGCCAGCGACGTCCTCGACGGGCTCCCGAAGGGAAACGTCTACGTGCAGCCCGGGGTGCGGCAGCAGGTGCCGTCGGACGGGGACTACTCGACGCACGACCCGGCACTCGTCAACAGCACGTCGGCGGACTTCCTGGGGCAAGTCGCCTACCAGCACGCCGACAACACCTACCTCGGCCTGCTCCAGACCTCCATGCTCGCCCCCGGGCCGACGGTGACCGGCGTCAGTCCCGCCTTCGGCACGAGCGGCTCCACGGTCGTCATCGAGGGCAGCGGCTTCACCCCGGGCAGCGTTCTCGACTTCGGTCCCATCCCGTGCCCCGACCCGATCATCGGCGTGGGCGGCTACCGGATCAGCGCCACGGTGCCCGACGGCGTCGGCATCGTGGACGTCCGGGTCACCAACGTCCGCCGCACGTCGCCCGTCGTGCGGCTCGGGCAGTTCGCCTACGACGGGCCGGTGCCCCTGGTGGTCACCGGTATCGACCTGATCAGCGGGCCGGCGATGAGGACCACGGTCACCATCACCGGATCGGGCTTCCCCGAGGACGCCGGCGTGAACTTCAAGGACCGGCCGTCAAAGTCGGTCACCTGGATCTCGGACACCCAGCTCACCGCCACCGCGCCCCTGCAGATCGATGACGACCAGACGGTGGACATCACCGTGACGGCCGGCGAAATCGCCTCCGCCACCGGCCCGGCCGACGAGTTCACCTACACGGGCCTCTGAGCCGACGGCCGGAGCGGCCCGGCCTCGGCCCCGGCCCCCGCCCCCCCGGCCCCGGCCCCCGCCCCCCGGCCCTCGGCGCGGAGACGCCGTGCCCGGAGGCCTGCTGCACGTTGTAGGCCCCGGTCGGCACCGGGGCGTACACCGGCATCAGACGCGCGCGCCACCGCCCGTTCGCGGCCGTTACCCCCGTCGTGTGATCGGTGCGGATCGACACCCCTCGGAAGGCGTGTCGGGAGGCCACAGGCCGCCCCAGGGTCATAACTGGATCGTATGTCTGGCTGGAAACTGTCCCTGTGCGCAGCTGCCGCCGGCCTGGTGCTGGCCGGCGCCGCCGCCGGCCCGCCGTCCGCCGGCTCGACTGCCCCCCATCCCCACGGCGGGCCAAGCACAGACGAGTTGGTGCTGTCGGTGACGGTCGACGGCCGGCCCGGCACACCGGCGGTGAAAGCCGGCGCCGAGGTGCGGGTGAGCTACGAACTGCGCAACGACGGTCAAGCCCCGGTGACCGACGTGCGGATCACCGACACCCTCGCTCCCGGGGCCGAACCCCGCTGCCCGGGCGACGGTGGCGCAGACACCTCCCGACTTCGCCCGGCTGCCACCATCGTCTGCACGGCAACCCTGCGCGCCCTGCCCGGAGAACACCAGGGCCTGGTCACCGCCCGAGCGGTCACGACCTACGGCCGCGCCACCCTCACCCGTACGGCGCACGCGCGCTACACCGGCGTGGGCGCCGGCCCGACACCACCCACCCCCGGTACGGGAACACCCGGCCCAGGGGCACCCACGCCCGGAGGCACGGCGCCGGCGGCCATGGTGGCGGCTCCGGCGGCTCCCGCAGCTTCCGCACCCGGAGCGCCCGCGTGCGGGGCAGGGGCTCCCGCGGGCGGCGGGCCTGGGTTGCCGGTGCCCGGGGTGCCTGTGCCTGGGGTGCCTGTGCCTGGGGTGCCTGTGCCTGGGGTGCCCGTGCCCGGGGCGCCCGTACCTGGGGTGCCTGTGCCTGGGGTGCCTGTGCCTGGGGTGCCCGTGCCCGGGGCGCCCGTACCTGGGGTGCCTGTGCCTGGGGTGCCCGTACCTGCGGTGCCTGCACCCGGCGGGCCCGTACCCGGGGTTCCTTCGGGTGGAGCCGGGGTGCCCGGAGTGCCACCTGGGGCAGGCGCTTCCGTGCCTGGGCTTCCTTCCGGCGGGGCAGGGATGCCGGGAGCGCCGGCAGGCGGGGCCCCCGCCCCGGGCGCTCGCGCCCCAGAGGCTCCGGCCGCCGGGGCTCCTGCTCCTGGGGTTCCCGCAGTCGGGGGAGGGCCTGCCGCACCCGGTGCTCCTGCGGCCGGTGCACCCGGGGGTGGGGTTCCCGTAGCCGGGGCTCCCGCGCCTGCGGCTCCTGCGGGCGGGGCAGGGGTTCCTGCAGCTGGTGTTTCCGTGGGAGGTGTACCAGTAGCCGGACCCGCGGCCGGTGCTCCCGTAGCCAACGTTCCCGTAGCCGGGGCTCCCGTGCCTGGGGCTCCCGTGCCCGGGGCACCGGTGGGCGGAGCCGGCGCTCCTGCGGGCGGTGCGCCCGTCGCTGGTGTGCCCGCACCCAGCGCACCCGCACCCGGCGCGCCTGCACCCGGCGCAGCCGCGACCAGGGCTCCCGCATCCGGTGCGCCAGCAGCCGGGGCAGCCGGGGCAGCCGGCGCCGGTGGTGTCGGCGGTGCCGGGGTGCCGGGCAGCGGGCGCAAGCCCGTGGGGGGCTCGCCGAGTGGTCCCGGTACCGCGTCCGCGACACCCTCCGGTTCCCCGGGAGCACGTGCCGGGGGGAACAACGTGCCGTCACCTCTTCTGCGTCCCGGTCGTTTCGGCCAGGGCACGCTCCCGGTGCTGCACAGGTTCGTCCTGATCTTCCTGGTCCTGTTCGTTCCCGCGATCGCCGCCGCAGCCATCGCGTGGCGTCGCCGGAGGGCGCGCCGCCGATCCGACCCGAGTGCAGGGGCGCCATGGAACACGTGATCGCCGTGATCGGCATCGTCGTCGGATTCGTCGCCGTCGCCGGGGGCGCTGTCCTGTTCAACGGCCGTAGGGCCAGGCGGTCGGCGCCGGCGGGAGAGGCGCGCGACGACACCGCCGAGTACCTGACGATGATGGTCGGCGTGCTGTACGCCCTGGTGCTGGGCCTTGCGCTGGTCACGGTGTGGGAGGCCAAGGACGACGCCGATGCCAACATCAGCGCCGAGGCGGGGGCAGTGCACCAGACGTTCCTGCTCGCCGACGGGCTTCCACCCGCCGCTGCTCAGCGGGCCCGCGCGGCGGCGGACACCTACGCCGCGTATGTCCGGAACGAGGAGTGGCCGCTGATGGAGCAGCGCAAGCCGCTGGGCACGCGCGGCTGGACGCTCCTTCACGACGTGCAGAACGCCTGGACGTCCTTCGAGCCCACCACCAACGCGCAACAGCAGGTGGACCAGCTGGCGTTCGGGCAGATCTCGGTGGCCTACCAGGCGCGTCACGGCCGTGAGGCGGCCGGGAATCGGGGCATGTCGGGGGTCATGTGGTTCGGCCTGCTCGCCGGCGGCGCACTCACCCTGGGACTGATGTTCCTCTTCGGGATCGAGCGCACCGGCACCCACCTGGTGCTGGCCATGGGGTTCACCAGCCTCATCGCCTTCATGGTCGTCCTCGTCTACGCCTTGAACTCGCCCTTCGGAGGCCCGCTCGGCCTGAGTCCGGCGCCCTTCGCGGATGTCGGTGTCGGAGGCTGACCGAGGGGCCGGCGGTGCGGATCCGCCGTCGCCGGCGTCGCCGACGTCGGCCGTCCCGCTGGTGTCCCGCCTCCTCTGGTGTTTCAGCGTGACGTCAGTAACATGAGCATTCCTCACGTTACTGTCAGGAGGCCGCCATGCCGGACCGCCATGACCTGCCGGCGGGGTTCCGCTGGGGTGTCGCCACCGCCGCCTACCAGATCGAGGGGGCGGCGGAGGAGGACGGCCGCGGCCCGTCCGTCTGGGACACCTTCGTCACCCGCCCCGGAGTCATTCGAGACGGGCACACGGGGGCGGTCGCCTGCGACCACTACCACCGCTACCCCGAGGACATCGCCCTGATGAAGGGCCTCGGGCTCGACGGCTACCGCTTCTCCATCGCCTGGTCGCGGATCCAGCCCGTCGGCAGCGGCCCCGTGAACCCCGCAGGCCTCGACTTCTACGACCGTCTGGTCGACGCCCTGCTGGAGGCGGGGATCACCCCGCTGCCCACCCTCTTCCACTGGGACCTCCCGCAGGCCCTGGAGGACGAAGGCGGCTGGCTCAACCGCGACACCGCGTACCGCTTCGCCGACTACGCCGCCGCCACGGCCGACCGGCTCGGCGACCGCATTTCGACGTGGATCACCCTCAACGAGCCCTTCGTCCACACCGTCTTCGGCTACGCGATGGGCATCCACGCCCCCGGCCGCGCCCTCATGTTCGAGGCCCTCCCCGCGGCCCACCACCAACTCCTCGGCCACGGTCTGGCCGCCTCGCTGCTCCACGAGCGCGGCCTGGAGGTGATGCTCTCCAACAACCTCACCCCCGTCGAACCGGCCACCCCGAACCCCGCCGACCTGACTGCCGCCGCGGCATACGACGCCCTCCACAACCGCCTGTTCACCGACCCCGTCCTCCTCGGACGCTACCCCGACCTCTCCGCCCTCGGGGTCCCCGACGACATCTTCGGCGCGATCCACCCCGGCGACACCGACCTCATCCACGCCCCCGGCCTCGACGCCCTCGGCGTCAACTACTACAACCCCACCCGCATCGCCGCCCCCACCGACCCGAGCCTGCCCTTCGACCTCGTCGACATCCCCGACGTCCCCCACACCGCCTTCGGCTGGCCCGTCGTCCCCGACGGCCTCCGCCGACTCCTCGTCGGATTGCAGGAGTTGTACGGCATCGCCCTCCCGCCCATCACCATCACCGAAAACGGCTGCTCCGTCGACGAGTCCGCCGCCCCCGACCAGCTGCGCATCGACTACCTCGCCACCCACCTCGACGCCCTCGCCACCGCCATCGCCGAAGGCGTCGACGTCCGCGGCTACTACACCTGGTCCCTCCTCGACAACTTCGAATGGGCCGAGGGGTACGAGCAGCGCTTCGGGCTCGTGCACGTGGACTTCGAGACGCAGGTGCGCACGCCGAAGGCGTCGTACGCGTGGTACCGCGACCTGATCGCGGCCCATCAGGCCCGGCACCGACGCTGAGGCTGTGAGCCGTACAGGTACGGCCGGCTTGGGGGCGGGCCGCGCAGGCTCAGGGGTGTTGGACCGATATGCCGCGCGCGGAACTGAAACCGCCGCCACGGGTTCCGGCCACCGGGGCGAGGCGTGCCCGTCCGGCCCGGGGACAAGTCGTGCAGTCTCCAGCACGATCCACACCGCCCCCTCACGGAACTCGGCGTCGTCGCCACGTCGCTTACCCGCCCTCAACTCCACATCGGGTCAGAGCTCTACGTTACGAGGGGAAGCACAGCGCAGACCTCTCCGGGAGTCCGGCACGGTCCGCTGCTGGGGTCATCGGGCAGTCGGGGAAACGGACATCCGCGCCATCTCCCGGCCGCTCTCGTCCTCCACGAGCACCACCGCTACGGCCTGGCGTGGTACGGCCGTCGTGATCCTCATGTGCACGGTCTCACCCTCGGGGATGCGCACGCCGCCGCCCAGGGCGCGATTCCCAGCGGCGTGGGCGGTCAGCACACGGTAGGTCCGACCGGGATTCAGACCGGTCAGTACCACGGGAATTTCGGTCCCCCATGCGTGCGGGACCATCTGCCCCTCGCGGGTCACGGCGACATGATGCTGTGGTTCCGTTGGCCACGGCCCGAGCCAGACCGTGGTAGTGATCGCCGCGGCCACGGCAGCCGGTCCCAGCAGCCCGTTGCGCACGACAGAGGACCGTTTTCGAGACCGGCGCAGACTCGGTAGGGCTTGAGGTCGCAGTCTCGCGCGCGGCCGGTCGTTCAGCGGGGCAGGATGCGCAGTACTGCCTCGCGATTGCCGCTGAGCTGCAGGCCTTGCTGTACGGCGGCGCTCAGATCGAGGTCGCCGAGCAGGGTCGCGGCCAGCAGGTGCGGCGGTCCGGTCAGGGACGCGGTGGGGTGGTCGACCCGGCCGGCGTGGGTGTGCACCGAGCCGTCCTTGACTTCGATGACCAGGTCTTCGTTGCCGTCGGCGTGCAGTTGCAGGGCGATTGCCGGCTGGTCGGGACGGTGGTCGGTCAGTGCCCGGGCGGGCATGTCCAGCCAGTGGGTGCGGAAGGTGTCGCTGCCGGCCGGCTCGCGCAACAGCGGAATTCCCCATCGGCTCAGTTCCTGCAGCACCGGCTCCAGCGCGCGGCCACGCTCGGTGAGGGAGAACAGGGTGGTGGCCACCGGCGGCGGGGCGGCCTTGCGGTGGATCAGGCCGGCTTCCTCCAGTTCGCGGAGCCGGTCGACCAGCAGATTACTGGCGATCCCGGGCAGCCCGTTGCGCAGGTCGGTGTGCCGGCACGGACCCAGGGCGAGCAGTTCACGGACGATCAGCAGGGTCCACCGGTCGCCGATGGTGTCCAGTGCTTTCGCGATGCCGCAGTACTGCCCGTAGGTGCGCATGCCACCACCCTACCTTGCGGCGTTGAGATTCAGAACTCTCTTGTTGACTTTCTCAACAACGGCGGTCTAGCGTCGCTGCCCATGACCACCACCCTTTCCGTGCGTCGGCTGGCCTGGGCCGGCGTCGAGATCCGTCTCGGCGACACCCGCCTGCTGATCGACCCGCTTGAGAACGTCGCTCCGCTGGCGCCGGTGATGGGGCCGCCGCACCGGCCGGTCGACCCGGTCGACACCCCGCCCGGCACCCACGCCCTCATCACCCACCTGCACCCCGACCACTACGACCACGACCTGATCGCCCGGATCGCGGCCACCGGCACGATCGGCTGCCACACCCCGAGCGCGGCGGCGCTGCACGAGGCGGGCATCACCCCCGTTGCCCAGGACCTGGGCCGGTCACGCCGCATCGGAGAGCTGACCGTCACCCCGGTGACCTCGCTGGACTGGCGCGGCAACGACTGCGACCAGGTCGCCTGGGTCGTCGAAGGCGCCGGCCGGCGGATCATCCACTGCGGCGACACCCAGTGGCACGGCAGCTGGTGGCAGATCGCCCGCGACCACGGCCCGTTCGACGTCGCGTTCGTCCCGGTCAACGGCGTCATCGCCCACTTCGAGGGCTACGCGGCCAACGTCCCGGCGACCATGACCCCCGAGCAGGGCGTCGAGGCCGCCGTCGCGCTCGGCGCCGGCACCGTCTGCGCCATGCACTACGGCCTGTTCCACAACCCGCCGTTCTACACCGAACAACCCGACATCGAGCAGCGCTTCCAGCACGCCGCCGACGAGCGCGGCATCACCGCGGCCATCATCGCCGACGGCCGGCCCGTCCTTTGACCATCAGAAAACATCAGAGACCATCAGAAACAAGGAGCAACACATGAAGATCGTCCTGTTCGGTGCCGGCGGCAACATCGGCCGGCCCACCACCGAGGAACTCCTGCGTCGCGGCCACACCGTCACCGCGGTCACCCGAGCCGGCCACGTCGACGGACTCGAGCACAAGGCCCTGACCGTGACCACCGGTGACGTCACGGACGCCGCCGCGGTCGCCGGCCTCGCCGCCTCCCACGACGCCGTACTGTCGGCCGTCGGCCCCCGGATCGGCCAGGAGGACGACCGCGCCACGATCGTCGGTGCCGCCCGTGCGCTGATCGACGGACTCCGCCGAGCCGGCGTCACCCGCCTGGTCACCATCGGCGGTGCCGGCAGCCTGCGCACGCCGACCGGCGCCCGGGTCATGGACGACCCGGACTTCCCCGCGCTGTGGAAGGCCAACGCCGAGGCCCAGTCCGAAGCGCTCGACCTCTACCGCGGCGTGCACGACCTCGACTGGACGTACGTGTCGCCCGCCGCGGTCATCGCAGCGGGCGAGCGGACCGGGGCCTACCGCAGCGCCGGGGACACCCTGCTCACCGACGACGACGGCAACAGCCGCATCTCGTACGCCGACTACGCGATCGCCTTGGCCGACACGATCGAGAGCGGCACCGCGATCCGCCGCCGCATCACCGTGGCGTACTGAGCCATGAGCAACGACGCCGCCGGCCCGCACACCCGATTCATCGTCCTGCTCGCAGCGCTCGTGGCCCTGGGACCACTGTCCATCGACGGCTACCTGCCCGGACTGCCGGACCTCGCCGGCGACCTGCGCGCCGGCGCCGCGGCCACCCAGCTCACCATCACCGCCTGCCTGGCCGGGCTGGCCGTCGGGCAGCTGATCGCCGGGCCGCTGAGCGACACCTACGGCCGGCGGCGTCCGTTGCTGGCGGGCCTCGCCCTCTACACGATCGCCAGCGCGTTCTGCGCGGTGGCGCCCGACGTCCCGACCTTCGTCGGCCTACGCCTGGTCCAGGGCATCGGCGGGGCGTTCGGCATCGTCATCGCCAACGCCATGGTCCGCGACCGCACCTCCGGAACCCGCACCGCACGTCTCTTCTCCACACTGACCTTGATCACCGGCCTGGCGCCGGTGCTCGCGCCGGTCCTCGGCGGCCAGCTACTGCGCGTCACGGCCTGGCCCGGAATCTTCGTGGCCCTGGCCGTACTCGGCGCCGTGATGCTGGCGGCCTCCGCCGCAGGACTGCCGCAGACCCGCCCCTCCGCGTCACGCCAGCCGCTGCCGGCTGTCATCGGGCAACTGCTCGGCGACCGGGTCTTCACCGGGTACGTCCTGGCCAACGGCCTGGTCTTCGCGGCGATGTTCGCCTACATCTCCGGCTCGCCGTTCGTCCTGCAGGAAATCCACGGCCTGTCACCGCAGCAGTACAGCGCCGTGTTCGCCGCCAACGCCGCCGGACTCGTCGCGGCCGCCCGGATCAGCGGCCGGCTGGTGGCCCGGGCCGGCGCCCGCGTGCTGCTGCTCGCCGGTCTGCTGGGCGCGACAGCCGGTGGCACCACGGTCCTGGGCGCGGTGCTGACACGGGCGCCCCTGCCCGTGCTCCTGATCGGCCTGTTCGTCCTGGTCTCCAGCGTGGGCCTGGTCATGCCGAACGCCGCGGCCCAGGCCCTGGCCGACCACGGCGGACACGCCGGGTCGGCCGCCGCCCTGCTCGGCTTCAGCCAGTTCATGTTCGGAGCGGCACTTGCTCCGCTGGCCGGCGCGGGTGGCGCCACCGACGCCTTGCCGATGGGAATCATCGTCGCCGTGCTGCCGGCGCTCGCCCTGCTCACACTCGGCGTCCTCACCCGGTCGATGCCCGGTGAGCGCACCCGCAGGCCGGCCCGCCAAGGACCTCCCGGGCACCGGCGACCGCACCGGCACACCGATCGCAGACGGGCCCGCATCAAGTGAATCGGGCCGGCGGCCCGGGCCGCGGTCCTCCGGCACGATCACCTCAAGCCATTACGGAGCGGGGGTACGAGGGTGAGCAGGTGGATCACCACGCGTGGCGCCGAGCCGTCGCGACTGCCTGGTGTCGGCCACAGACGCCCCTGAACGTCATGGCGACCTGATCCCGCGGGCCGTGAGGTGAGCGCGGACGGGCCCGGGGCTCGCGGACGGCGGTCGCTCACCCCGCTCCGGCGCATGCCTCCGCTTCTGCCAGGTACCGCGCCACCGGGCCCAGGGTCAGCAATCCGCTGGCGGCGCCCGCGTGTTCTGCACGGGCATCACGCAGGGCAGCCGCAGCGCGGGCGGCGATTCCGCGCTCGCCGAGGCGTACGGCGGCACGGGCGGTCAGGCACCACATGGCCTCCTGCATGTGGTCACGCGGTGGTTCGGGCACCGCGGCGAGGGCGGTACGGGCCTGCTCGCCCCGGTTCTGGGCGAGCAGCACGAGGGGTCGCGTCCAGGGCCCGTACGGGCCCCAGTCGAGGTGCGGGTCGGTGGGCGCGGGCCGGTCGTGCAGCAGGCGCAGTCCCAGCAGGGCGAGCGGGAAGAGGCCGCGGTGCAGCCCCGGCATTCCGGCCGTCCGGAGGGTGTCCTCGGCGGCGCGGTAGTGCGCTGCTGCCGTGGCGGCGGTCGGTCCGCCGGGTTCGGCGCTGCGGGCGGCCGTGGCCCGGGCCCTGAACCACCCGGTGAGGACGGGGACGAGGGGCGCCTCGGTGGCGGCGGCGAGCCGGTCGGCTGCATCGGCGTGCGAGGTCGCGGCGTCGAGGTCGCCGAGGGCCGAGGCGGATTGCAGGCGGACGAGTCGGCCGAGTACGGCGAAGTTCGGCAGCTCGTGCCGGGTGGACAGGTCGAGGATCTCGGCGCCGATCCTGTCCCGTGCCGCCGCGAGCCCGGGGCCGCTGAAGGACTGCAGGAACACCCCGTTGAGGGCGAAGGCCAGCAGGGCTGGATCGGCCAGGTCCCGTGCCAGCGCCTCTGCCTGACGCGCCGCCTGCCGCGCGTGCTTCAGCTCGGTCCCGGACAGATCGGCGCTGCGGCTCTCGACGGCGACCGTGGCCAGGAGGCGGGCGCGCAGGTCGGCGGGGCCGCCTGGTCCGAGCCCGGCGAGCGTGCGCTCGGCAGCAGCGACGACGGCGCGGGACTGCTCCGGGTCATCGGCCCGGCTCCAGATGGCGGGCACGTCGTAGGCGCCGATGATGCGGGCGGTCAGGGAGAGGTCGCCCGTGCGTTCCGCCGCCCGGACGGCGGCGAGGCGGTCGCGCCGCGAGTGGACGAGGGCGTCGCCACCCGCCAGTGCGAGGGTGCGGGCCAGATCCACGGTGGTGCGCGGGCCGAGCCGGACACCAGGGCCGGTCCACGCGGTACGTGCTCCTTCCGGGCGCGCGGACCCGGTGAGGATGTCCCTCTCCAGGCGCTGCAGGTCGCCACCGGGGTCGAGTCCGAGTCGGCCGACGAGCATCGCGCGGGCGCGGCGGAGAGCGGCCAGCGCGTCGGCCCGGCGGCCCGCGCGGTACAGCGCGCGGGCAACCAGCTCCCAGGCCGACTCGCGCCACGGGTGTTCGGCGACATGGGCACCCAGTTCGGCGACGAGATCTGCCCCTTCCCCGGAGTCGAGGAGGATGCGGGCGCGCACTTCCACCCCGTCCAACCTGAGCTCCTCCAGCCGGGTCTGCTCGCGCTGCGCCCATGGGGAGCCGGTCACATCGGCGTAGGCGGGTCCGCGCCAGGCCGCGAGTGCCGCGCCGAGGTCGGTCACCGCCTCGGGGGTGCGGCGGGCTCGGGCCAGGGCGTCCTGGAACCGATGGACGTCCACGTCCTCGCGCGGCAGGCGCAGCGCGTAGCCGGGACCTTCGGTGACGATGACGCGCGGCGGATCGCGGGGCGGTCGGTCGGGTTCGAGGGCGCGGCGCAGCGCGGCGACGAAGGTGCGCAGCGCGCCCACGGCGCGGGCAGGTGGATCGGTCCACAGGTCATTGACGAAGGTGTCGGTGGTGACCATCCGTCCCTCGGCGGCGACGAGCCGGGCGAGTACCTCACGATGGCGGGGTCCGCCCAGGTCAACCGGGCTGCCGTCGTCGTGGAGGGCCCGCACCGCACCGAGCACGTCGATTCGCATGCTCCTATCCTCCGGGCCAGGGGCCGGCTGCGCCCAACCGTACTGATCGGCTGCTGATCGCTGTCGCCCAAGCTGATCCGGTCAAGTCCCCGACCCGCAAGGATGCTCCCTCATGACGCTCACCATTCCCGGCTTCGATCACATCCGCCTGCCCGGCGCGGACGGTGTGGAGCTGGCTGCCGCTGTCGGCGGCAGCGGCAGCCCGGTCGTGCTGTTGCACGGTTTTCCCCAGACCCACCTGATGTGGCGGCACGTCGCCGAGCGTCTCGCCGACGAGCACACGGTGATCTGTCCCGACCTGCGGGGCTACGGCGCCAGCGACAAGCCGGCGGCCACTGACCCTGATGTGTACGCCAAGCGCACCATGGCCGCCGACGTCGTGACCCTGGCGGCGGCGCTCGGGCACGAGCGCTTCGCCCTCGTCGGCCACGACCGGGGAGCCCTGGTCGCCTTCCGGGCGGGGTTGGACCACCCTGAGACCATCACGCACCTGGGCATTCTCGACATCGTGCCGACGCTCGACATGTGGAACGTCCTGCACGGCGCCTCGGCGTCGGTCGGTTACCACCTTTTCCTGATGGCGCAGCCGCCGGGCCTGCCGGAGGCGATGATCGCAGGCAGTGCGGACGCGTTCTTCGGCTCGTTCCTCGACGCCTGGGCCAACGACCCGACCACCATGCCCGAAGAGGTGCGTGCCGAATACCTGCGCGCGAGCGCCGCGGCGGTGACGTCGATCGTCGCGGACTATCGGGCCTCGGCGGACATCGACGTCACGCACGACCAGGCGGACCTGGACGCCGGGTCGCAGCTGGCCATGCCCGTGGCGGTCGTCCAGCAGGACTGGGGTGCGCAGCTCGGCTACGACGCTGTCGGGGTGTGGAAGGCATGGGCGCCGGATCTGGACCACCGGCTGACCCGAGCCGGGCACTTCATGGCCGAAGAGGCACCCGACGAGATCGCGGCCGCGATCCGGGACCTGCTGGCCCGCTGAGCCTTCTGCTCTCGACTCGCCGGCTGGGCCACGGCCGGTCGGCGAGCGCCGACCACCCTCCGCCTGCGCGTGCTCGCCGGCCGCCCACTCCGCCACCGGGCCCGCCACATCCTCGCCGCCTTCGAGCAGCTGCGGCCCGGCACCGTGACGGCCGTCGACGTCCGCGTCGGCGCCGCCCCGTGGTGCAGCCCGGCCAGGGCCCCGGCGGCCGGCCCACCACGCGGCCGGCCCGGTCCTCGCTCACCGACCACCACACCTATCGGGAGCTGCGCCGCCGGATGAGCGAGGACGCCACCGCCCGCCGAGCCGCGCTCGACGAAGCCGCAGCGAGCCCGAGCACGCCCAACGGCCCGCAAAACGCGGACACCCCGGCCACGATGATGAGCGGCATGTGACGGCTGCTCAGTGCGCGGTCACGAAGACATGCGCGGCCGCCCGTGCGGGAAGTTCCGCGGCCCCTTGTGCGTTGGCGACCGTGACACCGTCGGGCGACGGTGTCACCTGCACGACGGCGCCGGGCTGCACCCCGGCGCGGCGCAGGGCGTGCATCAGCCGGAGATCGGCCTGGATCGGCTCTCCGATGCGGTGTACGACCGCGCTCGCGCCGTCCGGGGCCCGCCGGAAGTCGTTGAGGCTGATCAATCCCTTCAATTCCTCCCCGAGGGACGGGTCCGTTGTGTTCTTCTTGTCGAGCTCCTCCAGGCCCGGGATCGGGTTGCCGTAGGGGGATGTGGTCGGGTGTTGCAGCAGGTGCAGGACGCGGCGTTCGACGGCTTCGCTCATCACGTGTTCCCAGCGGCAGGCTTCGGTGTGGGCCTGTTCCCATTCCAGGCCGATCACGTCGACGAGCAGGCACTCGGCGAGGCGGTGCTTGCGCATGACACGTGTGGCCAGTCGGCGGCCCCGGTCGGTCAGTTCCAGGTGCCGGTCGCGGGCGACGTGCAGCAGCTCGTCGCGCTCCATCCGGGCGACGGTCTGGCTGACGGTGGGTCCGCTCTGGTGCAGTTGCTCGGCGATGCGGGCACGCATGGGGACCACGCCTTCCTCCTCAAGTTCCAGGATGGTGCGCAGGTACATCTCCGTGGTGTCGATGAGTTGCGACATGGTGCTGGTCAGGCGGGGGTTTCGGCGGTGGCGGTCAGGACTGCGCGGCCGAGGATGTGGCCGGCCATGGTGAAGCCGAGGACGGCGGGGGTGGCGTCGGTGGGGACGCCGATGGTGTCGACGTCGAGGGCGTGCACCACGATGAAGTAGCGGTGCGGGCCGTGGCCGGCCGGCGGGGCGGCGCCGATGAAGCGGGCCATGCGGGCGTCGTTGGGCAGCTGGAACGCGCCCTCGGGCAGGCTGGAGCCGGTGTCGTCGCCAGCACCCTCAAGCAGCTCGGTGACGGTGGCGGGGATGTCGGCGACCGCCCAGTGCCAGAACCCGGAGCCGGTGGGCGCGTCGGGGTCGTAGACGGTGACGGCGTAGCTCCGGGTGCCTTCCGGGGCGCCGCTCCAGGACAGCTGCGGAGAGACGTCCTTCCCTCCCGGGATGCCGGAGAGGCCGGAGTACTGCTCGACCGGCCATGCGGCGCCGTCGGTGACGGTCGTGCTGGTGACGGTGAAGGATGCCGTCTCCGGGAGGCGGGCGAAGGGGTTGTTGGTGCTCATTGCATCGTTCCTTTTCAGAGCGTGTTGCGGGCGGCCGCGAAGGGGCCCGCCCGAGTGCCGTCCGGCGCGCAGCGGTGGCGATGCCGCATGCCGATGACGACTTCGAATCGACCATAGCAGTAATAATCGATTATCTTCCAGATCGTCTATGATGGTGGCATGACGACCCACACCGCGGCCGCCTCGGGGAAGCCGATGCTCTCCGAGCAGGTCTACACACGCCTGCGCGACGCGATCATGCGCGGACAGTACGTCCCCGGCGATGCCCTCAAGCCGCAGGAACTCGCCAAGGAACAGGGCGTGAGCCTGGCCGTCGTGCGCGAGGCGCTGCTACGGGTGGTCGGCGAGGGCCTCGCCGACCGTCTCCCCAACCGCGGCTTCGCCGTCCCGGCCTTCTCCGACCGCCGCTGGCAGGAGATCGCGGAAGCCCGACGCACCATCGAACCGATCATGCTGCGCATGTCCATCGAACGCGGCGACGTCGACTGGGAGGCCCGCGTGCGGGCCACCCACCACCGGCTGGCCCGCACCCCTGCGTACGCGGAAGGGGAGGGCGAGTACTACAGCGCCGAATGGGCCGAAGCCCACCGCGCCTTCCACCGCACCCTGCTCGAAGGCTGCGGCAACGCCGTCCTGCTGGAGGCCTTCGACCGGATGTGGACCGCGAGCGAGCTGGCCCGCCGCTGGTCGGCGCACCGTGCCCCGGGCCGGGACGGCATCGCCGAACACCGCCGACTGGAGGAGACAACGCTGGCGCGCGACGCCGACACCGCCGCAGAACTACTCACGCAGCACCTCGCGCTGACCGCTAACGCACTGACCGACTGCCCCGACCACGGACCCGCGAACCACACCTGAGGCCCGGCCCAGTTGGAGGCAGTACCGGCCACTTCGGTGCGGTGAAGTCGTTGATCGGGTTGTGCCACGTCCCGGACAGGTGAAGTCGCCGGTGGGTGAGCGGTTGTCGGATCGGACTGCGTTGGAGGGTGCTGACGCCACCGCCCGGAGCCTGCAGGAGATCACCGATCGGAGCATGACCGATGATCACCTCATGACATTCATGAACACCGCCGAGTCGGCGGGCGGCGCCGAGCGGCATGCCTCCTGGACCGAGCTCTTCTTCGACCTCGTCGTCGTCGCGGGCGTGCTGCAGTTGTCACACCTCCTGCACGAGGGCCCGACGGCCGCCGATCTCGCCCTGTACGTCCTGCTGTACCTCGCCTTCTGGATCGCCTGGGTCTGCTTCACCGTCTACGGGAACGTCGAGGGTGACCGCGCCCGGACGCCCGGTCTCCTGCTGGCGATGCTCGGCCTCGCCGTCATGGTCGCGGCCGTCCCCGGGATCCGCGGTACGAGGCACCACCTCGCGTTCGTCGCCGCATACGTCTTCCTGCGCTGGCTGTCCAGCCGGTTCTGGCGGCGCGGGCGGGTGGTGATGGACTGGCCGGTGGCCCAGATGGGTCTCGGTGTCCTGCCGTGGATCGTGTCGCTGTGGGTGGATGCTCCGGCGCGCTACTGGCTGTGGGCCCTGGGAATCGGGTTCGACCTGCTGGCCATACTCGTGGACGCCGGCAGCCGCATGCTGCGGGGCGCGCAGGAGTGGGCGGGGCGCCTCGTGAGGAGGAACGGCGACCGCGGGCGGCTGCCGGTGATCGAGGCGGCCTACGCAGATGTGCCGCACCTGATGGAGCGGCTGAGCCTCTACGTCATCATCGTGCTCGGCGAGGGGGTCATCCAGATCACCTCGGTCGCCGCCGACACCTCCTGGGATGTGCACCTGGCCGGCGCGGCGGTGGGTTCGTTCGCCCTGCTGTCCGGCCTGTGGAGCATGTCGCTGCTCTACGGCTTCGGTGGGATCCCGAAGACCGGCCGGCGCGATCTTCCGGTGCGGTTGGCCCTGTCCCTGCACTGCCTGACGACCGGCGCGCTCGCCTCCGTCGCCGCCGGCCTGGGCCTGGCCATCGCGCATCCGCACGACCCTGCGGGGAGCGGCGTCCGGTGGTTGCTCTGCGCGGGCCTCATGGTGTACTTCGGCGTCAGCGTGGTGTCCTCCGTGGTCTCCGGTGCACGGTGGCAAGACGTCCTCGGCTGGGCACTGCCCTGCCTGCTCCTGCTGTCGGCGCTCGGCGTCTTCGCACGGCATCTCGGCGTCGGATGGCTGATCTGGGCACTGGCGACCGCGGTCGGCTGGCAGCTCGTCTTCGCACCCGGGAAGCGCGGCGGCCTGCTGGAGCGCGCCTCTGCCTGACCCGCGTCTCTGCCTGACCCGGGCCTCCCAGGACGTCGGTGATCCCACTCTCGGGTGGCGTCTCGGCAATCGGGTTTCGCGCACCGGGCCGTAAAGTGACAGTCTGTTCGACGGCCTGAGGGGTTCAGTCAGAGATTCGGCCTGGTCTATGTCGACTTCGAGACCCAGCGCCGCACCCCGAAGGCCTCATATGCCTGGTATCGCGACCTGATCGTCGCCCACCGGGCCGCTCGTTCACGGTAGTTGGCCTTAAGGCGCTGCGGATTGGATGGCCGCTTGGCAGCAGCCGAGAGGCCATCTGGATGGTGCGGCCCGCCGCAGCTGAGCCCCGGCCTCAGGCAGAAGACAGGGTGTTCGACGAGTCTGGGGCCCGCCTCCAGCGGTTCAGCTGCAGGCCGGTTGCGCAGGGAAGGCGGTCAGGACCTCACCTCGCGTGTCCAGTCGGAAGGATCCCGGCGTCAGGAGGCTCCTTGCCCTGGCCCGACATGGCCACCCGGCCCCGTGCTGCCCTGAGGGTACGAGATCCGCCCGTGCAATCCTGGAAGCCTGGTGCGGAGGGGCGCCTGGCCGGGGTGCCGCGCCGTACGGCAAGGTGGGGTCCATGGCAAGTGTGGCGAATCCTGCGGTTTGGCGCTCTGTCCGCGAGGCGGCCCTTTCGCAGGTGTCCTCGGAGAGTGAAGGGATCACACTCTCGGTCCTGGGAACCCGTGCCCTCCTGCTGTACCGGATTGATGAACGTGAGCATCGCAGGCGGGAAGCGGTTGGTGCCGAGCGGTTGGACAGCATCGCGGTGTTGGAGTGCCTGCTGGACCTTCCGGTCGACCTTCCCGTTCCGGTGGGCTCGCTCCCGCAGCGAGTAGAGGTTCGTCGTTTCCCTCACGGAGCGGTCGAGTCGAACACGGAGCTGGTGACACGTCGAGCGGTCCGGCCGCTCGCCGTTGACCTCGCGGTTGTGTCAGCCACCGACTGGCGGCAGGGTCTTGAGCGTGCAGGCCGATTCGCACCGGTCTGCCGCCGAGCCGTGCTGCTCCGCCGGATCCCGTGCGCGGGGCTGGACGAGGTCTTGACGGAGGCCGCTTTCTACGGCATCGGCGTCTTCGTCCATGAGCAGGATGGGATCCGGATGGCCCTGCAACCCGAGGCGTACAGGCCGCTGCGGCACACCGCAGCGGCCTGGCACTTCGTCGAGGAGCTGTACGGACGACTTGGTTGAACCACCCGCCCTCTCAGTCCGCTCCTGCGCCTGTCGGTGTCGAAGGTGTCGGCGCATTGAGGAGGGACCACCGCAGCAGTTGCGGCTGGACCCTGAATCCGTTCGGTTGCTGGATAGCGGCGTTGACGAGCGGATAGAGGTTCACGGCGGTACGGCAGCGTTCCTGCCACCACCGTTGGCGGTCGGGCCCGGGTGCCAGGGTCTGCAACGTCTGCTGCCAGGACAACAATACGGATGTGTTGTGCTGGGCTGCTGCTTTGGCGTCACGATTGCTCGGGAAGCTGTCCAGCGGCCGTTGTCCGCAGGCCGTGCACTCACAAACGGGTGCGTGCGTCGCGGCGAAGTGGCGTGCGAGGGTCTTTCCGAGGAAGAGGGCCATCAACTCGGGGAACAGAACGGACGGGGAATCGGCGAACCCCGAGCTTTTCGTCGGCTCGCCGGGCGGCACGACGTGCCGGAGGCGCCCCGAAAGCCCGTAGCCGGCGAATGCCGCGCCCCTGGCGAGCGCGCCGAACGCCGCGAGATCGGCCCGCAGCAGGGCGGTGCCCGGTACCTGGGCCAGGACCCGGGTCAGGCCGGTGAGAGCGTCGGGGAAGCTCGCCAGCGGGTCCAACTGGCCGCCGAGCATGATGGCCTTGGATCCCGGTGCTGTGCTCAGTTCATCGATGAGACTGTCGACCAAGTCGATCTGCAGCCAGCCGACGTCGATCGGTAGCGCGAGCACGATTCGAGGATCCTCGCGCACGGCCACATCGCGCACAGCAGCCCGCACAGCGGCCGTGTCCCCGGTTCGGAGGTACCCGGTTGGCGTGAGCGCCGCCGTCGCGCCGACGGCGAACTGCTCCTGGACCGCCTGACCGAGCGGGTCGGTGGTGGGGAACTCACCGGTCCGTTGCAGGTAGGGCAGGTCTGCCGTCGCGATGCCGACCTCGTAGAACGCCGGGTCGGCGAGGAGCACGTCCTCGTAGCCCTCCTCCCGTAGGTCCAGTGCCTTCCTGAGGGCCTTCGGCCCACTGATCACGAGCCCGCTTCGGCCGGTGTTGAGCTGCTCTCGCACCCACCCCACTCGCGTGGTGTCCACGTGGACGAGCAGCCGTTCCGCAAGCAACTCCGGTTGGGTGAAACGAGCTTGGTCGATGAAACGGGACCTCCGGCGTCGGGAGGATCCACGGGAACGGGAGCGCGGGACGGAGGAGTCGGACATGGCCTCGCCTTCGAATCGGCGGAAACACTCGACTACGTACTCGTGACTCCAGTGTACGGACTGGACCGACACTCATCGGGCAACGGCGTTCGGTCGGTGCTCCGACCTCCTTCGCTTCAACTCCACCTCAAGGAAGTGGACTTCGAAGGCCTCCTGTGCAATGGCTCAACTGGTGAGACCTGGTACACCGGTTCCGGCCAGGATGCGCCATGCCGGGATGCGGATGCTTCGAGCGACCGGTGCCGATTTGGCTCCGACTCCGCCTGAAGGCAGGCCCACGAGAAGATCGCAGCGAGCCTGTGCGAGCCGCAGGTGGCGTCCCGGCCCCTCATCGTCCCGCGGGCCCTCATCGATGACCAGCACGACGTTCTCGTCGTCCCCCGAGACCGGGTCGCGTGTCGTGACCACGAAGTCGACGGTCGTCCCCCCGACGAGAGTCGAGCGCTCGACAGCGTGGATACCGTGGTCGGCGAGGTGAGCGTGGATTCGGTCGGCCAGGTCGGTGCGCGCCGCGGACATCGTGGTCGGGAGAACAGGCACGTGATTGAGCGGAGTCGGCCGTGTGGTCCGGTCGAGGTCGATCGGAACCGATCGGCTCGCCAGCTCGGCCGGCAGCCCGGCGTGCTGCTGCCAGAACGCGCGGTGGCCGACCGTGATCAGCTGGGACTTGGCGCGGGTGACGGCAACGTTCCAGAGGTTCATCTGACTCGCCACCCAATGGATCGTGTTCTGCGGCGCGTTGTCGGTGGCGACAAGGGTGAGCACCATGACGTCGCGCTCGCCCCCTTGGAAGGCGTGCACCGTTCCGACCAGGACGCGGTCGTCGGGCAGTCTCCGCTCCAGGAGTTCCTTCTGGGCCCGGAAGGGTGTCACGACGCCGATTTTTGAATGGGCAGGCAGGCGGCTCAACAGCTCGGACACCACCCGTTCGACGGCCGACGTTTCCAGGGTGTTGCACCAGGAGCTACCGTGCCCGCCCCGGGTGCACCCCCCGGCGGGTACGTCGACCCAGGACAGTACGGCTCCAGGGCCGGGACCCCCCGTCAGGTCCACCGGCGGCACCTGATCCCGAACATCAGTGAGTACCTTCAGCCGCCCCGCATAGCAGTAGCCGTTCACCACGTCCGCGATCTCGGGGTGACAGCGGTAGTGCTCATCGAGTAGCAGGGCCGACGACGCACCCGACCGGGCGGCGTCGTAAGACGAATGAGTCCGGTAGGAGAGCTGGTGCTCCTCCAGCCAGGCGGCGCTGAGGCCGGCCCGCTCCCTGGCAGCCTTCTCCTGCTGGGGCGAGATCGAGGCGATGTGCCCGAGCTGCATCGGATCGCCGATGATCAGCGCCCGCTTCGCACGGAACAGCAGGGGGAGGACCGACGGGACGGAACACTGGCTGGCCTCGTCGATGATGACGAGGTCGAAGAGCTTCGGCGACTGCTCCAACTGGCGCACCGAGTGTGTGCTGATGGCCCAACCCTTGATGTGCCTCAGCAGTCGCGTCTGACTCTTCCGGAAGGACCTCCGTTGGCGAAGTGCCTGGAGCCGCTCGTTCATCGCTTCCCTCGCCGCCCGAAGGACTTCCGAGGACTTGGACTGCGAAACTTCGAGGGAGAGCGCGGAGAGCCGGCCGGAGAGGGTCGGCAACCCCGCTGCCGTGGCCTGGTCGTCCACAGCATCCAGTTCGGCCAGAAGACCCCTCAACTCGGTTTCGGTCAAAGCGAAGTCAGCCAGCTGGGTCAGGGTTTCGAGACCTCCGGGCACGGAGCTCGGCCACGGCGAGCCCGTGCCCGCAGTAGCAGCCGTCACGAAAGCGGCCGTTGCGCGTGACCGGCGCCAGCCGGGAGCCACCCACCGGGCCCGAAGGGCTCTGCGCGCCCGGACCTCCCATCGTCGGAGAGCCTCGTCCTCGTTCGCCCACGCTGCCGAGAGGAGGCTGCCGGGCACATCGAGCGTCCTCGCGTGGGACTCGCGCAGGCGATGGAGCTCCGTTAGCTGGAGCTCCTTGAGTACCTGTCGACCCATGGCCCGACGCCGATCGTTGAGTTGGGCAGCGGTTATCCGAAGTTCGCCCGCGACGGTGGCAGAACTCCGTTCGGGCGTCCGGAGGGTTTCGCGGAGGATTCGCTCCAGCTTCGTGGCCTCCTCCTGCAGCGCCTTGGAGTTCCCGGTGCGGATCAACAGGCCGGGCGCGATGTCCTCGCAACGACGCGCGACAACGTCGACGGCCTCATTGTTCGTCGAGGCCACGAGAACCGACTGTCCTGCCTGGACACACGTCTCGACAAGTGCTCTCACCACCTCGCTCTTCCCAGTGCCCGGCGGACCGGTCGCAACGGTGACGGTGTTCCCCATGGCTGAGCGGATCACCGCCTCCTGGCTCTCGTTGCACGGGCCGGAGGCCACCACTGTGACGGGTCCGCTGGTCGTGGAGCCGTGGCCCTGACCTGACAGCAGGGCCTCCAGAGCCGTACCGGAGATCAATTGCGGGTGGGCGGCCATGTAGTCCAGATTCTCCACGAGCCCCTGGGTCATCTGGGTGGAGCCCGACGTCACCAGCAACATGGCGGTGTTGTGGGCACCGGGTCGAAGCGCGGTGACAACGCCTTCCCGACTCAGTGCCGAGACGTCCAAGGGCTCGAGCTCCGGCAGCCCGAGTTCCGTCAGCAGCTCGCGGATGGCCCGGAGCATCTGGGCCCCGTTGCCCTCCTGCCAGGTGGGCTGCCAGCGAGCAACGAGTTCCGCGACTTCGTCCACGGTCATGAGCTGTGCGAGGAGCCCGCTGTGCAAGGACGGCACACCGCTCGGCCGGAGCGTCGATCGACCCTCCTCGTCCGGGGTGAGCTCCATCTGCTGGAGCAGAAGGGGAGCCACGCGCACGGACAGCCGGCCGCGGTTGGCGCCATTCTCGGTGGGCAGGGAGATCGCCGGATACCCGTACCAGAACTCGTTCTCCCGGCCGTCGTTGCGATTCGGGATCCGGGGCGCGCGGAACGAGCGCTCCAGGCCGCTCTGGATCAGCTCCGGACCGGATCCGAGCAGGAAGTAGTTGCTCCCCTCGCCGCCCTCACGCTGGGGCAGCATGTCCGAGGCCGTTTCGGCGGCGATGCAACCGACGTAGTAGCCGATGAGCCGCTGCCATTCGATACCGGCACTCTCTTCGGTTGTCGCCCGGACCCGCGCCTTGAGCAGGGAGGACGACGGTACATCTCCCTGCGGACCCAGCCCGGGTGCGGGCGGCAGGAAGACCGGCCGAGCCACCGAGCGGGCGAACGGGAGGTTCCGGGTGGCGCGGATCGTGGACTTGGTGGGGCGTTGCTCCTCGGGCACGCCGTTGCGCGTCATCTGTTGGGTGAGATAGGTGAAGAGGTCGTCCGGGCTGATCCACCCACTCTCCTTGATGCGTCCGTTGCGCAGTCCTTCGACGATTTCACCCGTGAAGCGGGACGTCCCGAGCATCGAGCCAGGAGGTGCCATGGCCGAAGCGGCCTGAAGGGCGTCCGAGGCGGTGATGAAGTACACCCCGGTCGGGTGCAGGAGGGTGCTGCGGGCAGTATCCGAGGACGGCTGCTCCGCTCCGGTGGGGGAGTGGTCCGGCTCGGCGCCCTTGGCGGTCCACCCCTGAACCACGGAGCCGCTGGAGCAGCAGTCCAGCAGCACGATCTTCGAGGCGGCCCGGCACTCCTGCAGGGTCCGCTCCAGGAATTCGGCGGAGACTGCGGTTCCCGGGAGGTCGGAGCGGTCGGAGTCGCGGGTCAGGAAGTAGAGCTGGTTGTCCTCCTCACAGAACTCCCCGTGGCCGCTGAAATACACCAACGCCGTTTCGCTCTGCTGTCGTTCGGCCAGGAAGTCCTCAAGGGCGCGCAGCATTTCGGCACGAGTGGGCTCGGCTACCACGGCGCATTCGTTGTACATCCCGATCTCCGTGCTCTCCAACACGGCCCGCATGTAGTGCAGATCGGCCCGGACGGAGGGGAGGTCGTGGTAGGTGTCGCTCTCGTAGGTCGAGACCCCGAGGAGGAGTGCGTAGCGGTCGTTGTCCACGGGCGGGCTCAGCCTTCGGACTCGGCGGAGCCGTCCCGTTCCTCCGGACCTTCCGGGCCTTCGGAGAGGAATCGCTCCAGGAGGAGCGCGTCCTCGCGCGCCTGCTTGCCCGAGACCGTGAGCGTCGCGCCGTCCGAACGCCGCGTGATGCTGATCGTGCGGTTGGGTACCCGGGTGAGCCAAGTCTGCACGATCGAGACGACGAGAGAGCCTCCGGAGATCAGTACGCCGACCAACTCCGCGACATCGGATCCCTTGTCGGTGGCGGCTGCGGTCAGGGTGCGGGGAAGGAGGAGAGTCGCCTCGATCTCGCGAGCCGAGAGCGCTGTGGTCAGCTCGCGGGCCTCCCGCCGTGCGCGCAGCGGGTCGCTGTCCAGGAACTCGATCCGGTGTTGCGCTTCCTGGTGCTCTTCCACGACTCCCCCTCGCCACAGCCTGCGTGTCGATTCGCACGCGGAGTGACGAGCGTAGTCAGGACTATGCCCGTGGATTCGTCCTTTGGCGGAAAAGGGGTGGCGATTGACGTGAACGAATCGGGCGCACGGACGCAAGAAGGTGTTCAGCGAATGCGCGGGGCGCGCGCCCCCTCCCCCGGCGCGCTGGGTCGCCTTGAGCCTGGGGTGGAATCATGTGGAGCTCCGGAGACAGCAACGGGTACTTGAGTCGAGACAGGGAGCTGTGCGTGGGGGACAAGCAGCGGACCGTTCGCAAGCCCAAGGCCGTGCTCGCGGATGCCGCGCGACTCCACGCGGCCGCTCTCGCGGTTACTGAGGACCACCGGAGTGCCGTTGCAGGGGTGATCCAGGCCGCTGCTGCGCTGAGGGAGCGGCTTGTTCGCGATGAACTGGGATACATCCCCGTGGCCCGGCTCAAGGACGTGACCGGTGGGCGCCTCCGGGTCGGCGCCTTGGAGGCCGCGGGATTCAGGACCGTGCAGCAGATCGCGGACACCTCGGCGTACTCGCTCCAGCTGATCCCGGGAATCGGTGCACAGACGGCCGCCCAGACCGTTGCTGCGGCCCGCCGGATCGTCGAGGCGGCCGAACAGACCGTGGCGGTCCGGATCGACGTCGATCACCGGGACGCAATGAGCACTGCGCTGGTCATCGCGCTCCAGCGGCTTGTCGTCGCGGGGCCCGAGGCGGCTCGCGCCAGCGAGATCGCGCAGCGCGTCGTTGGTGAGGTTGCTGTCCTCATTGCCGCTGCTCAACCGGCGCGAGGAACCATTCGCGGCCTGTTTGCCGGACGGCAGCGCAAGCAGGAGGCCCTCGCGGCCGTTGAGCAGCTCACCGCTCTGCTAGCGGAGTTGGAGGTGCAGGCGATACTGGTGCTCTTCGCCCAGGCTTCCGTGGACCTACTACGGCCGCCGGCCTCCGAGATCGAGGCGTGGACGGACTTCGAGCACCGTTCGGCCGAGTTCTACGGCGCTCTCGGCGAGATTGCCGGACTCGCTCCGGAGGAGGTCAGCGCCTCCGAGGGATTCCTGCCCGGGGAACTGTCCGACCGTGTCCGGGCCGAGCCGCTGAACGACTCGCAGTGCAAGGTCTCGCTCCGCGGCTACCAGGCGTTCGGAGCCCGCTTCGCGCTCAGGCAGAAGCGGGTGATCATCGGTGACGAGATGGGCCTGGGGAAGACGGTTCAGGCGATCGCCGCGATGGCACACCTCCGGACGCGGGGGAGCACGCACTTCCTCGTCGTCTGTCCGGCGAGCGTCCTCATCAACTGGACCCGGGAGATCGAGTCCCGGAGCGCCCTGTGCGCATACCGGTTCCACGGCCAGGAGCGGGAAGTGGCACGTGCCGAGTGGCTCCGTAACGGTGGCGTCGCCGTGGTGACCTTCGACGGCCTCCGTCAGTTGGAGGTCCCTCCTGAGCAGGCTGTGGGAATGGTCGTGGTCGACGAAGCCCATTACGTCAAGAACCACGAGGCGCAGCGCTCCCGGGCGGTAGCCGCGTGGACCGACCGTGTCGAGAGAGTGCTCTTCCTCACCGGTACTCCGATGGAGAATCGGGTCGAGGAGTTCCGCAACCTGGTGCACTACCTCCAGCCCGAACTGCTGCCCCGGATCGACAACGGCTCGGCCGTGGCCGGTCCGAAGGCGTTCCGGAAGGCGGTGGCTCCGGCCTACCTCCGCCGGAACCAGCAGGACGTCCTCACCGAGCTCCCCGATGTCGTTCACGTAGACGAGTGGGAGGAGTTCACGCCGACGGACTTCGCGGCGTACCGGGCTGCGGTCGCCGCCGGCAACTTCATGGCCATGCGCCGTGCCGCCTACGCGGCCCCTGAGCGGTCGGCGAAGTTGCAGCGACTGCGGGAGATCGTCGGGGAGGCGGCCGACAACGGACGGAAGGTCGTCGTGTTCTCGTACTTCCGCGACGTGTTGGCCGTGGTCCGGGAATCACTCGGCGAGGCGGCGTTCGGTCCGATCGACGGCAGCGTCCCGGCGGTGCGGCGCCAGGATGTGGTGGACCGGTTCGCCGCGGAGCCCGGCCACGCTGTGCTGCTGAGCCAGATCCAGGCCGGAGGTGTGGGGCTGAACATCCAGGCGGCTTCGGTCGTCATCCTCTGCGAGCCGCAGGTGAAGCCCACCATGGAGAGTCAGGCCGTGGGTCGGTCGCAACGCATGGGGCAGGTCCGGCGGGTCCAGGTGCACCGGTTGCTCGCCGTCGACAGTGTCGACCAGCGGATGCTGGAGATCCTCCGGGTGAAGGAGCACCTCTTCGACGAGTACGCGCGTCGCAGCGACGTGGCGGAGTCGACACCGGAAGCCGTTGACGTTTCGGAGCACTCATTGGCGGTTCGGATCGTGGAGGAGGAACAGCTCCGCTTGGCTGCCCTGCCACTGGACTGAGCTCCGGGGCTGGCTCGGAGGCCGTTGTTGAGGTACGGCGCGCCGATCGATGTCATTGCCGTCTCCGAGAGGGTGACCACTGCACCTCGACCGAGGTTGATCGGTGCATGGGAGACAGGGGCAATCGGACGGACGTTCCGCCGCCGAGGGATGCCAACGTCCGTCGGGTGATGCGGGCGCAGCGCAGCGTGGACACGGCTCCCGAACTCGCCCTCCGGCGGGCGCTGCACAAGATGGGCTTCCGGTACCGGGTGAACCTTCCCCTTCCCACGATGCGGCGCAGGAGGGCGGACATCACGTTCGTGCGCTGGCGAACGGCAGTGTTCGTACAGGGTTGCTTCTGGCACGCCTGTCCCGAACACCGGCACGCGCCGAAGCACAATGCCGAGTGGTGGTGGCGGAAGCTTGACGACAACACGCGTCGTGACAGGGACACCGATGCCACCCTCCTCCGGCTTGGCTGGCACCCTCTGAGAGTGTGGGAGCACGAGGCCGTCGAGGACGCCGTGTACAAGGTGGTGGAGGTCCTTGCGTACCAGGGCCATCCACGCGCACGACGGCTTGATCAAGGCGCCGGGTGAAGCACCGAACTGGAACCGGGCGTGCCTGGCCGGATAGGCCTTCGCGAGCGTCACCGCTAGAAGCACTCTTATCCCAGCAGCGATGATCGACCGATTTATACAATGACAGTTCGTTCGACGGGCCGAGGGCTACCACCAGCGCTTCGGCCTGGTCCACGTCGACTTCGAGACCCAGCGCCGCACCCCGAAGGCCTCATATGCCTGGTATCGCGAGCTGATCGCGGTTCACCGGGCCGGCCAAGGAAGGTAGGTGGGCCGCGCGGCGGTGCTGGGGATGCGATGCGGCTCGACATCTCGTGACGATGGCAGCGGCAAGACAGTGGGCGGGAATTCCGGCCGCACCCAACGCCCGTCCAGCAGGCGCCCGTCTGGACTGGTCCGCTGGAGGTGCTCCTCCGGTGGATTCCTGCGAAGCGGAAGCGGAGGGCGCCTGGTCGCCGTGCCGGCGGGCAGGGCAAGGTGGGGGCCATGGCAAGCGTGGCTAATCCTGTGGCATGCGCTGGGCGTTCGACCAGGGTGGCCACGATCGGCTCGGCCACATCTAGACCGTCCAAAGCCTCGAATGCGCCTTCGGCGCCGTCATCCTGGGCGGTGACCTGGTACGACCAGGACGCCGGCGGGCAGTCCAGCAGCCAGGCGACATGGGTGGCGGCGGTGATCAGACCGACCTGGATCGCCGACGCGTGCAGGGTGACCATGGCGACCAGCGGCAGCGCCACGGCCGTCACCTGGTCGCCGAGGCGGCTGACCGTCGAGGCGGTCCAGTAACGCCAGAACACCCCTGCGCGGCTGCATCGTACCGCCCCCGCCTCCGCCGCTTCCGCGGTCCGTGTCGACACGTCCACCGCTCTACAAGTCAATGACGTCGGGAACGCGTGTACTTGGCAGCCGTCCGCACACCGAAGCGGCTCGCGGCGTTCTCGTGCACGATGGTTCAGGCCACGAGAAGGCGCAGGCCGAGCTCCGCCGCGTCGAGGGCGACGAGGTCGCGGTTGCATTCGGCCCAGCGGCCGGAGGAGAGGTCGTCCCGGAGCATGTTCACCGCTCGCTGCTCGGCCTGCGGTCCGACCCTGGTCCAGACGGACACCGCGCGGCGCACGTGTTCGTCCAGGTAGGCCTCGGGGCGGCGCCAGTGGGCCTCGAAGAAGCCGTCGGCGCAGTCCCACGGGATGAGCACCGGCTCCGCGCGGCCCCCGATCGCATGGGCCATGTCGGCCAGCGAAGGCCACCCGACGAGAAGGTCGGCGAATTCAGGCAGGTAGTCACGGGTGAGCCAGAACCGCTGGAGCCAGCCGGTCGTGCTGGCGTCGTACGTGAACACCACCACGCGCCGGGCCACCCGCTTGAGCTCGCGCAGCCCGGCGATCGGGTCCGGCCAGTGGTGAACGGTGCTGACCGCCATCGCGGCGTCGAAGGACTGGTCGGCGAACGGCAGGCGCTCCGCACTGGCAGCCACGCACGGCGCCGCGCCCGCGGGACGCTGTGCCCGCATGACCGCCGACGGTTCCACCGCCGTGACCTCGCGGTCCTGCGGTTCGTAGGAGCCGGTGCCGGCCCCGACGTTCAAGACCGTCCGGGCGTCCCCGAGCGCCTCCCAGATCCTCGCGGCGATCCGCGGCTCGGTGCGCCGCGTCGCGGGGTAGGCGGACCCGATGGCTTCGTACAGCCGCGCGCCGAACACTTTGAGCTGTTCCTCCGGCGTCGTCCTGATCCCCATGGCCCGTGCCTCCAGTTCCCTGTCGATGGCCGTCACCGTCGCGGCGGCACGGTCGCGCTGTTCCACCAGCAGGCCGCGCAGCCGATGCAGGTGCGTGACGGCGTCGGTGTTCGGGTCGTCCACCAGATCCGCGACCTCGCGCAATCCGAAGCCCAGCCGCCGGTAGGCGAGCACCTCCCGCAACCGCTCCACGTCGTCGGGCGAGTAGGCCCGGTACCCGGACGCGGTCCGTGCCGACGGGTGCACGAGGCCGATCTCGTCGTAGTGATGCAGCGTGCGGACACTCACGCCTGCCAGCTCGGCCACGCGTCCCACGGTCAGGTGCACTTCCACGCGACCGACAATGCAGCATCACGCCACGTGAGGGTCAAACAGATCCGGTCGTGGTCCACTGACGCCGCCCCGCCCCTGACCGTTGGGCAGCGCCGGACGGTCGGTGGCGGCCGTCGGAGTGACGCCCCGTCGAGTCGTTACGGAGTGTTGTCAATCTCGCGCCTAGCGTGACCGGCATGACAGCAGATCGTTCTCTCGGCGCCCCGGGCGGGCCGGGGGGGGGGCGGGGGGCGCGCGCGCGCGCGGCGGGGCGGCCGCGACGCCCGGGGGGGAGCG
>NZ_JBHWBZ010000020.1:75037-89935 GCF_042735475.1 Kitasatospora sp. NPDC059577 | reverse complement strand
CGTTAGGGAGTGTTTTAAATCTCGCGCATAGCTTGCCCGTCATCACAGCAGATCGTACCCTCGGCGCCCCGGGCGGGCCGGGCGGCGCCGGGGCGCCCCGGCGACGCGGGCTCGCGGCGCTCTTCGTCCTGGTCCTGGCCCTGTTCACCGTCGCCGCGGCCGTCACTCCGGCCGCAGCCGCCCGCCGAGTGGGCGGCACCGTGTCGGTGCAGTTCGAGAACAAGAGCGACCGCGACCTGACCGGCTTCGCCATCAACGTGCCCGAGGGGTGTGTGATCCCCTTCGCGCCCGCGACGATCCAGGCCGGCACCACCGCCACCTGGACGGTGGGGCCGTGCAACTCCGCGTACGGCACGAAGGGCACGCTCGACTACACCGTCCAGGGAGAGAACGGCGCGACCACCCGGATCGGCTGGGACGTGCCCTTCACCGGGGCCAACGCCTACACCGAGTCCGCGCCCACCGGGTACGTGATCAGCCACACCGGCGGCACCGACCAGAACACCCCCGTTCGCTGGACCTTCGACTGCAACTCCAAGACCTGTGACGGCATCCCCGACGCCTGGAAGCTCAACGGCGTCACCCTCGACCCGGGCGACGGCAGCCCCGCCAAGTTCATCGACCTCAAGGCGATGGGCGCCGACGTCAACCGGCCGGACGTCTTCGTCCAGCTCGACTGGATGGCCAACACCGCCCACAGCCACGCGATCGACCCCGCCGCGATCAAGAAGGTCGTGGACGCCTTCAAGAACGCGCCGTACACCAAGCGGGGACAGACCGGCACCGGCATCAACCTGCACATCGACGCCGGGCCCAACAGCATCATGGACTTCGCCGCCAACACCACCTGGGGAACCCTCAGTCGGGCCAAGCAGCTCACCGAGACGACCAACCTCGGCACCAAGGTCAACGGCCTCTACCAGTGGGACGCGTTCACCGCGCTGAAGAACGCCACCGGCGGCTTCCGCAGCACCGCGCGGGGACCGATCTTCCACTACGCGATCTCCGCGCACAACCTGGAGAGCGGCTCCCGCTCCAGCGGGATCTCCGCCGGCACGCCCGGCAGCGACCTCATCGTCAGCCTGGGGAGCTTCACCAACAACGTCGGCACCGTCGACGAGCAGGCCGGCACCCTGATGCACGAGCTCGGCCACAACCTCGGCCTGCGGCACAGCGGCAACTCCGACGTTCCGAACCACGAGCCGCAGTACTTCAGCGTGATGAACTACAGCTACCAGTTCGGCCTGACCGTGGGGACGACCAAGGGCCTCCTCGACTACTCGCGGCAGAACCTGTCGCTGAACGAGGCCGCCCTGGACGAGCGGGTCTACCCGCCGACCAACCCGCTCTACGACGTCAGCCACTTCTGCCCCGGTGTCGACGGGACGGTCGGCAAGTTCGTCACCGTCCAGTCGAACAAGGCCGCCGTGGACTGGAACTGCGACGGCCGGATCTCCGAGACCACGGTCGGCGTCGACATCAACGGTGACGGCTTCCAGACCTCCCTTGCCGGGCACGACGACTGGAACGCCCTCGTGCTGCGCGGCGGCGCGGTAGGCCACTCCGGCGGCGAGGCGGCCGGCGTCCCGGCGCCCACCCTCGAGAACGAGGCGACCCCCGAGGACGAGGCGATGGACCTCCCGGTGGACGTCACCCCGCCGGTCACCACCGCCCGGACGGGCGTCCACCCGCACAGGGACGGCGGCGGCCACCAGGGCGAGGTGCGGGTCGTCCTCACCGCCACCGACGACCTCTCCGGCGTCGCCATGACCGAGTACAACCTCGACGGCACGGGCTGGCAGACCTACACCGGTCCGATCCCGGTGACCGGCGAGGGCAAGCACCGGCTGCTCTACCGCTCCGTCGACCACGCGCAGAACCAGGAGGCGGACAAGCTCCTCGTCCTGCGGTTCGACCGGAACTCCGAGTGGCACCAGGATCCGCCCGCCGAGCACTGAGCCGGCGAACCCACGACGCCCCGGGACGAGACCCCTCGGCCCGGGGCGTCGGTGTGCTGTCAGGGGCAAACCGGGATTCGTGCGGACCGGTCCGTCCGAGAGGATGGCTCCCTGGACCCCCAGCCTCCACGAAGCCGATATCAGCACTTTGTGCTGCGCACAGGCCTGCAGGATCCCGACCATGCCGAACTGGCCCAGGACATCATCAACCGCGCAGCCGCCCGCGGCCATCAACAGTTCCGCTCCCTGCTGGCCACCCCACCACCAGCCTGACAAGCACCACTACGCCCGTCATTGCGATGTCAGTCGCCACGCCGTAGTTCATTCTTGACCTACGGCGTGACGCGCGGCGTAGGCCGGGCTGCTCGTGTCCTCGCACGTCAGGGAGACGGGCCGGTCACCGATGCCAGCGGTTCGTCCAGCGCCACCACGCCTGACGTCCCCTGCGCCGGCGGTGCGGTCCGCGGCGGGTTGGTCGCGCGTCGCCTGCCGGGGCTTCCCTCGGCCTCGGGTACGGCTGGGCGGCGGTTCCGCCAGCCGCCCACCCCGCTGTCGGTCAGGCCGAGGACCTGCTCCAGGCTGTTGTCGGTGATCTTGCTCCAGTCGGTCGAGATACGGATGGTGAAAGGTCCGGGGCCGTCGTGGGACCCAACCGCCCGCAGCCAGCCGATGCCGCCAGCCGCCCTCGCCCCGTGCGGGTCGATGCCACTGGAGCCTGGAGATCCATCTGGTCGACGTGCACCGCGGCTACGGCTTTACGAGCGGTTGCTTGACCTAGCGTGACCCGAGGCCGGTCGCCCAATGGCACCGGGATTTGACCGCGTCCTTTGTGATCGAGACGGCCAGCTCGCGGTCCTCGACGTTGTTCCTTGCGGAGGGCACGCCGCCTGCACCGAGGTACCGTGAGCTTCCGTCGTCTCCAACTGCTCTAGTAGGCGCGAGGATTGAAGATGGAGAACGGGCTTCTGGGTAGAATGACAGCCTGTTCGATGGGCCGAGGGGTTCAATCAGAGGTTCGGCCTCGTGCATGTCGACTTCGAGACGCAGGTGCGCACGCCGAAGGCCTCATACACCTGGTACCGGGACCTGATTGCCGACCGCCGTGCCGACCATTCAAGGTAGTTGGTTGACCAAAAGGACGGCGTTCTCGGCGATGTCATCCTGGTCAACGGCGCACCCTGGCCCGTGCTGGAAACCCGGCCGGCCCGCTATCGCCTGCGCCTACTCAACGCGTCGAACGCTCGCCGGTACCGGCTGGCGCTCGACCCGCAGCCGCCCGGAGGCGGGGGTCTGGTGCAGATCGGGGGAGACGGCGGACTGCTTGGCCGGCCGCGGAGGCACGACGAGTTGGAGCTCGCTCCGGCCGAGCGATTCGACACCGTGGTCGACTTCTCCCGCTACCGGCCCGGCACCCGGGTCCGGTTGGTCAACCGCCTCGGCAGCGGTACCACCGCCGAGGTGATGCGGTTCGACGTCACCCCGGGGCCGGTCCCGGACGATTCCGCGGTGCCCGACCGGCTCGCCAGGGTCGAGCGGCTCGACCCGAAGGCCGCGGTGGCCACCCGGACGTTCGTGTTCCAGCAGAGCGCGGACGGCTGGACGATCAACGGTCTGCCCTACCTGCCAGGGCGCGCGCTGGCCCGGCCCGGGCTGGGTTCCACGGAGATCTGGCGGTTCGTCACGGACTTCCACCACCCGATCCACCTGCATCTGGACCACTTCCAGGTGCTGTCCCGCAACGGCGCCGGTCCCGGCCCGTACGATGCGGGCTGGAAGGACACCGTCGACCTGCGCCCGGCCGAGGGCCTTGAAGTCGCCGTCCGGTTCACCGATTACGCAGGAGCGTTCATGCTGCATTGCCACAACCTGGAGCACGAGGACATGGCAATGATGGGCGACTTCGTCACCGGGTGAACGCTGCTGCCACCGTGACGCAGGCGCCAGGGGGCTTGTGGGAGGGTTCCTCCTCCGTGGCTCGGCGGCGGCACACGCGGTCGCAGCCCTACGCGGATTCGGAGGGCTATCGGGTCACCATGGCGTGAACCGGGTAGATCCTCGGCTGCGGGTTCTGAACCCCCAGTTCGTTCAGGATCGGAACGATGACCTCTCCGAACTCCCGGAACGCCTCCTCCGACTCCCATACATCCACGACGAGCCAGCCGTCCGCAGTGGGCGCGGCGGTGTGCGAGACGAGTCCCGGCACCGGCCAGTCCTCCGGGCTCCTGACCGGTCCCGGACGGCCTGCGACCTTCTCCACGCTCTTGTCGTACTGAGCCTCGGTCATCCCCGACAGCTCGAAAACCGCCACGATCGCCATACCGCACTCCCTCGATACCGGCCGAACTCCGACAGGCCGAGTCGACCACCCCGGCAGCCCGCCCGCACACCGATCGAAGCGAACGGGTGGGTCCAGGGGCGTGTCGCGAGTGCCTACCGGGTTCGCCCGGTTCGCTCTGCCGCTGATGGCTCGCGGTCGGCGATGGCGTCGAAGACGTCCGCCATCGCCGCGAGGCTGTGCCCGCTCACGAAGGCGTCGCAGTGCGGGAGTGCTGCGGCGATCCCGGCGGTGAGCGGGGCGTAACCGGGCGAAGCCTTACGGGGGTTGGCCCAGACGATGCGATGGGCGAGTCGGCTGAGCCGGGCCGTCTCCCGGCCGACGGCTGACGGGTCCTCGCCCTCCCAGCCGTCGGAGAAGATCACAACCACCGCTCCCCGGGCCATGCCGCGCCGTCCGAAGCGGTCGTTGAACTCCGCGAGCGCCCGCCCGATCAGCGTGCCGCCGGACCAGTCGGGGGCGGCCCGGCTCGCCCGGCGCAGTGCGGCATCCGGAGCCGTGTGCCGCAGCACCGGCGTCAGACGGGTCAGGCGGGTGGCGAAGACGAAGATCTCTGCGGCCACCCCGGACCCCGCCCGTGCGCACAGCCGGGAGAAGAACCGCACGTAGACGCGGGTGTACGGCTCCATGGAGCTGGAGACGTCGCACAGCAGCACCAGCGGTCGGCGGCGCAGCCGGCCGTGCGACCGTGCCAGCCGGACGGTCTCCCCACCGGTTCGCAGGCTGTGCCGCAGGCTCCGGCGGAGGTCGATGTGGCGCCCCTGCGGGTCGGCCTCCCGACGGCGGGTGCGGCGCAGCGGGAGGCTGATCGCGAGGTTGTCCAACAGGCGGTCCAGCTGGGCCAGTTCGCCTGGTCCGAAGGTGCCGAAGTCCTGCTGCGCGAGTGCTTCGGCGGTACTGCCGGCCAACCGCTCCGCACCGGTGCGGGTGGGCCGGTCGCGCGCTTCGTCGTCGGCGTCCCGGTGGAGCGCTCCATTCGGCAGCGACGCGGCCACGGGGCGTGGCGGTGTCGGGAGGGCGGCCGGGGGTGCGCCGGGTCCGGGTTCGAGGCTCGGGAGCGGCGGGTTGTCGGGGGATCCCCTGTTGTCGGCGGGGTCCGCCTGTCCGCCGAAGAGTGCGGCGAAGACGCGGTTGAACGGCTCGATCTGTTCATGGGCCGTGACGAAGGCCAGCCGGGCCGCCCAGTACAGCGTCGGCCGGTCCACGGGCGGTAGTAGGTGCAGTACGTCGAGGAAGCGGCCCGAACGCTCGGGCGTGACCGGGACACCCGCCCGGTGCAGCGCGGCGCCGAAGCGGGCAGCGAAGGCGGGCCGGTCGAAGGGCGGGAGTCCGGCGGGCGGTGCGGCCATGGGGATCAGTTCTCGGGTCTGCCGACCAGCCAGGCGAGCCCGCGGTCGCGTACCAGGTCGACGTCCTCCCGGTACTTGAGGAGGACCCCGAGGGTCCGGTCGGCGGCGGCGTCGTCGAGCCGCTCCACGCCGAGCAGGGTGAGCGCGCCGACCCAGTCGATGCTCTCGGCGATCCCGGGCGGCTTCTGGACCTCCAGGGTCCGCATCCGGTGTACCGACGCTGCCACGTCGGCCGCGAGCGAGAGCGTGGTCCCGGGGACACGGCGGCGCACGATCTCGACGACCCGTTCGGTGTCGGGGTAGTCGATCCAGTGGTAGAGGCAACGCCTCTTGAGGGCGTCGTGCAGGTCGCGGGTGCGATTGGAGGTGAGTACGACGACTGGTGTGACGGTGGCACGCACGGTGCCCAGTTCCGGGATGGTGACACTGGCCTCGGCCAGCACCTCCAGGAGGAAGGCCTCGAAGTCGTCGTCGGCGCGGTCGATCTCGTCGATCAGTAGCACCGCGGGCATGGGGCCCGGGTGGGTCAGCGCGGCGAGTACCGGGCGGCGCAGCAGGAAGGCGTCGGTGAAGAGGTCGGCCTCGTCCAGTGCCACGCCCTGGCTCTCGGCGAGCCGGATGCTCAGCAACTGGCGCGGATAGTTCCACTCGTACAGCGCCTCGGCGGCGTCGAGTCCGTCGTAGCACTGCAGCCGGATCAGTGGGCTGCCGAGAACGTCGGCCAGGGCACGGGCGGCCTCGGTCTTGCCGACGCCGGGTTCGCCCTCCAGCAGCAACGGCTGGGGCAGGCGCAACGCGAGGTAGAGCGCGGTGGTCAGGCCCGGGTCGGCGAGGTAGCCGACGGAGTCCAGCGAGGCGTGCAGGGTCGTCGGGTCCGGTACGGCCCGCGCGACTGCCGCCCGGGCCGACTCGGTCGTCGCGGGTATGGCGGCCCCGGTCACAGCGCCTCCGCGGGCTGGGCGGTCTCGGCCTCGAAGCGGTCGCGGCAGCCTGTCGAGCAGAACCAGTGCCGGTGCCCACGGGCGTCCGAGTACGGGGTGTCGGCGACGACGGCGACGGTCATGCCGCAGACCGGGTCGAGCGCGGTCTGCGGTTCGGCGGGCGGCGGAGCCGGTTCGGCGGTCGCCTCCTCGGTGTGTTCGGTGTGTACCGACAGGGCGTGCCGCGAGGCCACCAGCTCGGCCAGGATCGATACGGCGATCTCGCCGGGCGTGCGGGCGCCGATCCACAGCCCGGCCGGCGTGTGGATCCGGTCCCGCTGCTCGGCGGTGAGGTCGAGGCCGCCGAGCACGGTGGCGCCGCGACGGCGGCTCGCGACCAGCGCGACGTACGGCACCCCGGCCCGCGCGGCACGGGTCAGCAGCCCCTCCTCCTGTCGTCCGTGGGAGGCGATCACCACGGCCGCCACGTCGGCGAGTTCCTCCGCGGTGACCTCCTCGGCGGCGGTCCGGATGTCGTACTCGAGCCCGGCACCGAGTGCGACCAGGCTCCGGCCGATGGGGGTGTCGCCGAGCACGAGCACCACCGGGTCGGGCCGCAGCGGCTCCAGGAAGATCTCCAACTCGCCGCCGGACAGGCACGGGTTGGCGACCAGCAGGGTGCCCGCCTCGCCTTCCTCCTGTGGCTCCGCGGGAGCGCCGGGCGAGATCCGCAGCAGCAGTGACTCGCCGGTGTGCAGCAGCCGCAGCGCCTGCAGGCGGACGGTCGCCTCGGC
Source organism: Kitasatospora sp. NPDC059577 (assembly GCF_042735475.1). Lineage (NCBI taxonomy): Bacteria > Bacillati > Actinomycetota > Actinomycetes > Kitasatosporales > Streptomycetaceae > Kitasatospora > Kitasatospora sp. NPDC059577. Next base: position 82,579 of record NZ_JBHWBZ010000020.1, on the reverse strand, counting down.
GCAGACCCCGCCGACGAAGCCCTCGATCCGGCCGTCCTCCAGGACCAGCGCGGTGTCTCCCGGCTGCGCGCTGGTCGGGTGCAGCGCACGCACCACGGTGGCCTTGACGAAGGGGATCTGACTGTGCATCAGTTCGGCCATTCGCTGCTCGAACGCAAGGCCGGCACTCATCTGGCCACCTCGTGGGGCTCGGCGGGCGCTTCGCGCACACGCACCTTGTGATCAGCGGCCGCGCTTCGCTCACTCACTGCGGCGCCTCCACGCCTCCGTGCATCGCCTGCCACACCCGTCCAGGGGTCAGCGGCATGTCCGCGTGCCGGACGCCGATGGCGTCCATGACCGCGTTGACGACCGCTGCGGGCGAGCCGACCGTCGCGGACTCGCCGACGCCCTTGGCTCCGATCGGATGGTGCGGGGACGGTGTGACGGTGTAGCCGAGCTCCCAGGCCGGCACTTCCAGTGCGGTCGGCACGAGGTAGTCCATGAAGGAGCCGGACAGGCAGTTGCCGTCCTCGTCGAAGCTGATGATCTCGCTCAGCGCCATGCCGACGCCGTCGGCGAGGCCGCCGTGCACCTGCCCTTCGATGATCATCGGGTTGATCCGGGTGCCGCAGTCGTCGACCGCGACGAAGCGGCGCACCTTCACCACGCCGGTGCCCGGGTCGACGTCCACGACGCACAGGTACGCGCCGTACGGGAAGGTGAGGTTGGGCGGGTTGTAGACCGTGGTGGCCTCCAGATGACCCTCCACGCCCTCGGGCAGTTCCAGCACGCCGTGCGCGGCGAGCGCGATCTCCTGGATCGTCTTCGCGGCCGTCGGGTCACCCCTGACGAACCAGCGGCCCTTCTCCCACTCCAGGTCTTCGGGGGAGACCTCCATCATGGCGCCGGCGATGATCCGTGCCTTGTCGCGGACCTTGCGGGCCACCACCGCCGCCGCGGCGCCCGAGACCGGAGTCGAGCGGCTGCCGTAGGTGCCGAGTCCGAACGGCGTCTGGTCGGTGTCGCCGTGCACCACCTCGATGTCCTCCGGCGGGATGCCGAGTTCCTCGGCGACGATCTGGGCGAACGTCGTCTCGTGCCCCTGGCCCTGGCTCTGGACGCTGAGCCGCACCACCGCCTTGCCGGTCGGGTGCACCCGCAGCTCGCAGCCGTCGGCCATCCCGAGGCCGAGGATGTCCATGTGCCTGCGGGGCCCGGCGCCGACCGTCTCGGTGAAGAACGACAGCCCGATGCCCATCAGCTCGCCGCGCGCCCGGCGCTCGGCCTGCTCGCGGCGCAGCGCGTCGTAGTCGGCGAGATCCAGCATTTTGCGCAGCGTGGCCGGGTAGTCGCCCGAATCGTACTCCCAGCCGGTCTTGCTCGGGTACGGGAACTGCTCGGGCCGGATCAGGTTCTTCATCCGCAACTCGGCCGGGTCGGAGTGCAGTTCGTCCGCCAGGCAGTCCACCAGCCGCTCGATCAGGAACGCCGCCTCGGTGACCCGGAACGAGCAGGCGTAGGCGACGCCGCCGGGCGCCTTGTTGGTGTAGACGCCGGTGACGGCGCAGTGGGCGGCCTCGATGTCGTACGAGCCGCTGAAGACGTGGAAGAAGCCGGCCGGGAACTTGCTGGGCTGGGCGGTCCCGTTGAACGCGCCGTGGTCGGCGATCACCGTGACCCGGACGGCGAGGATCCGGCCCTCGCGGGTCGCCGCGATCTCGCCGTTCATGTGGTAGTCGCGGGCGAAGCCGGTGCTCATCAGGTTCTCGGAGCGGTCCTCGACCCACTTGACCGGCTTCTTGGTGAGGATCGAGCCCACGACCGCGCACACGTAGCCGGGGTAGATGGGGACCTTGTTGCCGAAGCCGCCGCCGATGTCCGGGGAGATCACCCGGATCTTGTGCTCGGGCAGCCCGGCGACCATCGCGTACAGGGTGCGGTGGGCGTGCGGCGCCTGGGTGGTGGACCAGAGGGTGAGTTTGCCGTCGACCGGGTCCATGTCGGCCACGCAGCCGCAGGTCTCCAGCGGGGCCGGGTGCACGCGCGGGTAGAGCATGTTCTGGGCGACGACCACCTCGGCACGCGCGAACACCTCGTCGGTGGCCGCCTTGTCGCCCGCCTCCCAGTCGAAGATGCGGTTGTCCGTGCGGCCCTCCTGGTCGTCCCGGATCACCGGTGTGTCGGCGTCCAGCGCGTGCCGCGCGTCGACCACCGGGGGCAGCGGCTCGTACTCGACGTCGATCAGCTCGATGGCGTCGCGTGCCGCGTAGTGGTCGTCGGCGACGACGAACGCCACCTCCTGACCCTGGAAGCGCACCTTGTCGGTGGCCAGCACCGCCTGGGTGTCCATCGACAGGGTGGGCATCCAGGCCAGGCCCAGCCCCTCCAGGGTGGCACCGGTGATCACCGCCCGGACCTTGGGGTGCGACTCGGCCGCGGAAGTGTCGACGGACACGATCCGGGCGTGCGCCAGCGGGCTGCGCAGCACGGCGCCGTGCAGCATGCCGGGCAGCTGCACGTCGTCCACGTAGTGTCCCTTGCCGCGGACGAACCGCGGGTCCTCCTTGCGCTTCAGCCGCCCGTAGCCGATCGGGCGCTCCTCCGCGGGCGCCGACCCGGTCTCCTGAACGGCGGTCATGGCGTGCTCCCCGCGCTCGCATCGGCGGTGACGGTGGCCTCCGCCGGGTGGTGCGCGGCCCACCGGACCGCGCGGACGATGTTCAAGTAGCCGGTGCACCGGCACAGTTGGCCGGAGATGGCCTCGCGGATCTCCTGGTCGGTGGGGTCCGGATTGCGGTCCAGGAGCGCGCGGGCGGTCATCATCATGCCCGGTGTGCAGAATCCGCACTGCAACCCGTGCTGCTCGATGAACCCCTGCTGGACCGGGTCGAGGCCATCCGCGGTCTCCAGGCTCTCCACGGTGCGCACCCGGTGTCCGGCCGCCATGGCCGCCAGCATCGTGCAGCTCTTGACCGGCTCGCCGTCGAACAGCACGACGCAGGTACCGCAGTTACTGGTGTCGCAGCCCCAGTGGGTGCCGGTGAGGCCCAGGTCGTCGCGAAGGAAGCGGACCAGCAGGTGCCGGGCCTCCACTTCGGCCGTGCGGTCCTCGCCGTTCACGTTGATGGTGACCTGCATCGCGAGCGTCCTTTCCGTCCGTTCAGGCCGTGGTCGCGGCCCGCCGGGCCCGTTCGGCGGCCCGGCGAAGCGCGCGTTCGGTGAGCTCGCCGGCCAGGTGTCGCTTGTAGGCGGCGGTGCCGCGGGTATCGGTGACCGGATCGCAGTCCTCGGCGGCGATCCGGCCGGCCTCGGCGAACGCCTCCTCGGACGGCTCGCGGCCGACCAGGCTCTCCTCGGCGCGCCGGTAGCCGACGGCCGACACACCGACCGCCGCGAGCCCGACGCCGGCCGTTCCGATCCGCCCGTCCGCCAGCGAAAGGGCGGCGCCGGCTGCCGCGATGGCCCAGTCTCCGGTCTTGCGCTCCACCTTCTCGTAGGCACTGCCGGCGTTCGGCAGGATCGGCACGCGGATCTCGACCAGCATCTCGCCGAGCCCCACGTCCGTCTCGTACGGCCCTTGGTAGAAGTCCGCCATCGGTACCGAGCGCCGCCCGCCGTGGCCGAGCACCACCGCCACTGCCCGGATTGCCGCGCAGACCGCCGACAGGTCCTCCGCCGGGTCGGCCTGGCAGAGCGAGCCGCCGATGGTGCCCCGGTTGCGCACCGGTGGGTCGGCGATCACCCGTTCGGCGTCGTGGATGATCGGGAAGAGCCGGCCGACCAGCTCGGACTCCAGCAGGTCGCGGTGGCGGGTGAGCGCGCCGATGCACAGCTCCGCGCCCTCCTGCCGGACGTAGTCCAGTTCGTGCAGGTCGTTGATGTCGACCAGAAGCCCCGGACGGGCCAGGCGCAGCTTCATCATCGGCAGCAGACTGTGCCCGCCGGCGATGACCCTGGCCTCCTCACCGAACCGCTCCAGCAGGGCGAGTGCGTGGTCCACGCTCTCTGCTCGCCGGTACTCGAATGATGCGGGAACCTGCACGACCGCCTCCTGGTGCAGTGCCTCTGGTGATGGCGGGCCCGCGGTGAGGACCGGACACCGCACGACCGCACTGTCGCCCCGCCGGCCACCCGGGTCAACGCCGACTGAAGGGAATGGTTAAGAGCCGTCCACGGCTGACATACGGGGGTGGTCTGCTCACGCGGGAGGCGGCGATGACCCTCACACAGCTCAGGGCCTTCGTCGCGGTGGCCCGGCTCGGCTCGGTCAAGGCCGCGGCGATCTCCCTCGGGGTCAGCGAGCCCGCGGTCTCGGGCGCGGTCGCCGTGCTGCGCCGCGAGCTCGGCGACCGGCTCTTCGTCCGGGCGGCGGGCGGGATCACCCTGACGCCCGGCGGGCGGCGGCTGGCCGCAGGCGCGGCCGAGATCGTGGGCCTGGCCGAGGAGACCCGCCGGCAGGTCCGCCAGGCCGGCGCGGACTGCTCCTCTCTGCGGGTCGCCGCCACCGAGACGACCGCCGAGCAGATCATTCCGCCGCTGCTGGAGGCTTTCGTCCGGCGGCACCCGGGTGTGGAGACCACCATCCTCGCGGTGCCGTCCACCGCGCTCGGCGAGCTGCTGTTGGACCGGCGCGCGGATGTCGCGATCAGCCCGGTCGCCGCCGAGCCCGGAGCGGTCGCCGCACCGCCGAGGCCGGACACTCTCGAGCACATCCCGTTCCTACGCATCCAGCTCGTGGTGGTTGCCTCGCCGCGGTACGTCGGCGCCCGGCTGGACCACATCGGCGCCGCCCGACTGCACCTGCCGATCGACCGGCTGTCCCGGGAGCACTGGCTGCTCGGCCCGGGCGGGCTCGACCCCGGGACGCCCGGCGGCGCCTTCCTGACGCGGCACGGCGTCGGCGACGCCGGCGCGTCGGTCTTCCCCAGCGCCAGCGCAGCACTGGGCGCGGCCGTCGCCGGCGACGGGCTGTCGCTCGCCGCGCTCCACCTCGTCCGGGACGAGCTGCGCCACGGCACTCTCACGGTGGTCGCCGTCCCCGGTACCCCGGTCAACGGCGTGCTGCGAGCCGCCGCCCTGCACGGCGACCGGCGCTCACCGGCCGCGTCCGCGCTGTTCCGGTTCGTGACCACGCCCGCCGCCGTGCGGAGCCTGCTGGCACGGGCCGCCGGCGTACCGGTGGACCACTATCGGCCGACCGTCCGGGTGAGCCTGTGGAGCTGACCGGAGACGGCTCCGGCGGGAATCGCCGGGTGGCCGGTCGTCGTTGGAACGTACGTCGACGGCCGGAATCCCGGGGAACCGGGTAGATCCGGGCAAGGAGGCCCGTCCACATGGAGTTCACCAACGAGTTCCGCGTGAGTCTGCCGATGGAAGCGGCCTGGGAGCTCTTCACCGACGTCGAGCGGATTGCCCCGTGCATGCCGGGGGCGCAGCTCACCGAGGTCGACGGCGACCGGTTCCACGGCACGGTCAAGGTGCGGGTCGGCGCGGTGACCGTGCAGTACCGGGGCACTGCCGCGTTCGACGAGTTGGACGAGGCGAACCACACCGTGCGGCTCACCGCCTCCGGACGGGACACACACGGCCAGGGCAACGCCGACGCGCACATCACCGCACGGCTGGCCCCGGACGGCGACGCCACCCGGGTGACCGTCGAGACCCGGCTCAGCATCACCGGGAAGGTGGCCCAGTTCGGCAAGGGCGTCATGACGGACATCAGCCGCAAGCTGCTGGACCGGTTCACGGCCTGCCTGGAGGAGCGGCTGGCCGCCGAGCACGAGACCGGGGGCGAGGCTGCGCCGGCCACGCAGCCGGCGGCCGAACCCGCGGCTGCCGAACCCGCCGCCGGGCCGGCCGCACCCGTGAGGGAGCCGCAAGCCGCCCCGTCGGAGGGCGAGCCGCTGGACCTGCTCGCTGCGGCCCGCGGACCGGTGGCCAAGCGCTTGCTGCCGATCGTCCTCGCCGGGTTGATCCTGCTCGGGGTCGCGCGTCGGCTGCGCCGGGCCCGCCGACGTCCGCAAGGGGGATACCGTGCGTGACATCCTGGACGAGGTGTACCCGTGGTACCGCGCGGGCGAGAGCTTCGGGCTGGCCACCGTGGTCAGCACCTTCCGGAGCGCGCCCCGCCGGCCGGGTGCGGCGATGGCGGTGTCGGCCTCCGGCACCGTGGTCGGCAGCGTCTCGGGCGGCTGCGTCGAGGGCGCGGTGTACGAAGAGGCCGAGGAGGTCCGGATCTCGGGACGCCCGGTGCTGCGGTCGTACGGGGTGAGCGACAACGACGCTTTCGAGGTGGGGCTGACCTGCGGCGGCACGATCCAGATCTTCGTCGAACCCGTGTCCAGCCGAACCTTCCCCGAACTGCCGGACGTGGTGACGTCGTTGAGCGCAGGCGAGCCCGTCGCGGTGGCCACCGTGGTGACCGGCCCGGACGACGGCCCGGGCGCGCTCGGGAGCCGCCTGGTCGTCTGGCCGGACCGCGGTTCCGGCACCCTCGGCTCCGCCGTGCTGGACCGCACGGTGGGCCTCGACGTCCGCGGCCTGCTCGAACACGGCACGACAGCGCTGCGCCACTATGACGCCGTGGGCCGCTGCCTGGACGGTGAGGAGCTCACCGAGCTCGGCGAACTGTCCGTGTTCGTAGGGTCGTTCGTCCCACCGCCGCGCATGCTGGTATTCGGTGCGATCGACTTCGGCGCCGCGGTCGCCGAGTTGGGGTCCTTCCTCGGCTACCGCGTCACGGTGTGCGACGCACGGGCAGTATTCGCCACCGCCTCCCGCTTCCCGCACGCGGACGAGGTCGTGGTGCGATGGCCGCACGAGTACCTGGCCGAGGAAGCCGCGGAGGGCCGGATCGACGGCCGTACGGTGGTGGCCGTCCTCACCCATGACCACAAGTTCGACGTGCCGCTGCTGGTCACCGCGCTGCGGTTGCCGCAACTGGCGTACATCGGCGCGCTCGGCTCGCGCCGAACCCATCGCGATCGGCTGGCCCGTCTGCGCGAAGCCGGCCTGGAAGAAGGGGAGTTGGCTCGGATGTCGGCCCCCGCCGGGCTCGACCTCGGTGCCCGCACGCCGCAGGAGACGGCGGTTTCCGTCGCCGCCGAGATCATCGCCGCCCGCTGGGGCGGCACCGGTCGGTCGCTCACCCGGACCGACGGCCCGATCCACACCGCCACCGCGGCCGACGAGCAGCCGCCGTCCCCGGCTGAGGCCGACTGAGGCGGATGAGAGGGATCGGCGTCGCCGGTGCCGGGGTTTCGGCGGCCCTTGCGGCCGCCGGGAGCACGCTGTTGTGTGCCGCGGTCTGGTCGCTCCTCGCGCTCACCCACCCCGGGGTGGGGGGTGTCAGCGAACACTACTTCGACAACGGCGTCCGGGTGGCGGTCGGCCTGACGTTCACGCCCGCCGGACTGTTCCTGGTGGTGAACCGCAACGGCCAGGCTCTGGGGGATCAGCGGGGCGGGGGGGGCCCCCCCCCCCCCCCCCCGGCGCGCGGCGCGGCGCCCGCCCCCCCCCCCCCGCGGGGCGGGGGGGCGGGGGGGGGGGCGCGGGGGGGGC
>NZ_JBHWBZ010000020.1:36675-75028 GCF_042735475.1 Kitasatospora sp. NPDC059577 | reverse complement strand
TCTCCCCACCCCCGCCGCCCGCGGCGCCCGGGGCCCCCCCCCCCGCGCCCCGCGGTCCGCTGGTGCCACTAGCCGACCACCGCCGGGGAGCGGGGTGCCTCGGGAGCGGGCACCGGCTGGTAGAGCTCGGTGTGCCCTTCGACGTGGAGGTGGGGCAGACGGCGGTCCAGCCAGGCGGGCAGCCACCAGTTGCCGCGGCCGAGCAGGTGCATCACGGCCGGTACCAGCAGAAGCCGGACCAGCGTGGCGTCGATCAGGATGGCCGACCCCATGCCGATGCCGATGACCTTGATCGGCAGGTCGGGCGCCGGGACGAAGGCCGCGAACACGGCGACCATGATGGCCGCCGCCGCGGTGATCACCCGCGCGGTGCCCGCCAGTCCGCTGACGATGGACTCCGCGTTGTCGTTGCTGCGGATCCAGGCCTCACGCATCCGACTCACCAGGAAGACCTCGTAGTCCATCGAGAGGCCGAACAGGACGGCGAAGGTCAGCACCGGCACGAAGGCCGGCAGCGGGGTGGGGCTGTCGATGCCGACCAACCGGCCGGCGGTGCCGCCTTCGAGGACGAGGGCGACCACGCCGTACGCGGCGCCGACGGAGAGCAGGTTCATCACAGCGGCCTTGAGGGCGACGGCGAGGCTGCGGAAGGCCACCAGGAGCAGGAGCATCGACACCGTGACCACGCCGCCGACGAGCAGCGGGATGCGGCGGGCGATGTTGTCGGTGCTGTCGATCGCGCTGGCGGTCGCCCCGCCGACGTGCACCCGGACGCCGGGGCCGACCGCACCCGGGATGACGTGATCACGGAGGTCGCGGACCAGGGTCTTGGTGGCGCTGGACTGTGGGCCGCTCTCCGGGACGACGGTGAGCAGCAGCGAGCGGCCGTCGGAGCCGGGCACCGGAGGGGTCACGGCCGTGACGCCGGGCGCCGCCTTCAGCGCGGTGGGCAGCGAGGCGGTCGCGTCGGCGGGGGTGCCCGGTGCCAACTCGGCGACCAGGACCAGCGGTCCGTTGCTGCCCGGTCCGAAGCCGGCGGCTACCGCGTCGTACGCCAGCCGGTTGGAGCGCCCGGCGGGGTCGTTGCCCGCGTCGGGGAAGCCGAAGCGCACGCCCAGGAACGGCGCCGCGAGCGCCAGCAGGACGACGACCCCGGTGACGGTACCGAGGACGCGGTGACGCTCGACGAGCCTGCTCCAGCGCAGCCAGCCGGCGCCCACCGAACTCTCGCCCCGGGTGGCGCGGCGCCGGGGCAGGGGCAGCCGGAGGCGCTCGATGTGTCGGCCGAGGTAGCCGAGCAGGGCGGGGAAGAGCGTGGCGGACGCGGCGATCACGACGAGCACGGAGAGGATCGCCGAGACCGCGGCGCCGCGCATGAACGACAGGCCCATCGCGAACAGCCCGAGCATGCTGACCACCACGGTCATTCCGGCGACCACGACCGCGCGGCCCGCGGTGTCCAGCGCGGCGACCGTGGCGGCCTCGGGGTCGAGCCCCTCGGCGCGCCACTCGCGGAACCGGGTGACCAGCAGCAGCGCGTAGTCGATGCCGACGCCGATGCCCAGCATCGCGGCGAGCGAGGTCGACCAGTCCGGGACCGGCATGATAGCGGCGAGGACCGGCAGCAGGGCGCTGCTGACCGCGAGCCCGCCGAGCGCGGTGAGCATCGGAAGGCCGGCGGCCACGACCGAGCCGAAGGTGATCACCAGGATCACGGCGGCGGCCGCGATGCCGATGCCCTCCGAGCCGATCGCGCCCTGCTCGGCCTGCTGGACCGCCATGCCGCCGAGGTGGACGCGCAGGCCGCCGTCGACGGGGCGGGCGAGGTCGAGCAGCCGCTGGGTGTCCGCCTTCGGCATGTCGGGGGCGACCGCGACGTCCAGGTGGATCTGCCCGAGGGCGGTGCGGCCGTCGGCCGACACCTTGCCGCGCGGGCCGTACGGGTCGTCGATGCCGCTGACGTGCGGCACCTCGGCCATCCGGGCGAGCAGGTCCTCGACCCGGTCGCGGGTGGCGGCGTCGGTCACACCGCCGTCGGAGGTCAGCACCAGGCTGATCGATTCACCGCCCAGCCCGGGAAAGTCCCGCGTCAGCAGCTGCTGGGCCTGCTTGGAGTCCGAGCCGGGCGCGGTGTAGTCGGCGCTGTACTTGGCGCCGAGGCCGGCCGCGAGGCCGAAGGCCGCGCCGGCGGCGAGCAGCCAGAGCAGCACCGTGCGGCCCCGGTTCCGGAAGCTCCAACCGGCTATTCGGCCGAGCGGGCCGGGCCTGTGTGACCCGCTCTCCCCGGCGGCTGTCCGCCGATCCCCGCGCAGTCCCTGGGACATGTGGTCCTCCGTGCGTCGTCAGGGGCTCCGCCCCCAGGCAAAGCGTTACGCTTCATAACGCGCCTTACGAGGCGTAACGTTTCCCTCGGCGGGTACGGATTGTCAACGCGGTGACTGGCGCAGTGAGCGGATGGAGATGCGATGACGGGTGGGTCGGCCGACGTTAGCGGAGGGCGGAGCCGCCGTGAGCGGCTGCGCGCCGACACGGTGGAGGAGATCAAGCGGGCGGCCCTGAGCCTGATCGTCGAGCGCGGCGCCGCGAACCTCCGATTCACCGACATCGCCCGCACCATGGGGATGACCCCACCCGCGCTGTACCGCTACTTCGCCGACCGGGACGAGCTGCTCACCGCCCTGGTCGCCGACTCGTACGACAGCCTGTCGGACGCGTTGACGGCGACCAGCGAGACCGTGCCGCCGGACGACCTGGACGGACGCTTCGTGGCCACCTGCATTGCCTACCGCACCTGGGCGCAGCGGAATCCGGAGCGCTTCGCCCTCATCTTCGGCTCCCCCGTGCCCGGGTACGCGGCCCCACCGGACGGACCGACCGTGGTGGCCGGCCGGCGGGCGATGGAGCACATGGCCGAACTCGTCGCCGACACGGCCGAACGCGGCCGGCTCGGCAGCCCGCTCGTGCCGGACGCGGCGGAGGCCCTGATGCTGGCCTGGGCCACCGTGCACGGCTTCGTCACCCTCGAAGCACACGGCCACTTCCACACGCTCGACCAGCACGCGCGGGACCGCCTCTTCGCAGTCCAGGCGGGCGTCGCCGCGCGCACCGCAGGCCTGTCGCCGGCCGCGGACCGGTAGTGCTCAGGGCCCGCACGGCAGACGGCCATGGCTTGGGCGGTGAGGACGGCACCATCCGCAACTCCCGCGCCTCGCCGACGTGCCGGCCGGTCCGGACCGGCCGGCGCGCAACGAACTGACATGAATCCCGGCCGGCCCGACGACCCGGTGCCCCTCGGTTCGGAGCACACGGCTGATCCCGGCCCGGAGGTGCCGTGCCCGGACGGCCGGCCCGTGCGGTAGCCGCGACGGTGGTGCCGGCCCGACCGGGGCGGTGCCTGCCCGGTGCCCGACGGGCCCCTCGACCAGCGGAAGCCCTCCGCGGGCCGGAGGGGCTATGGTCGAATACATGGGAGAGCGACAGGTCGCACCCATTGCGCCGGACCTGGTACTGACGACTGCCGGCGACTCGCGGGTGCTCACCCCGAGCCGCTCGTACCACGTCGGCCGCGACCCGGTCAGCGAGATCCCGCTCAGTGACCCCCGGGTGTCATGGCACCACGCAGTGCTGCACCTCGGCGACGGACACTGGATGCTGGACGATCTGGACAGCGACAACGGCACCTGGTCCGGAGGCCGCCGGATCTCGCGCCTCGATCTCGGTGACCTCGGCGCCGACAGTGTCATCCGGTTCGGCAGCCCCGGCGACGGCCCGGAGGTGGAGCTCACCGTGGCACCCCCACAGCAGTCCGCCGTCCCGCGTCCCACTGCGCTGACTGCGATCACCGGCTCGTACCGGCCGCCCACCAGCATCCATCCGCTGATCGCCCACACCCTGCGGATCGGCCGTGCACCCGACAACGACCTGGTCCTGGCCGACCTCGACGTTTCCCGCCACCACGCCGAACTGCACACCACCGCCGACGGCCGGTACGCGATCACCGATCTGCACAGCCACAACGGCACCTACCTCAACGGTCAACCGGTGGTGGAGGCCGTGATCGGCCCGGGAGACCTGCTGGGCATCGGCCACTCGGAGTTCTGCCTGGTCGACGGCGAACTCCAGGAGTTCGTCGACACCGGCGACATCACCCTCGACGTGGCCGACCTGGTGGTCACGGTCGGCGACGGCCGGCTGCTCGACGGGATCAGCTTCCCGGTCGGCCAGGACTGCCTGCTGGCGGTCACCGGTCCGAGCGGCTCGGGCAAGTCGACCCTGCTGAACGCGCTCACCGGGCTGCGGCCCGCCGACGGTGGCACGGTGCGTTACGACGGTCGCGACCTCTATCGCGACTACGCCGAACTGCGCCACCGGATCGGCTTGGTGCCGCAGGACGACATCCTGCACACTCAGCTGACCGTCCGGCGCGCGCTCGGCTACGCCGCCGAACTGCGCTTCCCCGGCGACACCGGGGCGGCCGAGCGGAACGCCCGGGTCGACGAGGTGATCGCCGAACTGGGCCTGGAGAAGCGGGCCGACCTGGTGGTCGCCAGCCTCTCCGGCGGCCAGCGCAAGCGGGTCAGTGTGGCGCTGGAACTGCTCACCAAGCCGTCGCTGCTCTTCCTCGACGAGCCGACCTCCGGCCTGGACCCGGGGATGGACCGCTCGGTGATGCAGATGCTCCGGGACCTGGCGGACGACGGTCGCACCGTCGTCGTGGTGACGCACAGCGTGCTGAGCCTCGATCTCTGTGACCGTCTGCTGATGCTCGCCCCGGGCGGTCGCACCGCGTACTACGGACCGCCCGGCGACGCTCTGGAGTACTTCGGGTGCTCGCAGTGGCCGCAAGCGTTCGAGAACTTCGAGACCCAGGAGGACCGCGACTGGATGGGCGAGTACCGGGCTTCGCCCGCGTACCGCCGGTACATCGACCCCATGGAACGGCCCCGAGCCCCGGTCGCGCCGTCGGGGCCGGGCGAGACGGACGTGGTGCCGCCACCGGGGGCGGCCGAGCGGAGCAGTGTGCCCGCTGCACCGTCCGGGCAGCGCAGCCTGAGGTCCCCGCGGCCCGCGCGACGCCGTGCCGGGCCCGTACCGGCCAAGCCGCCCCCTCAGCCGCAGCGCTGGGACCGCCAGTTGGGCACCCTGGTGCGCCGCTACACCGCCGCACTGGCCGCCGACCGCACCTTCGTGGTGATCATGATCGCGCTGCCGTTCGTGATGGGCGTGTTGGCCCGGGCGTTGGCCGGCGGCAAGCTCACCGACAGCAGTGTGTTCAGTGCGCTGCTGATCCTCTGCGTCGGCGGGGTGCTCACCGGTGCCGCCAACGCGGTCCGCGAGCTGGTCAAGGAGCGGGTGATCTACCGGCGGGAGCGCGCCGTCGGGCTCTCCCGATCGGCGTACCTCTGCTCGAAGGTGGTGGTGCTCGGCACGGTCACGGTGGTTCAGGCCGTGGTGCTCACCATGGTCGCGTTGGCGGGAGTGCGACTCAGACCCGAGGGCGGCAGCGGGGTCTTCCTGCCGCCGCTCGCCGAGATCGTCATCGTGATGGCGCTGCTCGCCTTCGCCGGAATGATGCTGGGACTGCTGGTCTCGGCGCTGGTCGGCAAGGAAGAGGCCACCATGCCGCTGCTGGTGCTGCTGGCCATCGTGCAGGTCGTCTTCACCGGCACCCAGCTGCGCCTGTACGGGGTGCCGGGACTCGAACAGCTCTCCTGGCTGGTGCCGTCCCGCTGGGCGATGGCGGCGATGGCCGCCACCGTCGATCTGCACGCCATCTCGCCCGGCAACAACCTGGCGGCCGATCCGCTGTTCCGGCACAGCGCGGGGGCCTGGCTGCTGAGCACCGGAATGCTGCTGGTGCTCAGCCTGGCCTACGGCCTGGTGGTCTACTGGCTCCTGCGGCGGACCGAGCCGGCGGTCATGCGCCGGGCCCGGAAGGCCGGCTGACCGACCCGCTCGTCAGCCGGACCGATCCGGGCACTGCGTCCGTCGGGTGTGGTGGTGGGGCAGTCAGCGGATGGTCGGCGGAGGTGAGCGTGCCGCCCCCGGCGAGCAGTTCGAGCAGCTCCTCGCGCACCGCGCAGTGCGGAAGCACCCCGGCGTCGTTCCGCAGATCTTCTTCATGTCCGAGACGCCCCTGAGCCGGCACACCTCCCGCAGCACGGTGAACCGCCGCGTCCGCGTCCAGGGCGAGCCGGTCGACTCCTACCCGGCGCTGCCGCCGGAGGCGCGGCGCTGGTCGGTGCGGCGGATCACCGAGGTCGGCGAGGAGATCCTGCAGCGGCGCTGCCGCGAGGTGACCGGCGCCGAGTTCGGCAGCCCGGACCTGTCCCGGCTGGTCGACGACATGTTCCGCACCATGCATGTCGCCGAAGGCGCGGGACTGGCCGCTTCGCCCGCTGCCTGCAGTACGAGACCGACCACCTCGAAGGGCAGCTCGACATGGACCGGCCGGCCAAACGCGATCGCAAGGACGCGCTCCGCCGGACCGCCGAACGCCGCGAGGCCGTCTTTGCCCGCCGCACCCGCCGCGCCCGCCGCACCCGCCGCGCCCGCCGCACCCGCCGCGCCGCCGAGCTCGACAGCCGAGCCGACCCGCTGCGGCGGTTTCACCCGACGCCCTCGCCGGCGACTTTCACCAGTGCCTGCGTGCCGATCACCGCCAGCAGCGCCAGCCGTTCGGCGTCCTCGGTGCCGGGTTCGGCCGTGTAGACCATGATCCGCAGATCGCTGCCCGCGACGCTGAGCACGTCGCTGCTGCAGCGCTCCGCCGCCCCCGTCGTCGTCAACCTCAGCAGCGGTCTGGCCTCGCTCACCCGCGTCACCACCGCCGACACCCCCACCTACGTGTACCCCGGCGTCGCCTACCCGGCCTCCAAGGCCGCCGTCAACATGGTCACCGTGCAGTACGCCAAGGCGTTCCCGAACATGCGCATCAACGCCGTCGAGCCCGGCTTCACCAAGACGGACCTCAACGGCAACACCGGCATCCAGACCGTCGAACAGGGTGCCGAGATCATCGTCCGCATGGCCAGCCTCACCCCGGACGGTCCCACCGGCACCTACACCGACGCCGAGGGCCCGCTGCCCTGGTAACCGACCGCCCACGACGGCGGCCCCGGCCGGCGACCACGTCCTCGCCCTGCAGGAGCGTGTGCTCAGCCCATCCTGGTCGAGGGGACGATCCGGCAGCGTCACCCGGCGGTTCGTCGGGGAACTCCATACCCCCGACGCCGGTCTCCGCCCGCCGAACCCCCGACCCGACGCGATTGTCTCGGCGACGGTCTGCTCCGGTGACGGTGTCCACGGCACCGGGTGGCCAGGTCCTTGCGCAGGATGCCCGCCTCCTGACCCTCGCGCTGTAGGAGAGGCGAGCCCGGTCAGGCTGCCGGGGCGGTCAGGACGGCCCCGGCCACCAGTCGGAGATTCCTGATCATCGGATTCGGGTCGCCCTTGCGGCTGACCAGGACGACCTGGCTGGAAGGAGCGCCCTCGATCGGGACGGTGACGAGGTCGGGGCGTAGTGAGCTACGCCGGTCGCCGACCGGTAGCACGGCGATCGCCCCGCCGCTCGCGACGAGTTCGAGCTTGTCCTCGTAGCTCTCGATCGGCGACAGGCCGGCCCCGAGGATCCGGTAGGAAGTCCAGTCCGTGGTCTCGAACGGGCATGGCGCCGCCTCCTCGTCGGCCAGTTCTTCCGCGGTCACCGACGGGCGGTCGGCCCAGGGATGGCCGCGCGGGACCACGAGCATCCGCGGCTCCTCGTACAGAGGGGTGGTGAAGACGTCGTCGGCGGCGAGCGGCAGCGGGGCCCGCGCGATCAGGGCGTCGACGCGCTTGTCGGACAGCACTCCTACGTCGCGGCAACTCAGGTGCCGGGTGGTGATCTCGGCGTCCGGGTAGCGGCGGCGCAGTTCCCGTACGGCGGCAGTGATCACCAGGTCTTCGACGTAGCCGATGGTGATTCGTTCGGTCTCGGCTTCTTCACGCACGGTCAGTTCGGCCTGCCGGGCGGCCTGCAGCAGGGCTTGGGCCCGGGGGAGGAACCTCTGGCCTGCCGGAGTGAGCCGGGTGCCCTGGGGTACGCGGTCCAGCAGTCGTGTGCCGAGATACTTTTCGAGCCGTTGGATCTGGCGGCTCAGTGCAGGCTGGGCCACGTGCAAGTCGGCGGCGGCCCGGCCGAAGTGCTGGTGCGCCGCGACCACGGTGAAGTAGCGCACCAACCGCAGTTCCAGGTCCTGTCCGAGATCGTTCACCCTTGCAGCGTACGCGTCATGCCGTTTCGGAATGAGCGGGTTGCCGGATCGGTCTTGGACGGCGACGCCGCGGTGGGCCTTGACTGAAGGAGCAACGTTTCCCCAGGAAGGCGACAGACGCGATGAAGGCGATCCGGTTCCATGAAGCGGGCGGACCCGAGGTTTTGCAGTACGACGAGGTGCCGGTTCCCGAGATCGGCCCGGGCGAGGTGCTCGTCCGGGTGCACGCAGCGGGCATCAACCCGCCGGACTGGTACCTGCGTGAGGGGATGAAGGTCATGCCGGCCGAGATGAGGCCGGCCCTGGAGTTCCCTCTGGTCCCCGGAACGGACATGTCGGGCGTGGTCCAGGCGGTCGCTCCGGACGTGTTGGGGTTCGCCGTCGGTGACGAGGTCTTCGGCATGCTGAGGTTCCCCGGATTCGACGGCCGGACCTACGCCGAGTACGTGGCCGCACCGGCTTCGGACCTGGCTCACAAGCCGGCCGGTATCGACCACGTGCAGGCGGCCGGGGCGCCGATGGCCGTGCTGACGGCCTGGCAGTACCTGGTGGATCTCGGCCACGACGTGCCGTCCGTCTTCACCGGTCGGGTGCACCAGCCGGTGCCGATCACGCCAGGGATGACCGTGCTGGTCAACGGGGCTGCCGGTGGAGTGGGTCACTTCGCGGTGCAGCTGGCGAAATGGAAGGGGGCACGCGTCATCGCGGTGGCCTCCGGGCGGCACGAGCAGTTCCTGCGCAAGCTCGGCGCCGATGAGTTCATCGACTACACCAGGACGCAGGCTGCGGACCTGGTCAGCGGTGTCGACCTGGTGATCGACGCCGTCGGTGGCCCGGACAGCTCACGTTTCCTGGCTGTGCTCAAGCGCGGCGGCACCATGCTTCCGGTGTTCTTCGCCCAGTACGATCCGGAAGAGACGGCGCGTCTGGGCATCACGGTCTCGACCATTCAGGTGCGTTCCAACGGCCCCCAGCTCGCCGAGATCGGGCGATTGTTCGACGAGGGCAAGCTGCAGGTCGGGGTGGACAGCACCTACCCGCTGCCCGAGGCGGGCAGCGCACACACGCGAGCCGCGCAGGGCCACATCCAGGGCAAGATCGTGCTGACGGTGGTCCCGTGATCGCCGAACTCCAGCAGGCGGTGGCGCACTACGCCCACGCCCTGGACGCGCTGAAGGTGCCCGCGCCGGAAGCGGTTCCGACCGAAGACACCATCTGGACCTTGACGATGCCCCGACAGGGAGTGCTCGGCCCGATCGCCGGACGAGCGGCGGTGCCCGACCCATCCGTTCGGAGGTGAATGGGGAGCGCCCGATCCGGCAAAGACCGGTGTGCACCTGCACGCGGATACCGGCCGGTCCAGCCGGAGCGAGCCGGCTGGACCGTTGGCCGACGAGCAGTGTCCAGCCGGCGCAGCTCGACAGTCAGCGGGCGATCGAGACCGCGAAGGGCGTGAATCCGGTGGATCGGATGACGTGCGGGACGAAGAGGATCGCGGCCTCCGTGGCGCGGGCAGTCCGGATCCCGCCGAGGTCGGTGATCCACTCCTTGTGCCAGCCGAGGTCGGTGAGCAGTCCGCGGACGGTCTGCTTGGCCTGCGGGTCCTCACCGGAGAGGAACGCGGTCGGTGTCTGGGTGAGCGCGGCCGGTGCGGTCATCACCGGGAAGAGCATGGTGTTGAGGGTCTTGACGACGTGGGTTTCGGGGAGCGCCTCCTGGAGTTGCTCGGCGAGGCTTGAGCCGGGGTAGATCAGATCGGCGGGCAGTCCGTCCGGTCCGTCAGTGGTGGCGTTGGAGACGTCGACGAGGATCTTGCCGCGCAGTTCCTCGCGCAGGGCGGCGAGTCGTTCCAGGGAGCCGGCGCCCGGGGTGGCGTTGATGACGATCCGGGCCGTGCGGGCGGCGTCGGCGGCGGCGCCCGGTGTGCGGTCCGCGACGGTCACCTCGTGCCCTGCGCGGGTGAGGGCGGCGGCCAGGTTGCCGCCGACGCGGCCGTTTCCGAGTACTGCGATCGTGGTCATGGTGATGGTGTCCTTTTGTGGGCGCGGTTGTGGTGCGCGGTCAGCGGGAGAGGGTGGCGACGGCCTCGGCGTGGATACCGGGTGCGGCAGCCAGGAAGCTTCCGCTCTGCGGGGTCCAGGGGCGGCCCTGGGCGTCGGAGATCCGTCCGCCGGCCTCGGTGACGAGCAGTGCGCCGGGCAGCAGGTCCGCGCGGGCGCCGGCGAACTGCCAGAAGGCGTCGATCCGGCCGGCGGCCACGTTCACCAGGTGCAGGGTCGCGGGTACGGCGGTGCGGACGACCAGCGCGTCGAAGAGCATCGCGGTGATCGAGGAGCCGACGCGTCGTACGACGTTCTCGTCCTCGTCGGGGCGGGCCTGGCTGGTGGCCACGATGCTCAGGCCGAGGTCCGCAGTGGGGGAGACGTGCAGCGGCCGGCCGTCGAGGTGGGCGCCCGCGCCGGTGAGCGCGGTGTAGGTCTCGCCGGTCAACGGCAGGTGGACGACGGTGAGCACCGGCTGGTTGTCGCGCACGAGGGTGGCGGTCACCGCCCACTCGGGCAGGGCGTGCAGGTGGTTGACGTTGCCTTCGGCCGGATCCACGACCCACCATTCGCCGGGCGGCAGCGCCCCGCCGTCCAGTTCGTCCTCCACCCAGTCGGCGTCCGGGCGCAGGCTCGTGAGGCGGGGGCGCAGGATGTCGAGGGCCATCTCGTCGTTGGCGGCCAGCGCGCGCATCAGCTCCTCGCGGTTCCGGTAGCGGACCACCTCGCCGAAGCGCTCGCGCAGTGCCGAACCGGCCTCGCGTACGGCGGCCGCGGTCCGGGCGAGCAGGTCGGCGTCCAAGGCGGTGACGTCAGTGGTCTGAAGCGTTTCGGGCATGGTGGAACTCCCGTCTGAGGAGGGGGGTGAGGCCGGTCGAGGGCCGAACTGTGCGTTGCTTCTTGCGCTTTCGCCTCAACGCTAGATAGCCCCGTAATTAACTTCAAGTGCATGTCAAGCACGGCTAGGATTACTCGCATGCAATTGGATTTGAACCTGCTCGCCGCGCTCGACGCGCTGCTGGAGGAGGGCAGTGTGGCCGGGGCGGCCGCGCGCCTGCATGTCACCGCCCCCGCGATGAGCCGGAGTCTGGGCCGGATCCGGCGCACGACCGGGGATCAGATCCTGGTGCGCACCGGCCGCACGATGACCCCGACGCCGTATGCGATCGCCGTCCGGGAACAGGTGCACGCGCTACTGCACCAGGTCCAGGAGGTCCTGGCCCCGAGCCGTGAACTCGATCTGGCAACGCTGGAGCGCACCTTCACACTCCGCTGGCACGATTCCCTGGTCGCCCTGAGCGGCCCCGCACTGCTCGCGGCCGTGCGCGAACAGGCGCCGGGCGTGCGATTGCGCTTCGTCGCGGAATCGAGCGTCGACACCCCCGAGTTGCGGCGCGGCGAGGTCGACCTGGAGGCCAACGCCAACCGTCCGAGCGCACCGGACATCCGTGCCGAGAAGGTGGGTGAGACCCGCCTCGTCATCGTCGTGAGGCACGGGCACCCCCTCACCCGTGTCAGGACCGTCACCGCAGAGCGGTACGCCACCGCTGAGCACGTCACCGCCTCGCGACGTGGAAACCTCGGCAACGCCCTCGACGACGCCCTCGCGCGGCTCGGCCTCACCCGCCGCGTCGTGGCCACCGCGCCCACGGAAGCGGCCGCGCTGGAGTTCGCACGCGGTTCCGATCTCCTGATCACCGTCCCCGAAGCCACCACGCGGTCCGCAGTCGCCGACCTCGGCCTGGTCGTGCTCCCCCTCCCGCTCGAACTGCCTTCGGCGCCGGTATACCTGTCGTGGCATCAGCGCTACGACACCGACCACGCCCACACCTGGCTGCGCGGCCTGGCACGAACCGCGCTGGCCGTATGCGGGGCGTCGCAGTCGGCGTCCTCCGACCGCTTTCGGGGCTGAGCGTGTCCGAAACACGCGATCGCTTACACGCCCGCCTGGCCGAGTACGGGCGGTGGAGTAGGGGCGTGAGCCCCCCGGAGGGGTGCGTGGACAGGGGTGCCGATCGACACCGTCCGACGAGCACGTGGTCGACGTCCGTGGTCCGTCGTGACCTGAAGACCGCCCCACAGGGCGCCGTCGGGGACCGTCCGAGCCTGTCCCGACGGCCGGGTCGATCGTTTCGGACATCGGCGCTCAGGAAGGTTCGGTGCCGGGTTCCGCCGGGACGACAACGACCGGGAGACGGGCGTGGTGGACGACCTCGGTACTGGTCGATCCGAGGGCGAGGCGTCCCCAGGCACCCGATCCCCGGGAGCCGACCACCAGCAGGCCGGCGTCCGTGCTGGCTTCGAGGAGGACCTGCGCCGGGCGGCCGGGTTCGCAGACGATCTCCACGTCCACGAACGGTGCGCCGAGCTGCTCCTGCAGTTCCCTGACGGAGTCGGCCACGGCCTGGGTGACGAGATCGCGCTGCTGGGGGACGGGGCCGCTGTCGGGGCCGGAGGAGACCGTCCATTCGAAGCCGGATCGCCGGGTCGGGGCGTACTCGTACGCGCAGACGGCCCGCAGACCGGTGGCGCGAAGTCGGGCCTCGCGGAGCGCGAAGGTGACGGCATTCCGGGCCTGGGGGGAACCGTCGGTGCCGACCACGATCGGGCTGACCGTGTGGCGGGCAGCGGGATCGGTCATGGGTGACCTCCAAGGATTCGGTGGCACGGAGTTGCGCGCGGCCGTCGCGACCCGTACGGCGGCGGGGTCCGATCGGCCGGCCGCCGCGGGGTGCACTTCCCAGCCTGCCCCTGTCCGTTCACGGGCACCATCGCAGTCCATGAGCCGCGTCCGGTCGGACACCGCCGGTGACCGGCCGTTCGGCGGGCCCCGACGTACCCTGGCGGCCGATTCCGCAGTCACGAGGGATCGGCGGTGCGCGGCCCGTGAGCGAGGACGCTGTCCTCGCTGTGCCGGTCGACAGCCCCGCCGCCTTCGCCGCCGTCCACCCCGTCCACGACGAGACCGGTTCCGGGGCGGCCCATGGGAGTGGGTATCGGGAGAGGATGGCGAGGGCTGTCGCGCCGGACAACCCGGCACAGTAGGCCGGGACTTGGGCGAGCAGGTACGTGGGACCGTGGTGCGCGGACCGGATGCCGAAGCAGGCGTCCATCGCGTCGACTTCGGCACCCGGGTCCGTACCCCGAAGGCTGCTTGGGCACCTTCACGGAGGACCGGCGAGCAGTCCGCAAGGCCGGCTGGTCAGGGCAGTCGGCTGCAGCCGTCAGTGGACCCACACTCCGGTGGTCGGTCAGGGACCGGGCAGCTCGAACCCGAGAGCGGCCAGGGCCTCCGCGGCGGCCTGTTGGTCCTGCTCGTAGCTGCCGCCGGAGATGCCCAGCCCTCCGATGCACCGGCCGTTCTCGGTGATCGGGTAGCCGCCGCCGACGGCTGTCAGGCGAGGGTGGCCGGTCAGTGGTGCGACCCGCGGGTTGGCGAGGTAGTCGTTCCACGTATGGGTGGGGATGTGGAACGAGGCCGCAGTCCAGGCCTTGTCGAACGCCACCTCGGCGGCGAGGAAGGGCGCGTCGTCGGCCCGGTCGAATGCCTTCAGATGGCCTCCCTGGTCGGTGACGGCGATGGCCGGCGTGAAGCCGATCCGGGCAGCGGCGGTGCGTACCGCCGCGATGAGTGCGCCGGCGGCGGCCTGGGTGACCGACGAGGCGGGGGCCGACTTCCGCAGTGTGTCGGGGCTCATCAAGGTTTCCTTCGCTGGGGTGGGGTGGGGTGGGGTGGGGGCGGTGGCGGTGGCGGGCAGCAGCCGCAGCCGGGTCACCGCAGGGGCGAAGCCGGGGTGGGGACCGCGTGGGTGACGACGGACTCCTCGGGGATCAGCAGGTCGTGGACGACCGGGCCGATCTCGTTCCTCCAGCGGTCGTGCTGGTAGACGGCCGCGTACAGGGCTTCGCTCCGGGCCTCGTCCTCGAAGCGGCGTATCCACACGTAGCCGTCCTCGTCCTGGGCGTCGACGAAGGAGGCGGTCACGTCCATGCCCAGCGAGGCCTGGAACGGGATGACCACGTCCTCCATGTAGCGCACCCACTCCTCGCGGCGTCCGGGCCGGGCCTGGTAGCGGCGGATCTCGTAGTACACGGTGCTCCTCCGAACTCCCCGAGGGGGCGGTCAGTCGGCGATGGTCAGGACGATCTTGCCGCGGGTGCGGCCGGCCTCGACGCGGGTGTGTGCCGTGCCGGCCCGCTCCAGCGGGAACGGTTCCTCCACCTCGACGTCGACTTCACCGGCGTCGATCAGGCCTGCGATCGTGGCCAGCGCCGCGCCGTCCGGCTCGACCAGGTACGGAGTGACCCGCACGCCGGCGGCCTCGGCGGCCTGGGCCAGCTCCGGGGAGACACCGGCGGGGACGGCCACCAGCAGGCCGCCCGGGCGCAGGACCTTCAGCGAGCGGGTGCTGGTCCGGTCATGTGCGTCGCCCACCAGGTCGATGACGACGTCGACGTCGTGGGCGACGTCCTCGAAGCGGGTGGTGGTGTAGTCGATGGTCTCGTCGGCGCCGAGTTCCTTGAGCCAGCGGTGGCGTGCGTCGCTGGCGACGGCGATCACGTGGGCGCCCAGGTGCCGGGCGAACTGGACCGCGAAGTGGCCCACTCCGCCGGCGGCGGCCGTGACCAGGACGCGCTGGCCGGCCTGCACACGGGCGGTGTCGACCACGGTCTGCCAGGCGGTCAGCGCCGCCAGCGGCACGGCGGCCGCGTGCGTGTGGTCGATGGTGGCCGGCTTGCGGGCCCACTGGCGGGCCGGAGCGGTCACGTACTCGGCGTAGGCGTTCGCGGCGCGCGGGAACCACGGCATCCCGTACACCTCGTCGCCGGGCGCGAGCGTGGTGACGCCGAAGCCGACCTCCTCGACGACGCCGGAGACGTCCCAGCCCAGGGTCAGTGGGAACGTCTGCAGTCCCGCCATGCCCTGCCCTTCGCGGGTCTTCCAGTCCACCGGGTTGACGCCGGCGGCGTGCACACGTACCAGCACCTCGGTCGGCAGCGGCTCGGGGCGCACGACCTCCTCGACGGTCAGCACCTCCGGCCCGCCGAACTCCCTGACGGTGACAGCCCGCATGGTGCGCTCGCTCATGTTGTCCTCGCTCATGTCCGTCCCGATCTCTTCCGTCGGAACCGCGGTCCCGACGGAAGAAAGACTGGCGTGTGCTCGCGGACGCGAGTGAGTGGCCGGGGAGCCACCTGTCGTACCATTCCGGCCATGCCGCATCGTGTTGCCGTTCTCGCCCTCGACGGAGTCCTGCCGCTGGACCTGGGCATCCCGGCCCGGGTGTTCAACGAGGCCTGTGAACCGGACGGGACCCGCCTGTACTCCGTCAGTACCTGCTCCCTCGGAGGCCGACCGGTCCGCACGCACGAGGACTACCGGATCGTCGTCGACCACGACGAGTCGGTGTTGGAGACCGCGGACACCGTCGTACTCGCCACGCAGGAGCCCGGCGAGCACCTGCTCGCGACCGGCACGCTCCCCGAGGAACTCGCTGCGGCTCTGGACCGGATAGGTCCGCGGACCCGCATCGTCAGCCTGTGCACCTCGGCCTTCCTGCTCGCGGCGGCCGGTCTGCTGGACGGTCGGCGAGCCACCACGCACTGGGCGCTGTGTGACGCGCTGGCACGGCTGTTCCCCGACGTCGAGGTCGATCCGGGCGTGCTGTTCGTCGACAACGGACGCATCCTGACGTCCGCCGGCGGAGCGGCCGGCATCGACCTGTGCCTGCACCTGGTCCGTCTGGATCACGGGGCGGCGGTGGCCTCGGCCGCCGCGCGGCGCTGCGTGGTGGCGCCGTGGCGCGAGGGCGGGCAGGCACAGTTCATCGAGCACCCGGTCCCGCAGGACACCGACTATTCCACTTCGGCGACGCGGCAGTGGGCAGTGGACCGGCTGGCCGAGCCGGTCACACTGGAGGACATGGCCCGGCACGCTCACATGAGCGTGCGCACCTTCACCCGGCGGTTCCGCAGCGAAGTGGGCTGCAGCCCGCTGAAGTGGCTGGCGCAGCGGCGGCTGGCGCACGCGCGCCTCCTGCTGGAGTCCACCGACCTGACCGTCGCGCGGGTCGCCGCTGCCTGCGGCTTCGGCGACGCCGTCGCCCTGCGCAAGCATTTCCACACGTATGTGGGCCTGTCACCACTGGCCTACCGTCGCGCTCACCGCGCACGGGAACCCATGACGGCACAGTGACCGCCCAGCCGCTGCAGCGAGCGCGTCCAGGCCGTCGTCTACGCCTACCGCCACGGCCTGGTCACCTGACCGGGAGTTCCGTCCGCGGCCCCGAGGCGAGGGTTCCGCTGTGCGAGGGCCGGAACTCGCTTGCGGCACGTGGCCCTGCCCGTCTCGGTGAGCACCGTCGGCCTCGTCTCCGGCCGTACCGCCGCCACCCGAACGGAGCCGCTCGGCGGCTCCCGTGGCCGGGTGGGCCGCCGTGCTCCCGTGGGGTCCCGCCTGTTCGCCGGGCTCGTGCCGACTCGTGCCTTCCCGTCGACGTCCGGCCGGCGCCACTGGCCGGCGGGGCCGGTGCGGGCCACCGAATGCCAGGGCGTCCCGCCCCCGTGAGTGTGGGGGGGGGGACGCGGTGCGGGCTCAGGGCCCACAGGGGTGGAGGGTGGCGTCACCGCACGCCCGGTGGCTCAGTACCAGAGGTCGGGGCTGAGCTGGTAGTCGTAGCCGCTGCCGGGCTGCCAGTACAAACGGGCCTCGGCCTTGTAGTTGTGGCCCGGGGTCGGGTTGGTGAGGGTGTAGGTGTAGGAGTACTGGCCGGAGTGGCAGGGGAACGAGGTCGAGAGCGCCTGGCTGCCGGTGGTGTAGTCCCAGATGATGATCTGCTCGGTGCAGTTGTTGCTGGCGAAGTTGGTGGTCACCTGCGCCGACACCTGGCCGCCGCCGGCGTTGATGCAGGTCTGCTTCCAGTCCGGGCCGGCGCAGCCGCCGCCGCTCGATGCCGAAGCCGTCCCGGCACCGGTCAGCGCGATCCCGCCGGCGAGCGCGGTGGTGGCCAGGCCCAGGACGACCCGACGGATTCCCTTGACGGACATGTGCATTCCCTCCCTCTTGGCCCGGTCGGGTTGACCGGGGCACGACATAAGGCTCGGTCATGACGATGGACATTCGATGAGCACGCCGAGCAGTTGCTCGGTCTCGGCCGCGTCGGCGTCGAGGTCCAGCCGCCGGAAGTGCTCAAGCGCCTGTCCGAGGCAGGCCCTGGCCCGGCTGCGGTGGCCCAGGTCGGCGAGGGCCTGGCCGAGGGCGCGCAGCACGGTGCCCTCCAGCATCCCGCCGACGCAGTGGGCCTGCGGAAGTGCCTCCTCCGCGGCCCGGACGGCGGCCGTCGGCCGCCCGGCCGTGAGGTGGATCCGGGCGATCAGGCCGCCGGTCGCGGCCTGGAAGACGGGCATGCCGAAGGAACGGAACCGGGCCAGGGCGCCTTCCGCCCGCTCCAGGGCCCGTGCGAGGTCGCCGCAGAGGTGGAGGATCCGGGCCAGGTGGTAGCTTCCGACGGACGAGGAGATGGACACCTCACCGCCGGTCAGCTCGGCACACCGCTCACCGGCCGCGCGGGCCCGGGCGAGGTGGCCGCTCCTGGCGTGGTTGTAGCCGAGCTCGCCGAGTGCGAGGCCCTCGGCGGTCTCGTCGTCGAGCTGCTGGAACAGCGACGACGCCTTTTCGAGAGGACCGATCGCCGCCTCGAAGTCGCCCAGCACCCGCGCATTCGCCCCGAGCAGTTGGAGGACTTTGGCACGTAGTCGGCGCAGCGCCGCCCCGGCGCACAGTGGCAGGCAGCGGCGGAGCTCCTGGCCCGCCGCCGCGTAGGAGCCGGCGTGGCAGAGCATGTTGCCGCGGACCGAGCGGGCGAGCACCTCGACGTCCCGTTCGCCGCGGGCAGTCGCCGCCTCGGCGACCCGGGCCGCCAGGTCGCCGACCGTGGTCACGTAGTCGCGGCCGAACAGGATCGAGCCCATCCTGTCCGTCAGGTCGGCGGCCTGGGCGAGCGGCAGGGCCGGGTCCTGGCAGGCCCGGCGGATCACCGCCTGGTGGAGGTCGGCCCGGTCGCGCAGCCAGGCGGTGGCGTCCTCCACCGTGTCGAATGACGTGCCGGGCACGGTGGTCTCCGCCGTGATCAGGCGGCGGCGGGTGTGCTCGACGCGGTGGGCGGTCGCCTCGGCGTTACGGGCAGTGGCCAGGCAGAAGGCGAGCAGCCGGGCGTACGCGGCCGAGACCTCTGCCGGGGCGTCCTCGCCGGCACAGCGCCGGCGGGCGAAGACCCGCAGCAGATCGTGGAGCCCGTACCGGTCGGCGGCGGGGGAGTTCAGCAGGTTCAGGTCGACCAGGGATTCCAGGAGCTCGCGGGTGCGCTCAGGGGAGCGGTCGAGCAGCGTTGCGGCCGGGCCCAGGTCGAGCACGGGCGTGTCCGGGAGGGCGAGCAGCCGGAGGGCGCGGGCCTGTTCGCTGTCGAGCCGGGCGTAGGAGAGTGCCAGGACGGGCTCGACCGACGTGTGGTGGTGGACGAGTTCGGCGAGTCGGGTCCGTTCGTCGGCCAGGGCGGAGGCCAGGCCGGCCAGGGACTGCGCGGGGTCGGCTGCGAGCCTGCAGCCGGCAACCCGTACGGCCAACGGCAGCAGGCCGCAGGCCGTGACGATCGCGGTGGCGGCCTCGGGCTCGGCCTCCGTCCGGGCGCGGCCGGCGACGGTGGCGAGCAGGTTCAGCGCCTCGGCCGGCTCCATCGCGTCGAGGTGGAGGTGGTGGGCGCCCGGGAGGCCGGTCAGCCAGACCCTGCTGGTGACCAGGACGGCGCAGGTCCGAGCGCCGGGCAGCAGCGGGGCGGTCTGCTCGGCGGAGGCCGCGTTGTCGAGCAGCACCAGCAGGCGGCGGCCGGCCACGGTGGTGCGGTAGAGCGCGGCGCGCTCGGCCGGGTCTGCCGGGATCTCCCGGTCCGCGACGCCGAGCGAGGCCAGCACCAGGCCGAGTGCCTCGGCCGGGTCGAGCGGGTCGGCCTGGGCGCCACGCAGGTCCAGGTGCAGTCGGCCGTCGGGGAACCGCTCGCGCAGGGCGTGGGCGACGTGCACGGCCAGGCTGGTCTTTCCGGAACCGCCGATTCCGTTGATCGCCGAGATGACCACGGCGCCCGGGTCGGGCCGGGTGAGCACGGTGGTCAGCTCTGCAGCAGCGCTCTGCCGGCCGGTGAAGTCGACCAGGGGAGCGGGAAGTTGTTCCGGTACCGGCGAGCTTCGGGAGTCCGTCCCCCGGTCGGGAACCGGCCGGTCGTGAGCTGCGGCCGAGCAGCCCACGGGGCGGGTCGCCGTGCCGAGGGTGGGGTCGGCGCGCCGAATCCGCGTGTGCAGCGCGTCGAGCTCCGGGCAGTCCAGCCCCTCGGCGTGGTAGTCGCGCCGGGCATCGGCGTACACGGCCCGCGCCTCGGCCGGGCGGTCCGCCAGGTGGTACTCCAGCATCAGCAGGGCGCGAAACCGCTCGCGGAACGGGTGGGCGAACACGGCTTGGTCGAGTTCGACCAGGCAGGACGGGTTGTCCCCCAGATCGACGTCGAGGGCGAGCTTCGCCTCCAGTGCCTCCACCCGGCGTTCGGTCAGGTGGCGGCGGAGATCGACGGCATGGCCGCCGGGCAGTCCGGCCAGCGGCTCGCCCTCGTGCAGGGCCAGCGCCCGGGCCAACAGGTCGCGGGCCCGCGGCCGGTCGGCGGCGGCGATCTCCGCCTGCGCGACGAGTCGGTCGAAGGCTACGGAGTCCAGTGACTCGGCGGGGACGTCGAGGCGGTAGCCGCCGTCGACGGTGACCAGGAGGTGTGCGGCGTGGTGGTCGCGCAGCGCGCGACGCAGCCGGTAGGCGTGGGTGGCCAGGACGGACTTGGGCCGGCTGGGCGGGTTGTCCTCGTCGAAGATGCCCTCGGCGAGGCGGGCGGCGGTCAGCGGTCGGCCCGGGTGGGCGAGCAGCATGGCGAGAAAGGCCTGCTGTTGGCTGCGGCCCAGGTCGAGGCGGCGGTCGTCGACCCGGGCGGTCAGCGGGCCGAGCAGGTGGAAGCGCAGGTCGGGCGCGCTGGAGGGGGTGCGTTCGGTGGCGGGTACGGGGTCAGTGGCGATGACGGTTCTCCCGGCGGCTCGTCGGGCCCCGGGTGGACGGCGCGCCGGGGCTGGTGGATGGCGGTGGCGCGTGGGGGATTCGCTGGGGGCTGGGGGCTGGGGGCTGGGGGCCGGGCGGTAAGGGCGGCGCGCGGGGCTCAGCGGCTCTCTGGTACCGGCCGAACGGCGTGGGGGCTCTCGGTGGAGCTCGGGCCGGCGAACCCGCCGTGGAGCCGGCCGGCGGCGCGCCTGACCGCCTTGGTGTCGCAGCCGGCCGTGCTGGACGCCCCGGTCGCGTACCGGGCGGACCGATTGCCGTCCGGGGCGTAGTGGGCGACCGGGTAGCCGTCGCCTTGCCTGATCAGGCGCGCCGCACCGTGCTCGGCGGCGGTGCCGGCCGGCGCGCGGTCGATGCATGTGACGGTCCCACTCATCAGTTCGTCCTCTTCCCGTCGCCGGGTGATTCCGGGCGGCTTGCCTGATCGGATGGTGATCGTGGCCGTCATCGGGATTTTGTGATGAGCCGGTTGACGAGGGATGAACGCTCGCGGTTTATTCGCAGACGGATCTTATGTGCGCGGGTGTGAAAGGAGGGCGGAAATCGGCCAGGCGGGACGGCCCACCAAGCGGCTCGCGGCCAACCGCAGGGCGCGGGGCTGATGGTCGCACGCAGCGGCCAGGGCCCGCGCCGCGTCCGGTTCCCGGGCCAGGCGCCCGGGGCCCAGGGCACGGGACAACAGCTCGATCCCCTCGTCGGGCGTCATCCGGCCGACGGTGACGGTGTGTCCACCGGGCAGCGGTCGGCCGGCGGTGGCGAGAGCCGCGCTTCCCGGCTCGGTCGGCAGCAGCGGGCGGACTTGCTCGGCATCGACGGCGCCGTCGAGCAGCACCAGGACGCGCCGTCCGGCGAGCAGCCGGAGGTAGAGCGTGCGCAGGTCGGTGAGGCCCGGCGGGACGGCGTGCTCCTCGACGCCCAGGGCCCGGACGAAGGCGGCCAGGACGGCGGCCGGATCCGCGCCGGGGGCCTGCCCGCCCAGGTCGGCGTGGAGCTGGCCGTCGGGATGGCCGGGGGCGAGCCGGTGTGCGGCGTGGATGGCGAGCGCGCTCTTGCCGTAGCCGGGCGGCCCGGTGACGGTGACCCACCGTGGTCCCGGCGCGGCCAGGGCGGCGGCGAGCTCCGTCAGCAAGGTCGCTCGGCCGGTGAAGTCGGCAATGTCGGGCGGGAGTTGGAACGGCCGGCGAACCTGCCGGGGGGCGGTCCGGGAGGCCCAGGGCGTCCAGTCCGCCAGGTCCGTGGCCGGGCCGCGGAGGCGTGCCGCCAGAGCCGCCGCCTCGCCGCCGGGGGCGGAGTCGGCGAGCAGGGCGAGGGCCTGCTCGGTGCGGCCGGCCCGGGCCAGCGCGAGCGCGCGGGGGACGACGGTGGCCGGCTCCGGGGCGGGTTCCGCCGTGAGCGGCAGCCCGAGTTCGACGTCGAGTTCGAGCCGGGCCAGCCGGGCCTCCTCCCGGCGCCCGGCCAGCATCCGGCGGTCGTGCTCGGCGAACGGGCCTGGCACGCCGTCCAGGGCCACCGGCGCGGACCACCGGCCGAGCGCGGCTGTGAGCAGCGCGTGGGCCCGCTCGGGCTGCCGGTTGCGACGGGCGGCGGTGGCGGCGGCGAGCTCCGCGAGGAACACCGTGCGGTCGATGTTCGCCGGGTCCGCCTCCAACCGGTACGCCTTGCCGACGTGGCGCAGGACATTGCCGCCCTCGACGGAGCCGCCCTCGACGGAGCTGTCCGCGCCGGCCAGGGCGTTGCGCAGCCGGTACATGGTGGCCGGCAGCCCCCTCGCCCGGTTCGGCGCCTCGTCCGCCTCCTCGCCCCAGACTCCGTCGATGATCTCCGCCACGGGCACCGGCCGCCCGGCGTTCGCGAGCAGGACGGCGAGCACCGCGCGGTCCCGAGCCCGGTTCAGCCGCAGCTCCCGATCGCCGTGCCGGGCCCTGAGCGATCCGAGCGTGCTGAAATGCAGCTCCAGCGGGATCCTCCCTACGCGACCGAATCCGACATCCGGTCATGCTACGGCGGCGGTACGCGTCGGCAAGGGAGCCGGTCGATATCGCGCCATCGACCGCCGAACACGGCGGCCCGTCGGAAAGCGGGCGCACGAATCAGCCGGGTTGATCGGCCCTCTCGACTCTGCGGTGGAACTGTCGCCTTGAATAGGGGTGACGTCCTGCAGTTGTGGTCTCGTCACAATGACAGCCTGTTCGACGGGCCGACGGCTACCACCAGCGCTTCGGTCCGGTCCTCGTCGACTTCGCCACCCAGCGCCGCACGCCGAAGGCGTCCTACGCCCGGTACCGCGACCTGATCGCAGCTCACCGGTCCTACAGTCGACAGTAGTTGGGCTCAAGTCGCCGGGGGATGTCTGGCCGTTCCGCAACGGCAGAGAGGTCATCCGGATGGCATGGCCCGTAGCCGGTGGGCCCGAGAAACGGCGTAAAGGACAGGGCGTTCGACGAATCCGCGGTCCATCGACAGTGGTTCGGCTGCGGGTTGGTCGGACAGGGGCGGGCGCACTGACGAACCTGGGGACCCTCACCTCTCTGAGCCCCGGACCCTGCTCGGCGATTGCCGTGGATCGGTGCAGCCGTCCCCATCGTCCTGCGCCCCGCGACCGGGAGGCGTGGGCCGGGACTCTCAGGCAACACCGCCCCGTGCGCAGGGTCGACCTTCCACCGGTTCACCTGGTGAGGACGAGCCCGGCCGCCCCCGGTCGTCCGAACGCGGCGGCCACCTTCAGGGCTGTGCCACCGCCTCGTCCTGTTCCCCCGGGTGCCCGCTGAAGAAGTCGACCAGGCTCTGCGGTGCGCGCTCGCCGAGACAGAGGTCGAGAATCTCGTGGGCGTCGGCGTAGAAGGCCTCGCTGCGCGGGAAGAGGTCCTTCTCGTAGGCGGCGAGCGCCGCTTCGACGTCGTCGGGGTGCCGGGCGATGGCCTTGCCGAGTTCGGCGCCGTCGAACATCGCCAGGTTGGCGCCGTCGCCGGACGGCGGCATCAGGTGTGCGGCGTCGCCGAGCAGCGTCACGCCGGGTACCCGGTCCCAGCGGTGTCCGTCGGGAAGGGTGTGGATCATGCGTGCCACCGGGGCGGTCTCGCCGTCGGTGATCAGCGCGGTGAGGTGCGGCGTCCACCCGTCGAACTCGGCCGCGACCCGGGCGGTCGCGGCCGCGGTGTCGGTGAAGTCCGTGGCGGCGATCCACTCGGCCGAACGGTTCAGCTCGACGTAGGTGTGGAGGATGCCACCCGCTTCACGGTGGGCGACGATCCCCTTGCCGGGGGCGAGTGCGTACATGGCGCCTGGGCCGACCAGGGCGGCCGTCGCGGGGTGCCGCTCGTCGACGTCGTGCAGGTAGGTCTCGACGAACGTCGTGCCGGTGTAGCCGGGCCGGGCGTCGGAGAGCAGCGGCCGGACCCTGGACCAGGCGCCGTCCGCGCCGACCAGGATGGTGCTGGTTTCGGTCGAGCCGTCGGTGAAGGTCAGCTCGTGCCGGCCGTTGCCGAGCGGCCGGACGTCGGTGACCTTGCTGCCCCAGCGCACTGTTCCCTCGGGCAGGGAGTCGAGCAGGATCCGGCGCAGGTCGCCGCGGAGCACCTCGGGGCGTACGGCGGTGCCGTCGGAGGGGACGTCCAGCAGCAGCGCGCCATGCTGGTCGAGCACCCGGGCGGCGTCACCGCCCTCGTGGATGATCGCGCGGAACTCGTCCGTGAGGCCGGCGTCCGCGAGGGCGCGCTGTCCGTCCTCCTCGTGGATGTCGAGCTGGCCGCCCTGGGTGCGGGACTCGGCGGAGGGGTCGGCCTCGTGGACGGTGGCGGGGATGCCGTGCACGTGCAGGACCCGCGCGAGGGTGAGGCCGCCCAGGCCCGCGCCGATGATCGTGACCGGTGTCGTCATGGTGTTCCTTTCGAAGCCATGATGGAACGTTGTTCCATTCAGATGTTGGAACGGCGATCCATTCATGTCAAACTGTGTCCATGGCCATCAAGAAGCCGCGGGCTGCACGGCGCACGGACGCGCTGTCGAAGGAACGGATCGTGGAGGCGGCGATCGAGATCCTCGACTCCGACGGCGAGGGCGCGCTGACTTTCCGCACGCTCGCGGCCCGCCTGGCCACCGGAAGCGGGGCGATCTACTGGCACGTCGCCAACAAGGACGACCTGCTGGCGGCGGCCACCAACGACGTGATCGCCCGGGTCATGGCGGACGTGCCCGGCGGCACGCGTCCGCGCGAGGCGATCCGGACCCTCGCGCTCGGGCTCTTCGACGCGATCGACGCACATCCCTGGGTCGGCACCCAGCTCTCCCGCGCGCCGTGGCTGGCCGCGATCCCGCAGATCTTCGAGGGTTTCGGCAGCCGACTGGAGGGGCTCGGTGTGCCCGAGGGGGCGCAGTTCGAGGCCACGTCCGCGCTCGTCATCCATGTCCTCGGCGTCGCCGGACAGAACGCCGCCAACGCCCGCCTGCTGCACGCGCACAGGACCGATCGGACGGCCTTCCTGGGTGAGATCGCCCAGCAGTGGGCCCAGCTCGATCCGGCTCGGTACCCGTTCGTGCGCCGGGTGGCGGCGCGGTTGCCCGAGCACGACGACCGGGAGCAGTTCCTGGCCGGTATCGACCTCATCCTGGGCGGCATCGAGGCCGCCCACCCGGCTCCGTCCCCTCGGGCCTGACGCGAACCCGAGCGGGACGGGGGCCGGCCGAGAACCGGGTGCCGCGCGCTCGGAGGCGGAGCTCCAGCGCAGTTCCGGCAACACCGGCCTCAGTCTCAACGACGACTCGTGGGACCACTCCCGTGCCGTGGGCGAGGCCTGGCACGCCGACGAGCTGGAAACCCGGCGCCGGCAGGCTGTCGAGGCCCGGGCCTTCGTGGAACGGCCCGGCGCCGGAACCGCGCTCACACCCTGCCCGCCGCCGGGCTCGATCGGCTACCCGGCCTGAGGAGGGCCGGATCGGCGCGGCGGCAGATAATCAGGCTCCGGTCAGCCGGCCTTCTTCGATACCGCCGAGAACAAACCCGTTCTCGAAGCGCACCGTGTACCTGATCTGAGCGCCGGCTCCGGCGTCGAACGCTCCCGGTACCACGACCCGCTGACGGAGGCCCTCGACCAAGTCGGCCGCGAAGCCCTGGAGTCGGCTGTCGCGGACTTGCCGATCGAAGCTCGCGAGCATGTCCTGGGATACGCGGCCGGCTTCCTTCGTCGAGCCCGTGACGATGCCCGCCAAGCCCCCGGCCAGGAACAGCGGACCGGGGAAGCCGGCTCCGGCCGCCGTGCCGTCTGCGGTGACCTGTACATCCCCGGTCAGCCTCACCTTCGCGCCGATCTCGTACGGCATGGGCGGGTACCCCCTCGTTCGATCCTGGCCGTGACTGGGGCAAGCGTAATCGGGGTGCCAGGAAAGGAAAGGGTGTTCGGCAAGATCAGGAGCCCCACGACCGGCCAGGCAGGGCACAGGGCGTCGGTCCTCCCCAACTGTCCTGACAAGCGCGATGATTCAGGATGGAGAACTGGGTTCCGGGTGGAATGACAGCCTGTTCGACGGCCTGAGGGCTACCACCAACGCTTCGGCCCTGTCCACGTCGACTTCGAGACGCAGAAGGGCACCCCGCGAGCCTCGTACGCCTGGTACCGCGACCCGTTGCCGCTCACCGGGCACGGAGCGCGAGGCAGGGTGCGGGTTGTTCCCGGGCGAGACAGTAGACGGGGAGTCCGGCCGCACCACATGGCCGTACAACCGGATCTGGGACGTTGAGCGGCGGCAGCGGGACCTCAGATGGCAGTGGCGCACTCCCGTCCGCGCGCCGACGGCTCAGTCCTGGGTGAGGGCGTCTTCGGCGGGCCAGGTACCGTCGGCGGGCATGTCGAGGCCTTCTGCCAGCGTCTCCCGCCAAGGGGGTGGGATGAACGGCTCGCCCCAGTAGTCGGTCACCCGGACCGCCGTTCCGTTCTCAAGCTCGGCGATGGAGACGTTCCGGTACACCCGGCCGTCGCCGTAGTCGGTGCTCCACTCGACGACGACGGTGTCGCCGAAGGCACGCCGCCTCCCCACCCCGAGTCTCAGCCCGACGAAGTGGGACTCCACCTCGGCGATCCGTGACCTCCCTCTGATGAGTTCGCCGCTCTGCGGCCACTGGCGTACCGCATCCTCCGAAAGCCGAACGCCGAGGATGTGCTCAAGGCGGGTCGAGTGCGCGCGTTCTCCCATGGAGCGCACAGTAGGCCTGATCTTCCCGCCGTCCTCGGAGGCACGCGCTGCCCGAGCCCGGGAGTCGGGAGGACAGGTGCCGAGGGCGGTCCCCGACCGCTGACGGGCAGGCTCCTCTGCCGCTGCCCGTCAGCGGTCGGGGACACGGCAAGCCCTGCAACCCTGGGAGGGGCCACCGTCCAGCGGGCCCGGCCAAAGGCCGTCGCGACCGAAAGCCCTGCGCGGATGAGGCGGGCTATCGGGTCACCATGGCGTGAACCGGGTAGATCCTCGATTGCGGGTTCTGAACCCCCGGTTCGTTCAGGATCGGAACGATGACCTCGACCTGATTGCTGTTCAATGAGCTTCCCTTCCAAGGCAGTTGGCCTCAAATTGCTGCCGGATGCATGGCCACCGCCAACATGCTCGCGGCCGGTGTCGAGGTCGTGGCCGGATGAGGGGCTTTCCCGGGGATGTCGCCCGGCGGCGTAGCGGGCCATCCGATCCCTGGCATGCTGCCGGCGTCACCTGGTGAGGGGCAGCCAGCACAACGCGGGATCTGCCCGAGTCGGTCGAATCCTCAGGTTTTCCGGTACTCGTCGATGGCGATGCAGCCGGTGGGTCACCAGCGGTTCGGCCGCGCCCCGTGGCGGGACGTGACGTTCCGCCGGAGTACGGACCACGGCAGACGATCTGCGGACTGTTCCGCCGCCGGCCGCGTCAGGGTGTCCGCAAGCGGATCCTGGCACCCCGGGAGAGGAGGCTGGGGGTCCGTCCCCCGTGAGAGCTACGTGCAGGTGTCCCCTGTGAGGTGACGATTCCCGATCGCCGTTTCCCTAGCGTTCGGTTCAGCCGCGGCGCCCTGGCCGCGGACCGGACAAGGAACCGGAAACGGAACCGAAGAAGGAGTCGTCATGAAATCGGTGTGGCAGATCCTGGCCGTGGTCCTGGCCGGTGCGGTCGGCGGTCAAGGTGCCACCGCGGTCCAGGACGATCCGTGGCTCTCGCTCCTCGTGGGCGGCCTGACGGTCGTGCTCTCGGTGCTCGTGTACCGATGGGTCGTGGGGCGTACCGAGGGGCGCCCGGTCACGGAACTGGCCCGCGAGGGAGCGTCCGGGTCGCTCCTGCGGGGCTCGGTGATCGGGGTCGCGATGTTCGGGGCCGTCATCGCGAACATCTACGTCCTCGGGGACTACAAGGTCCACGGCTTCGGCTCGCCGACAGGGGCGATCGGGCTGGTCGGCTTCATGGCGGGCGCCGCCGTCACGGAGGAACTGATGTTCCGCGGCCTGCTCTTCCGGCTCGTGGAGCGCGGCCTCGGAACGTACATCGCGCTGGCCCTGTCCGGCACGGTGTTCGGCGCGGCCCACCTGCTCAACCAGGACGCCACCCTGCTGGGCGCCGTCGCCATCGCGATCGAGGCCGGCGGCATGCTCGCCGCCGCGTACGCCGCCACCCGCTCGCTGTGGCTGCCGATCGGCCTGCACTTCGGCTGGAACTTCGCGGAGTCCGGCATCTTCGGCACCGAGGTCTCGGGCAACGGCGACACGCACGGACTGCTGGACGCCTCGACGGCGGGGGCCAAGCTGATCACCGGTGGCGAGTTCGGCCCGGAGGCCAGTGTGTACGCGATGCTGTTCGGCGCGCTGCTCATGGTCGTCTTCCTGCGGCTGGCCCGTCGGCGCGGCCACATCGTCCCCCGGCAGCGTGCCGAGCGCGTCGACGCCCTCGCTACACTCGCCCGGTGATGAGCCTTCAGGAGGCCGGTCAGGTGTGGCGTCGGCTCGACGTCACCCTCCGTGACCTCCCTCTCGGGGCACTGTTCCTGGTCGCGTCGTTCCTGCCGGGACTGCGCGGCCACGGGACGCAGGTCGGGGACCTGCCGACCCGCCCCTTCGACGCGCTGGCCGTCGTGGCCCTCGCGTTCGAATGCCTCTCCCTCGTGGTGCGCCGGCGGTGGCCGGTCATCTGTCTGGCCCTGGTGGCGTGCGGCTTCGCCCTCGACCAGTTGTGCGGCTACCACTCGGCCGCCGGTACCGCCCTGCCCGTCGCGCTGATCAGTGCGGGCTCCCACCTGGAACAGCGTCGGCGCACCACCGTGGTCCTCCTGTCCGCGGTGTACGCGTCGCTGGCGATCGCGCTCGCCCGGCTCGGTTCGGGCGGCGAGACGGCGACGGACTTCGTGACGTTCTACCTGGCGCTCGCCCTGGCCTGGGGAGCCGGGGCGTGGCTGCGTTCCACACGGGCCGCGGAGGCCGCACGCCGCGAGCGTGTGGCCGCCGGGACCCGTACCGCCGAACGCATCCGCATCGCCCGCGAGTTGCACGACGTGGTGACCCACCACGTGACCGCGATGGTCGTACAGGCCGAAGCCGCCCGCTATCTGACGGCCGCTCCCGAGCGGCTGGATCAGTCCCTGACCGCTGTCAGCGACACCGGCCGCCGCGCCCTCACCGACCTGCGTCACCTGCTGGACCTGCTCAACCCCGGCCACGGCGTCGGCCACGACACCGACCACGGCGTCGGCCACGGCATCGGCCCGGCGGAGTCCGCGCAGGCCAGGACACCGGCCGTCGGCAGGGTCCTCACGCTCGTCGAGCAGACCCGCCGGGCCGGACAGCCCGTGGACTTCACCGAGCGGGGCACACCGCCGGCCTCGACCGGAAGCGCCGACCTCGTCGCCTACCGGGTGGTGCAGGAAGCACTCACCAACGCCCTCAAGTACGCTCACGGCAGCCGCACTTCCGTGCAGGTGCAGCGCGGCACGAGGGAGATCACCGTGGAGGTCAGCACGGACGGAACCGGCTCACGCGCCACCGCCGTCGCCGCCGGCGGCGGACGGGGCCTGGCGGGCCTGCGCGAGCGCGTCGACGTCCTGGGCGGCGACTTCAGCGCCGGCCTCGGCCCGGACGGCGGCTTCACCGTGCGGGCACGCATCCCCGCCGACGGCACCTCGTGAGCGCACCGATCCGGGTCCTGGTCTGCGACGACCAGATGCTGGTCCGCACCGGCCTGGTCACCATCATCGGCGCCCAGCCCGACATGGAGGTGGCGGGCGAGTGCGGAGACGGACGGACCGGAGTCGACCTTGCCGGCAAGGTACGACCCGACGTCGTCGTGATGGACATCCGCATGCCGGTCCTCGACGGCCTCGAAGCCACCCGCCTGCTGGCCGGTGCCGGAGTGCCCCACCCCGTCAAAGTCCTCGTGGTGACCACGTTCAACCTGGACGAATACGTCTACGAGGCACTGCGCGTCGGTGCCAGCGGATTCCTCCTCAAGGACGCCCCTCCGGACCGGCTGCTCCACGGCATCCGGACCGTGGCCACCGGCGCGGCCCTCCTCGACCCCGACGTGACACGCCGACTCGTCGGGCGCTACGCCGCCCGCATCCGTCCCGCCGAGAAGACCCACCGGGACACCCCGCTCACACCTCGTGAACTGGAAGTCCTCCGCCTCATCGCCGACGGCCTCTCCAACAGCGAGATCGCCGCAACCCTCGTCATCAGCCCTGAGACCGTCAAGACCTTCGTCTCCCGCATCCTCACCAAACTCCAACTCCGCGACCGCGTCCAGGCCGTCGTCTATGCCTACCGCCACGGCCTGGTCACCTGACCGGGAGTTCCTTCCGTCCCCGGCCCCGAGGCGAGGGTTCCGCTGCGCGAGGGCCGGAATTCGCTCGCGGCACGGGCAGCGGTTCGGGTGGCCACCCGGCAGGCAGGCAGGCAGGCAGGCAGGTCCGTCCGGACGTCCGCCGGGGCTGCTGCCCCGGGCCGAAGGTGCCGGACCGTGGTCCCTGATGTCTGCTCACCACCGACCCGGCAGAACCTGACCGAGCGGCATCGGCTGTGGTCGGGCGGGCCGGATCACCGGTGCGCCGGTTCACGCTCGTGCAGGAGAGGTCAGGTCCTCAAGATCGCCTATGAGAGGCTGTGTTCGGCATGCTCCTTGTGTGTGCGGATCGGTCGCCGCCACCCCTCCGGTCCGGGGTCGCACCGGTGGCATCGATCCCCGGGCGGACGTACGTCTTCGGTGAAGCGCCCCGGAAGCGGCAGTTGCTGAGTGACCTGCCTCGGATCTTCGACGCGGGCCGGGCCTTCTTCGACGCCCGTCCGAAGGTCACCGGGCGCGAGTTGCACGCCGAGGTCGAGCGGCTCGCCGCGGAGGCCGGTTGGGAGATCGGCATCTGGCACGCCGGCCACCTGGTGGGGGAGTTCCCGCACGAGACCAATGACGGCGCCAAGGCCGACTCCTGCATCACCCCGGAGAACGACGCTCCGCTGCGCCGCTCCGACCGGCGCGGGCAGACCTGCCACTGGATCCTGGAGCTCCACCTCGTCGACCGCGAGTTGGGATTCGGCGGGTTCTACGAGCAGCTGCTCGACCTCGCCTGACAGTGACGGGGCTGCCCGGGCCCGTGCGCCCGTCGGCTGCGTCGTGTCACCCGGTGCGGCGTCGTGAGGCGCCGATCCTTCGCCAGACGGCGCGCTGGAGCCGCAGCACGAGGACGCCCATCACCACCAGGACGACGATGTTGAGGAGCAGTTGGAGGAAGGAGCCCCAGGCCTCGCGGTAGCTGCCGAACGCGCTGGAGACCGCCAGGTCGGAGGCCGCGGGGATGGTGGTCACCGAGATGAAGACGCCCAGCAGCGCGCTGGTCCTCGCCTCGGTCAGGGAGAGGATGCCGACGATTCCTGCCAGGACGGCGACGGCGACCGAGAAGAAGTTCGGCGTGTCGATGAGGTTGGAGACCGGCCGGATGCCCAGGGTGAAGGCCTTCGGCTGGAGCCCCGCGCCGCGGATCAGCAGGGCGAACGCGAAGGTGGTCACGATGGCCAGCGCGAACCCGAGGGCGAGGGCCCGCACGCCCCGCCGGACGCCGCGGTCGAGGCCGAGCGCGATGGCGGTGATGGCCCCGTACTCCGGCCCGACCACCATGGCGGCGACGATCAGGATCTGGGAGTTGGTGAGGATCCCGACCGCGCCGATCAGGCCCGCGATGACGAGGTAGGCGTAGAAGCTCGGCAGGTACGTCCCCTCGGCGCGGATCCGGGCCTCGACGGCCGCCTACAGGGGCGCGTGAGCGAGCGGCCCGAGCTGTTCGGTCTCGGCGGCCGCCGCCTGCTCGGAGAAGGCCATGTCGACCTGCTCGATCACGATCGAGCCGTGCCGGTCCAGGTGCAGCTCCCGGAGGCCGCGGAGCACGTCGTCGGCTGCGCCCTTGAGGACGTCGCACTGGACGGCGTCGCCGTGGGGGTGGTGCGCCAGTCCGGGCTGGACCACGAGGTTGAACACGAAGGGATCCTCGGCCAGCAGGCCGACGATCCGCTCGGTGAGCTCGGGCGGGCTCACCGCGCGGACGTGGATCAGGTCCATCCAGGCCTCCACTGCTCGGGATCGCCGCGGGGCCCGGGCCGGCCCGGCGGTCCCATCGCGCGCGCAGGCCGAACATATCGGACAGTGGCTGGAGAAGGATTTTCATCGGACGGAGTCCCGCCGACCTTCGGAGATTCGCCATGGAGCGCTACCCGCTCATCGCCGATCACGGCCTCGTGGGGGACCTGCAGACCACGGCGCTGGTGTCCGCGGAAGGCGTCGTCGACTGGTTCGCGGCCCCGCGGTTCGATTCACCGAGCGTGTTCGCCGCGCTGCTGGACCACGACCGGGGCGGCTACTTCCGCCTGTCGCCCGAGCACCCCGACGACACCCGCAAGCAGCTCTACTACCCGGACACGGCGGTGCTGGTCACCCGGTTCATGTCGCCGGACGGGGTCGGCGAGGTGGTGGACTGGATGCCGCCGGACCGCACGAACCGCCCCACCGACCGGCACACCCTGGTCAGGCTGGTGCGGGCCGTGCGCGGCAGGGTCCGGTTCACCCTGGAGTGCCGGCCGCGGTTCGACTACGGGCGGGCCGCCCACGAGCTGCGGCTGGTCCCCGAGGGCGCCTCGTTCCACGCGCCGGGCATCGCCGCGCACCTGCAGAGCACCTTCCCGCTGGAGCGGGAGGGTGACGACGTCCGCGGCGAGGTGGTCCTGAACGCGGGCGAGTCCGCCGCCGCCGTCCTGACGGTCTGCGGACCCGACGGCGAGGCGCCCGCCCCGCTCGAACTCGGCGCGTTCCACGAGCGGATGTGGGAGGTCGGCGAGTTCTGGCAGGCATGGGTGCGCACCTCCCACTACCGGGGCCGCTGGCCGGACATGGTGAACCGCTCGGCGATCACCCTCAAGCTGCTCACGTACTCGCCCACGGGTGCGCCGATCGCCGCCGCCACCATGGGCCTGCCCGAGCAGGTCGGCGGTGAGCGCAACTGGGACTACCGCTACTCCTGGGTCCGCGACGGTTCGCTGTCGGTCCGGGCGTTGCTGGACCTCGGGTTCGTCGAGGAGGCGGCCAGGTTCACCAAGTGGCTCGGGGACCGGATGCACGACCTGGCGGACTCCCCCGGGGAGCGCCTGCAGATCATGTACCGGGTCGACGGGGACCCCAACCTCACCGAGGAGATCCTGGGGCACCTGGAGGGCTACCGCGGCTCCTACCCGGTGCGCGCCGGGAACGCCGCCGCCGACCAGCTGCAGCTCGACATCTACGGTGAGGCGATGTACGCCCTGGCGGAGGGCCAGGAACTCGGCGTGCAGTCGGGCTACCACGGCTGGAAGGGTCTCGCCCGCACCGTGGACTGGCTGGCCGACACCTGGGACCGGCCGGACGAGGGCATCTGGGAGACCCGCGGCGGGCGTCAGAACTTCACCTACAGCCGGGTGATGTGCTGGGTCGCGCTCGACCGGGCCCTGCACCTGGCGCACGAGTACAGCAGGCCCGCCGACACGGCGCGCTGGACGGCGGCCCGCGACGCCATCCTCGAACAGGTCATGGAACAGGGGTGGAGCGAGACCGAACAGGCACTCGTCCAGCACTACGACGGCGACGTCCTGGACGCTTCGCTGCTGCTCATCCCCCGGCTCCGGTTCATCGCGCCGAGGAGTCCGGGCTGGCTGAACACCCTGGACGCGATGGAGCGCAAGCTGGTCTCCGACAGCCTGGTCTACCGTTACGACCCGGCCGCCTCGCCGGACGGCCTGCGCGGTTCGGAAGGCACGTTCAGCCTGTGCACCTTCCTGTACGTGGACGCGCTGGCCAGGGCGGGGCGGCTGCGCCAGGCGCGCTACACCTTCGAGAAGATGCACACCTACGCCAACCACGTCGGGCTGTTCGCCGAGGAGATCGGTCCCAGTGGCGAGCAACTCGGCAACTTCCCACAGGCGTTCACCCACCTCGCGCTGATCATGGCCGCCACCACGCTCGACGAAGCGCTCGACCGGCAGCAGCGGCGCGGATGACCACGGAACAGCCCGCGCTGAGCGAGACCGACTTCGGCGCGCTGTACCGGACGCTGCGCTCGCGCTCGGCGTGGGCCGCCGGCGAGCGCGGCGCGCTGGTGGCGCTCACCCCCGAACGCGTGGCGGCCGCCGCCGGCGTGGTGCGGACGGGCCGTACGGTCGGCCTCGCCGCGCCCGTGGAGACCCTGCCGGGACCGGACAACCCCGAGCCGGCGCAGCACCGGATGACGGCGGTGCCGGACGGCCGGGCCGATCCGCTACGAGGACCTGGAGCCGTACTACACGCAGGCCGAGCACCTCTACCTGGTCCACGGGCGGCACGGCGAGGACCCGACCGAGGGCCCGGCGGGCGCCCAGTACGCGCACCCGCCGGTGGAGCACGAGCCCCGCATCCAGCAGCTCAGCGACGACTTGGAGAAGAAGGGGCTGCACCCGTTCCACCTGCCGATCGGCGTGAACCTCACGCAGGACGGCGACGGCCGGCCCACCCGCACCAGCGCCTGCATCCGCTGCGACCGGGTGGACGGCTTCCCGTGCCTGCTGGGCGCCAAGTCCGACGCGCAGGTGATCTGCGTCGATCCCGCCCTGGAACACGGCAACGTGACGATGGTGACCGGCGCGAACGTGCGGCGGCTGGAGACCGACCCGACCGGACGCACCGTCACCGGGGTCGTCGCCGAACTCGCGGACGGAACCACGACGGCCTTCCGCGCGGACATCGTGGTGGTGGCCTGCGGGGCGGTCAACTCCGCCGCCCTGTTGCTCCGTTCGGCGAACGACGCGCACCCGGGCGGCCTGGCCAACCGCTCGGACGTGGTGGGCCGCCACTACATGCGGCACAACAACCTGGCGCTGATGGCGGTCTCCAAGGAGCCCAACCCCACCCGCTTCCAGAAGACCC
Source organism: Kitasatospora sp. NPDC059577 (assembly GCF_042735475.1). NCBI lineage: Bacteria > Bacillati > Actinomycetota > Actinomycetes > Kitasatosporales > Streptomycetaceae > Kitasatospora > Kitasatospora sp. NPDC059577. Next base: position 40,184 of record NZ_JBHWBZ010000020.1, on the reverse strand, counting down.
TCGCCCTGCACGACTGGTACCTGGGCGCCGACGACTGGGACTTCCCGCTCGGCGGCATCCAGATGCTCGGCAAGTCCGACACCGACCAGATCCACGGCGAGGCGCCGCGCTGGGCGGGCGCGGTCACCCCCGACCTGCCCTTCGAGATGCTCGCGCACCACTCGGTCGACTTCTGGCTGTGCGGGGAGGACCTCCCGCTGCCGGAGAGTCGGGTCACCCTCGACCGGGACGGCGACATCCACCTGGCCCTCGACGAGAAGAACAACATCGCCGGGCTGGAACGGCTCCGGCACAAGCTCCAGGGCATGCTCGGCCACCTCGGCATGCACGAGCACCACCTGCTGCCGCACAGCATCTACCTGCACAAGGGCATGCCCATCGGCGCCACCGCCCACCAGGCCGGCACCGTGCGCTTCGGTACCGATCCCCGGAGCTCCGCCCTCGACGTGGACTGCAAGGCCCACGACCTCGACAACCTCTACGTCGTGGACACCAGCTTCTTCCCCAGCATCGGCGCGGTGAACCCGTCACTGACCGCCATCGCCAACGCCCTTCGGGTCGGCGACGTCATCGCCGCCCGACTGAAGTAGAGCAGGAGAGACCGAGATGGCGACCGATCGGATGGACGCGCTGGTGATCTTCGGTGCGACCGGTGACCTGGCCAAACTGGAGACCTTCCCGGCGCTGGTCGGCCTGGTCGAGCGCGGGGTGCTCGACGTACCCGTCGTCGGGGTGGCCAAGAGCGGCTGGGGCCTGGAGCAGTTCCGCGACTACGCGGCGGCCTCGCTGCGCCTCAACGGCATGGACCCGGACGGCGCGGCCGCGCAGAAGATGCTCCGACTGCTGCGCTACGTCGACGGCGACCTCGACGACGACGCCACCTACACGGCGATGTCCGAGGCCATGGGCCCCGGCGGCGACGCCCTGTACTACCTGGAGGTGCCGCCCCCGCTGTTCGGACGCATCGCCAGGGGCATCGCGACGGCCGGCCGCGCCAAGGGCGCCCGGGTGATGGTCGAGAAGCCGTTCGGGACGGACCTGGAGAGCGCCGGGCGGCTCAACGCCACCATGCACGAGTACTTCCCGGAGGACGCGATCTACCGCGTCGACCACTGGCTCGGGCTCGACCCGGTGGAGAACGTGCTGTTCGCGCGGTTCGCCAACTCGGTGGTCGAACCGCTGCTCAACCGGACGCACGTCGAGAGCGTCCAGATCACCATGGCCGAGTCCTTCGACGTCTCCGACCGCGGCAGGTTCTACGACCGCACCGGTGCGATCCGGGACGTGGTGCAGAACCACATGCTCCAGGTCCTCGCGAGCGTCCTCGCCGACCCGCCGTCCGGCGAGGGGCTGTCCTCGTGGCGGGACACCAAGGCCCAGCTGGTCTCCTCGCTGCGCCCGCTCACGCCCGGGAACACCGTGCGCGGCCAGTACGAGGGGTACCACCAGGTGCCCGGGGTCGATCCGGGGTCGACGGTGGAGACCTACGCCGCCGTCCGGCTCGCGTCCGACTCCTGGCGCTGGGCGGACGTGCCGATCGTCATCCGGGCGGGCAAGTGCCTGCCGGTCACCGCCACGGAGGTCACCATCAAGTTCCGTGCCGCGCCCCACGACGTGTTCGGCCTCCGGCCCGTCCAGGCCGCGAACGCCCTGAGGTTCCGGGTCTGGCCGGAGACCCGGGTGGCGCTCACCCTCGCCGGGAAGCGCCCCGGCGCGGGCTGGGCGGTCCAGCACGAGGAACTGGCCTTCGCACAGCAGCCGGGATCCGACATGCGCCCCTACGACCGGCTGATCGGAGCCGCCCTCGACGGGGACCGCTGGCTGTTCGCCCGGCAGGACACCGTGGAGGCCGCCTGGCGGATCGTCGACCCGGTGCTGGGGGACGCCGCGCCGGTGCATCCGTACGCCCGGGGCAGCTGGGGCCCGGCGCAGGCCGACGCGCTGCTGCCCGCCGGCGACGACTGGTACGACCCGGTCGCCTGACGCTCCGAACGGCCCGGGTTGCCGCGGGGCCCGGCCGCCGGGGACGTCGCCCGGGTCGCCGCCGGGCCCGGGCTCAGCCCGGCTCGGGCCGCCGGGCCGGGCCGAGCAGGACCAGGACGTCCCCGGCCTCCTCGTCCGGCAGGCGGCCGCCGACGGCCGGGGCGAGCGCGCCGTCCGACCGGATCCGGAACAGCAGGTCGTACCCGGCCGGGACCGCCCCGGCACCGGGCCTCGCCACGACCGGCGCCCCGTCGGCGTACCGGCGGGCCAGCTCCGGCCGGACCAGGGACTCGCCGAAGAGGATCTCGCCGCCGGTGTACGGCGCCACCACTCCGTGGCTGCCGCGGGGCGGCCCCAGACGGTAGACCGCGCCCTCGACGCCGCCCTGCAGGATCGTCGCGGCGAGCGCGTTGAAGTCGTCCTCGTCGGTCAGCAGCAGGACGGCCGTGATGCCCTCCAGTTCCGCGCCCTGCCCGGTGGCCGCCGCCAGCAGCTCACCCGGCGCCAACTCCAGGCCGGACGCCCTGATCCGTTCGCGTTCCGGTTCGAGGCCGGCCCACATCAGCACGTCCAGGCCCGCCGAGCGGAGGACCCGGCCGAGTTCCACCACCCAGAGCGCGCCGCCGACCAGCAAGGGCCGCGAGCGGGCGGAACGCCTGACGTCCAGCAACCTCGCGGCCGGTACCGCGGTGAATCCGTAGACCGCCACCGTGGCGACGATGACCAGGAAGGTCACGGGAAGGATCTTCGCGGCCCCGCCGACACCGTCCGCGACCAAGGTCGTGGAGAAGGTCGAGGCGGTGGCGGCCGCGACGATGCCGCGCGGGGCCATCCAGCCGATGAAGGCGCGTTCGCCCTGCGGAAGGTCGGTTCCGAGCGTGGACAGCGCCGCCACCAGCGGTCTGACGACGACGACCAGCACGGCGACCAGGCCGAGCGTCGGGAGCAGGAGGCCGGTGAGCGAGGACGGGCTGATGGTCGCCGAGATGGAGATGAACAGCAGTCCGATGATCAGCTGGACGAGGGTCTCGAAGAACGGATTGCGTGAAGGGACGTCGAAGGACGGGAGGTTGGCGACGGCCACGCCCATGGCCACGGCCGCGATGAGGCCGGTGTCGTCGCGGAGGGCGTCGCAGACCGCCGCCGCGCCGATCACCGCGGCGAGCTGCACCGACGTGCCGAGCGGCTCGGGAATCCGGAACCTGGCCAGCAGCAGCCACAGCACCGCCGTTCCGGCCAGCGCGCCGGCGAGCCCGACCGCGACGCTCAGCAGCAACTGGCCGGCCCGCTCGCCGACATGGGCACGGGTACTCGCGATGACCGAGTGGAAGACCAGGGCGCCCAGGATCGCGCCGATCGGGTCGATCAGCGAACCCTCCCAGGTGAGGATCCGCTGCAGCCGCTCCACCGGGCGTACGAAGTTGAGCAGCGGGGCGGGCCCCCCCGGGGCGGGGGGCCCCCCGGGAGCGCCCCCCCCGCGCGCCGGCCCGGGGGGCACCCCCCCGCACAGATCAGCCCGGGGGGCG
>NZ_JBHWBZ010000020.1:0-36665 GCF_042735475.1 Kitasatospora sp. NPDC059577 | reverse complement strand
GCGGGGGGGCTAGTGATGCGGGTGGACCCCGGGGGCGTCCCCGCGGCCGCCGCACCCGGGGGCGTCCGCTGTTGCCCCGGGCCCCCACCCCTGTGGGCCCGCTGACCACGAGGATCGCGCCGAGCATCAGCGCGGCACGGGAGGACATCCCGAGGAACTGTGCCGCGAGGAGGGCGGCGGCCGTCCCGGTGACCACCGCGCCGATCAGGAGCAGCCTGACCACGACGCGCCGGTTGTGTCCCCGGAGGTGTTCCAGGTCCAGGCCGAGGCCAGCGTCGTAGAGGATCAACGCCACGGAGAGCGACACCAGGGGGGAGAAGGCCGGGCCCAGCAGCCGCTCGGGGTCGAGGTCGTCGGTGAGCGCGCCCGCCGTGAACCCGACCGGGAGCAGGACGATCAGGGCGGGGACGCGCAGCCACCTCGCCAGCACCTGGGAGCCGACCGCGAGAACCGCTGTCAGCCCCAAGCCCAGGAAGATCGCGTCGGTGGTCATGGATCCGCACTGTGCTGGCGCCGACCGCACGAGTCAAGCAGGACACGGCCTGCGGCCGCGGGCCGGCCTGGCCGGGCGCTCGCAGGCCCGCTCGACGTCGGCCGGCAGATCGGTCTCCTCGTCCGGGCCGGTGACCGCGTCGAGGAGGCCGAGCAGATGGCCGCCCGGCTCCGGGAGTTCGGTGCGCAGGCCGTCGGTGGTGAACGTCCGTTCGTCGTCGTCGCCGACCGGGCCGGAGCCGTCGACGGCCTCGGCGACCGGCCCGGCCCGGTACGCCGGATCGTTCGGGCCGCCGCTGTGTGGCGTACGCCGTACGGGGGGTCCGGCGGGGGGCTCGCACCGTGCCGGACGTGCCGGTCCCCGTGCCTGGCGCATCCTGGAGGGCATGGACGGCGAACGGCGCTCGGCCGGCGAGAGGCCCTGGGGGAGGATCCCGGCCCTGGTGCTGGTGCCCATCGGCCTCCTCGCGGTGCTCCTCGTGGTGATCGTCCGATCGCCCGAGTCGATCCGCCTCGGCCCGCTGCTGGTGATCGCTCCCGCGCTGACCCCGTCCTTCGCCGGGCCGCGGGTCACCGCCGTCGTCGCGGCGCTCACCGTCGCCGTCGGCCTCCTCATCGCCGTCCTGCGCGGTGGTCTGACCGCCGGCAACCACCCGGCACAGCTCATCGCCCTCACCGTGCTGTGCATGATGGTCGTGGTCTTCGCGGTGGTGCGGGAACGCCGCGACCGGCAGCTCGCCCGGGCCCAGTCGGTGGCCGAAGCCGCCCAGCGCGCCCTGCTGCGTCCGATTCCCGAGCGGATCGGCCCGCTGCAGATCGCGACCGTGTACCTGGCTGCCGAGCGCGAGGCACAGATCGGCGGTGACCTCTACACGGCGACCCGCACGGCCGACGGCGCGCGCATGATCGTCGGGGACGTCCGGGGGAAGGGACTGGCCGCCGTCGGGGAGTCGGCCCTGTTGCTCAGCGCCTTCCGGCTCATCGCCGCCCAGCACGAGACACTGCCCCACCTCGCCTGGACGCTGGACGACAACGTCGGCCGGTACCTGGTCGACTTCGCCGAGACCGACCGGGAGGCCGCCGAGCACTTCGTCACCGCCCTGTTCCTCGACATCCCGGACGACGCCCCGGTGGCCCGCATGACCAACTGCGGACACCCGCCGCCGCTGCTGCTGCGCCACGACCGCGTGGTCAGCCTCGACGGCGCGGGCGCCGCGCCGCCGCTGGGCCTCGGCGTCCTGGCCGCCGCCGACTACCCGGACGACACGTTCCCCTTCGAGATCGGGGACACCCTGCTGCTCTACACCGACGGCGTGGTCGAAGCCCGTGACCGTTCCGGTGCGTTCTACCCGTTCGCGGACCGGGTCGCCCGCTGGGTCGGCAGCACGCCCGAGGCGCTGGTCAACCACATCCGCCGCGATCTGCTGGCCCATGCCGGCGGGCGGCTCGGCGACGACGCGGCCGTCGTCGCCATCCGGCGCACGGACGGACGGTCCGAGCACCGGCTGCACGGACTTCTGTAGCCGGCCCGGCGGCGTCGGGCGTCGGCACCGTCGGCCGTGCGCACCCGGGCGTGGTGCCGGGTCGGCCGGCCTCCGGCACGCGGTGGACGGCGGATGCGGGCCGGTCGGCTGTGCGCCAACTCACAACCGGCCGACGGCGATGTCCCGAAAGGCCGTCCGACCAGGGGACTTGACCGGGTCGGCGATCGATGCCGCCGGTTCGGCCGCGGCATCGAGGCTTGCATACGGACCATCCCTCCTTCAGGCTGCTGCGAGTCCACAGCAGAGGGGGGACGAAAGGGTCCTCCCTCGTATGCCGAAACACTCCAAGCACCGCCGCAGCACGACCGGCGGGCGCCGCTTCCTCGCGCTCGGGATCGCGCTGGCCGCCACCGGAACCGGTGCGGCCGCCTGGGCCATGCCGAGCGCGCCGACGGATCCCGTGGTGGTCGACTCGCTCTCGATCACGCCCGCCGGTCCCGGCGCCGACAGCCCGGTGACGGCGACCGCGAAGCTGCACGCCACCCGCCAGACCGCGGTCCAGGCGCTGACCGTCGCGGTGCGGTCGGCCAGCGGCGCGCACTACGACTTCCGCGGTGCGGTTCCCGCGACGCTGACCTCGTCGCAGCTCACCTTCACACCGGCGAGCCGGACCTTCCCGGCGGGCACGTACACCTACTTCGTGGCGTACGAGAGTGGCAACCGCTGGCACAACCTGAACCCGGTGAACAGCTTCACCTCGGGTGCCACCTCCGCGTCGCCGTCCGCCTCCGCTTCGCCGTCCGCCTCGGCTCCGGCATCGAGCCCGTCGCCCACCGCCACGGCCACGGCCACCGCCACCGGCACCGGGAAGGCGACGGCTTCTCCGTCGTCGACGGCCACCGCGACCGGTTCCGGCACGCCCTCGCCGACCGCCACCGCCACCGCCACGGCGACGCCCTCGCCGACGGTCACCGCCACGGCGACGCCCTCGCCGACGGCCACCGCGACCGGCACGCCCTCGCCGACGGCCACCGCGACGGCCTCCCCGTCGTCGACCGCCACGGCCACGGCCACGCCGACGGCCGGTGCGGCCGGCGGGCCGCTGGGGATCCCGGGCGCCTGGCACTCGGTCTTCGCGGACGAGTTCAACGGCAGCTCGCTCGACGCCGCCAAGTGGAACCCCAACTGGTTCGGCTGCAGCACCTGCACGACCCAGCCGGTGAACTCGCAGGAGGCCGCCGCGTACTCGCCGTCCCAGGTGTCGGTGAGCGGTGGCAGTCTGCACCTGGCGGCGGTGCAGAAGCCGGCCACGGTGAACGGCAAGACCTACCCGTACACGTCGGGTCTGATCAACACCAACGGCAAGGCCCAGTTCACCTACGGCGCGTTCGAGTCCCGGATCTACCTGCCGCCGTCCGGCTCGCAGGTCGCCAACTGGCCCGCCTTCTGGGCGGACGGCCAGAACTGGCCGACCGACGGTGAGTTGGACGTGATGGAGGGGCTGGGCGGCGACGCCTGCTACCACTTCCACTCCGACGCCGGCGGCCCCGGCGGCTGCGCCCACGGCGACTTCAGCGGATGGCACACCTACGGCGCGGAATGGGCCCCGGGCTCGGTCACCTACTACTACGACGGTGTGAAGGTCGGGCAGATCACGACCGGTGTCACCTCGGCGCCGATGTACCTGATCCTCGACAACGCGGTCGATTCCAAGTACCCGGCCGTCGCCCCGGCCGACATGCAGGTCGACTACGTGCGGGTCTGGCAGCACTGACCCGACCGCACCCCGGTGGCGGCCCGGCCGCGCGGACTCCCACCGCGCCGCCGGGCCGTCGCGTCGCGGTCGGCCGCGCGGTCGTCGAAGGTCGCCCGGTGGTGACCGGCGGACACCGGTCACCGCCGGTCACTGCCGGTCACCGCCGGTCGTCGGGCCGGGGCGGTCGGGCGGTCGGGTCGGTCGGAGTGTCGGCCGGCACTGGGCGGGGGCCCGGCTCGGTGCCAGACTGGTCACGAGGGCTGGAGGTCGTGATGGGGTTCTATGCCGATCAGGTCGTGCCGCGGATCGTCAACGTCGTCTGCGGGACGAAGGAGGCCGCGCACCTCCGGCGGAGGGTCTGCGAGGGCCTTGAAGGCGATGTCCTGGAGATCGGGTTCGGTTCGGGGCTGAACGTCCCGTTCTACCCGGCGGCCGTGACCCGGGTGACCGCGGTGGACCCCTCCGACGTGGGGTGGAAGCTCGCGGCCGAGCGGGTGGCGGCGGCCCCCGTCCCGGTGGAGCGCGGCGGCCTGGACGGTCAGGTGCTGCCGTTCCCGGACCACAGCTTCGACGCGGCGCTGTCGACCTGGACGCTGTGCACCGTCCCGGACGTCGAGGCGGCGCTCCACGAGGTGCGGCGCGTCCTCCGGCCCGGCGGGACGCTGCACTTCGTCGAGCACGGCCTGGCGCCGGCGGAGGACGAGGCCGTGCGCCGCTGGCAGCGGCGCCTCGACCCGCTGGAGCAGCGGCTGTTCGCGGGATGTCACCTGACCCGTCCGGTCACCGAGCTGCTGACCGAGGCGGGCTTCGTCCTGACCGACCTCGACGTGTTCTACGAGAAGGGCGCCCCGAAGCCGATGGGGGCGGACTCCCTCGGCGTGGCCGTCTCGCCGGCCTGACCCCGTCCCGTCCGGCCGCCGGGCTGCCGACCGGCGCGGGCCGGGTGCGTCGCCCGGACACGGACGCCGTCCCGGGGGAGCATGGTCCCCATGGACACCGAGACGGTCGTACGCACCCGCCGCGCGCTGCACGCGGTGGCCGAGCTGGTCCTGGCCGGCCCGCAGTACCGGGTCGGCGGCACGATCCGGCTGCGCGCCTGTGCGGGCGGTTTCGCCACCACGGTCGAGCCGCGGCTGCGGGTGATCGGCGCGGAGCTGGTCGCGCCGGGGCAGGTGCTGTCCCTCGAACGCACGTCCTGCGCCGTGATCGGCGCGGCCCTCGGGATCACGGTCGGTGCTCCCGCCGGGCTCTACCCGGACGGCTCGGGCGGCGTCGAGGACGCGATCGAGGTGGACCCGGCCGCCGCCCGTCGGCTGCTGCACTGCTTCGCCCTCGGTGACGCCGCGCTGCGCGGGCTGTCCGCGGACGCCGAACCGGTCATCTGGCCCGAGCACTTCGACATCGCGGTGACCCTCGACGACGTCAACTACGGTGTCTCGCTCGGTGACGTGCACCGGCCGGAGCCGTACGCGTACGTCGGCCCGCACACCCCGCGGCAGGGCGAGTTCTGGAACGCGCCGTTCGGTGCCGCCCGGACGATCCGTGAACTCGGTGGCGTGTCGGGCATCGTGGAGTTCCTGGATCAGGGCCGCGGGCTGGCCTCCGGCGCCTGACGGACCGCCCCGGGAGGCCGGCGCGCACGGTGGGGCTGCCCCGGCGGGTGCGGTCAGGCGGGCCCCAGGTACCGGCGGCCCGGTATCTGTTCGAAGATCAGGTTGGTGCGGGTCTGGGCCACCGCCGGGTGGGTGGTGAGGTGGTCGACGACGAAGTCGCGCAGGGACTCGGGGCCGGCGACGCCGACGTGCAGGAGGTAGTCGTCGGAGCCGGCCATGTGGAAGACGGCCAGGACGCCGGGCAGGTCGGGGGCGGTGCTGCGGAAGCTCTCGTTCTGCTCACGGGTGTGGGCGCGCAGCCGGACCGAGATCATCGCCTGGAGCGGCAGGCCGATGGCCGCCGGGTCGACCTCGGCGCGGTAGCCGCGGATGACGTTGCGGTCCTGGAGGGCGCGGACGCGGGCCAGGCAGGTGGAGGGGGCGATGCCCACCGTCTCGGCGAGGGCGTTGTTCGGGAGGCGGGCGTTGTCGGCCAGGGCCCGGATGATCGCCCGGTCCGTGTCGTCGATCGGGGGCCGCTCGCGCTGCGGATTGTTCGGCATGACCGCCAGGATTCCAGCCGATTCCGTCGATCTGCAAACCCGATCGGGATTCGACCGAATGTTCTTCGGGAGAGCTTCCCAGGATCGCCGGGAAGTTCCATCCTGGGCGCGAGCGGCGAACGCCCCTCGCCCCCCACGCCACGCCCGGAGCGCCCCGCCCATGAGCCCGACCGCCACCTTCGCCGCGCCTGCGCCCACGACCGCCGCCGCGGCCGCCGTCGACCCGGGCCCGGAGCTGGACGGCGGTGACTTCGTGCTCCCCGCGGCCGGACTGGACGACGACCGTCGGCTGCGCGCGCTGGACACGGTGGACGAGTACCTGACGCGCAAGCGCAAGCACCTGGTCGGCTACCAGGCCACCCAGGACATGCAGGGCACCGCGCTGGACCTGGCCCGGTTCATGCCGAACAACATCAACAACCTCGGCGACCCGTTCCAGAGCGGCGGCTACAAGCCGAACACCAAGGTCATCGAGCGCGCCGTCCTCGACTACTACGCGCAGCTGTGGAACGCGCAGCGCCCGCACGACCCCGCCGACCCCGAGTCGTACTGGGGCTACATGCTGTCCATGGGCTCGACCGAGGGCAACATGTACGCGCTCTGGAACGCCCGCGACTACCTCAGCGGCAAGGCGCTGATCCACCCGCCGGCCGCGCCCCGGGACGAGGTGCGCTACGTCCAGGCCGCGCCCGACCGCGACAACCCGAACGCGCACCGGCCGGTCGCGTTCTACTCCGAGGACACCCACTACTCCTTCGCCAAGGCCGTCCGGGTGCTGGCCGTCGAGACCTTCCAGGCCGTCGGCCTGGAGCTGTACCCGGACGAGTGCCCGCTGGTCGACCCGGCCACCGGGCGCCGCGAGTGGCCGGCCGAGGTGCCGTCCCGCCCGGGCCCGTCCGGGTACTCCTGGGACGGCCCGGGCGAGATCGACGTCGACGCGCTCACCGTGCTGGTCGAGTTCTTCGCCGCCAAGGGGCACCCGGTCTTCGTCAACCTCAACCTGGGCAGCACCTTCAAGGGCGCCCACGACGACGTCCGGACGGTCTGCGAGCGCCTGCTGCCGATCTTCGAGCGGTACGGACTGGTGCGCCGCGAGGTGGTGTACGGGACGTGCCCGGACACCGGACAGCCGCTGGTCGACGTGCGCCGCGGCTTCTGGATCCACGTGGACGGCGCCCTCGGCGCGGGCTACGCGCCGTTCCTGCGGATGGCCTCCCAGGACCCGGCGTACGGCTGGACGCCGGAGACGGACCTGCCGGAGTTCGACTTCGGGCTCGCCCTGCCCACCGCCGGGTCCGGCGTGGTCGACATGGTCTCCTCGATCGCGATGAGCGGCCACAAGTGGGCCGGCGCCCCGTGGCCCTGCGGCATCTACATGACCAAGGTGAAGTACCAGATCTCGCCGCCGTCCCAGCCGGACTACATAGGCGCGCCCGACACCACTTTCGCCGGCTCCCGCAATGGCTTCTCCCCGCTGATCCTCTGGGACCACCTGTCCCGCCACTCCTACCAGGACCAGGTCGACCGGATCCGGACCGCGCAGGAACTCGCCGACTACCTGGAGCGGCGCCTGCTGGCCATGGAGCAGGAACTCGGCGTCGAGCTCTGGCCGGCCCGCACCCCGGGCGCCGTCACGGTGCGGTTCCGCAAGCCGAGCGCCGAGCTGGTGGCGAAGTGGTCGCTGTCCTCGCAGGACGTGCTGCTCGTCCCGGGCGACGAGTCCACCCGCCGCAGCTACGTGCACGTCTTCGTGATGCCCTCGGTCGACCGCGCCAAGCTGGACGCGCTGCTCGCCGAACTCGCCGAGGACCCCGCCGTCCTGGGCTGACCCGGGCGCGGTCGGCCCCCCGCACGGGGTGGGCGGGGCGTCGGGGCCGACTCGCGCCGCCGGAGCGAACGGCCGTTCGTCCCCGTTCGGTCCGGATCGCGAACGCGCAGGTCACAGCGGGGTGGTGGGCCGGCCGGAGGCGATTGAGGGGAGCGTCGGATTCGTGGTTTCATAGCCCCCGCAGGGGCGGCCGGGTCGGGGTGACGGCCGACCCCGGCCCGCCCTCCGGGGCGGCGCGAGGTCGTCGCGCCGCCACGCTCCTTCCCCGCCGTCGGCCCGCGCAGCGCAGGTGGCCGTGACGGTGTACGGGGGCCGGTGACGGTGTACGGGGCCGGTGACGGTGTACGGAGACCCGTGACGGTGTACGGGTCTCTGCGTCAGGGCCGGTTCGTGCGCCCCGCTTCCCCGGACGGGAGAGGCCGGCCGGACGCCTATGCTGGCGGTCATGATCGTGCTCCCCGGTTTCGCCGACCTGCTGGCCCGCCTGCTGGACCACCGGGGGCTGACGCCCGCCGACCTGGCCCGGCGCACGGAGGCCGCGGAGCCGGCGGCCTTCGGACCGGGGCCGGCCGAGGCCGAGGTGGCCGCGCTGCTCGCCGGTGCCGCGCCGGAGCCGGCGCTGCTGCGCAGGCTCGGGCCCGCCCTCGGCCTGGACGCCGCCGACCTGTTCCAGCTCGCAGCCCTCCCACTTCCGGAGGACCTGGCCCCGGCCGGCGGGATGGCGACCACCACGATCACCGGTGTGGTGCGGTTCGCCCTGGCGCTCCCGCCCGCGGCACGGGCCGAACTGCGCTCCCGGGTCGCCGAGTTGCCGCCCGCGCGGCATCGGGGCCGGATCGAGGGCCTGCCCGCCTCGGTGCCGGACCGGCACACCCCGGGGAACCTGGTGATGCGGATGGTCGCCACCCGCAACCTCGGCTGGAACGGGACGGCGAAGGCCGTCCAGCTGCTGACCGGCCACTCCCGGATGGCCACCGTCTACGGCCGGATCGCCTCCGGTGAGGCCGAGTTGACCGCGGAGCTGGTCGCCGACCTCGCCATCGTCCTGGCCCTGCCCGCGGCGGACCTCGCCGCGGTCGTCGGCCTCCCGCTGCCGGCGGACGCCGCGGTGCCGAGCGGGGCCGTCACCGACGCCGCCCTGCTGCTCCGCGACCTCCGGTGCCTGGGCGTCGAGCAGTTGCGCGAGGCCGAGGACCTCGCAAGAGCCCTGTCGCCGGCCTGATCCCGCACGACGGCCCCGCACGACGCATCGCCCGACGTACCGCGCGACACGCCGCACCGGTCCCCGTCGGGACGGGGACCGGTGCGGCGCGCGGGGCGGCTACCCGGCTACCGGGCTACCCGCACTTCTCGTCGATCCTGTACTGCAGGGCCTTCGGGTAGTCGTGCCGGCTGAGCCGCACCCGGGCCAGGATCGGCGCGTGGTTGACGTCGTTGCCGGCGTTGGCGAGTTCCTCCAGGAGGGCGTCGAGTTCGGCGTGGGTGGTCAGTTCGTACCCGTGCATCCGGTCCTTGTCCGTGCCGAACACCTCGGCCAGCTTCTCGTACCGCCAGGGGTGGAGCACGTTGTAGAAGTCGGCGCCGTTGGAGGGCCTGTCCTTGTAGTAGCAGGGGCTGACCAGCATCTGTTCGATGCCGTAGAAGCCCTCGTTGTCGAGGACGAAGACCACCGGGCGCAGGTGGTGGCGCACCTGGGTGGACAGTTCCTGGCAGATCTCCTGGAAGGAGCCGTCCCCGACGAACACCAGTGGGCGCTTCAGCGGCTGCTGCCGGCCGAGTGCCACGCCGGTGGCCGCGCCGACGGAGTAGCCGATGGACAGCCAGCTGTTCTGCGCCAGGAAGCCGGCCCGTTCGGTGATCCGCAGGTTCATCGAGCCGAGCAGGGCGAAGGCCGCGTCCGAGACCACGGTGAACGGGGAGGGCGCGTCCGGGTCCCCGCCGGTGGCGCGGTGCTCCAGGAAGTGGTTGACGTGCTGGAAGAAGCTGTCGTAGGTGAGTTCCGACGGGTAGCGGTCGGTGCTCAGGGAGTCGAGGAAGTCGGCGGTGCTGGCCGGGACGTCCAGGCCGGCTGCGTGCGCCAGTGCGAAGTGGTCGGCCTCGAAGGTCTGTCCCGCGAGCGCGTCGCGCAGTGCCGGGACGAACCGGCCGAGGCGGACCTCGGGGAAGTACGAGGCGCCGACGCTGACGCCGTCGCGGGCGGCCACGATCCAGTCGTCGCCGATCGACTGCTCGCCGCCGAGGTTCTTGGAGGTGGACCAGGTGCCCAGGCCGATCCGGCAGCCGGCGTTCTTGAAGGTCTTCCGGATCTCCGGCAGGCTCGCCTTGCCGTTGTAGACGCCGGCGAACAGGGGGTGCCGTTCGGAGACCACGGACTTCGCGCCGACCGTGGTGCAGAACTGCATCCGGGTGGTCTGCACGAAGTCCAGCAGTTCGTCCTCCAGCCGCCGGCGGACGAGCTCCTCGCCGGCCCAGACGATCGGGGTGCCGAACTTCCTGATCAGCTCCACCGCGGCGGTGACGGCCTTCTCCAGCATGTCCTTGTTCCGCTGGGTGAACGGCCTTTCGTGGGAGCGGAGTTCGCCCTTCGGGGGCTCGCACGGCGCGTGCCAGAGGTCCTCCATCACCTCCAGGTAGACGGGCTTGCGCTCGGTCAGGCAGGCGGTGATGGCGCTGTCGATCTGGGAGGGGGCGAGTCCCGGGTTGGAGAGCATCTGCGCGTCCACCGTGACCTGCCGGTAGACGTCGAGGTTGCTCTCCCGGCGCGGGCTCATGTGGGAGGTGAGCAGGCCGACGGCCTGCTGGTTGAGCCACTGCTCGTAGGAGGGCGCCGCGTTGATCGCGATCAGCGGGACGTCCTCGACGTACGCGCCGCCGATGGTGTTGAGCAGGCTGAACGCGCCCACCCCGTAGGTGACCGCGACGGCGCCGACGCCGTGTTCGGGCTTGTCCCGGTCGGCGTCCGCGGCCCGGACCCGGGCGTAGGCGTCCGCGGCGTAGCCGGCGCCCATCTCGGTGGGGGTGCCGACCCAGCGCACGGAGGTGGTGTCCTGCATGATCGTCAGGAACGGGCCGAGGAAGTCGCCCGGCACCCCGAACAGGTGCCGGATGCCGAGCTGTTCCAGCCGGGTGGCCAGGTAGCGGGCCACCGTCCATTCGTCGCCGCCGCTCATGAGCGCATCGCCTCCGGCCTGCTCTCCTGGCGGCTGTCCGCCCCGCTCTCCTGCCGGCTGTCCCGGCGGACCCGGACCTCGGGCCGGGCCTCCGGTTCCGCGAGGGGCGGCGGCGGTGGTGCCTCGTGCACGGCGATGGCCGTGCGGACGGCGGTCTCCACCGCGCCCTCGATCCAGGCGTGCTTGAGCGAGACGTGCTCGCCGGCGAAGTGCACCGGGCCCTCCGGCTTGACCGCGTCGAGGTGGAAGGAGGTCATCTGGTGCGGGGTGTACACCGCCGCCTCGCCGAAGGCGTACGGGTCGCGCAGCCAGCTCTGGGTCTGGCCGTAGCCGGTGTAGAACACCTCGATCCGCCGGCCGTGCACCGACTGGAGGTTGCGCAGCGCGTAGACGTACCGTTCGTCGTCCTCCATGGAGTCCCAGCGCACCGCGTCGTCCGACCAGCTGTAGCCGGCCAGCACGACGCCGCCGCCGTCGCCGCCGGGCACCGGGTGCGAGGGGTAGTACATGAAGCGGTTCGGGTTGTCGGTGGTCGAGCCGCCGCCGAAGCAGTCGGTGGCGGGGCGCACGCTGGCCCGCAGGAGCGGGGTGTTCCGGTAGACGTCCTGCTGGCCCCGGCTGATCCGGCGCTCGTCCACGCTCGCGTGCGCGCCGAGCAGCGTCTCCGGCAGGTTGCGCGGAGGCCGGTGGCCGTTGTGGGCGGCGGCCGCGGCCGCCTCGGCGTCGTCCTCGCCCGCCCGTTGGTAGTACTCGTACAACCCGGGGGTGATGGAGTCGAGTTCGACCTTCCAGTCCGCCTCGGTGAACTCCCACCAGCGGCGGGAGAACTCCAGCAGCACCTTGGTGGCCTGGTCGTAGTGGGTCTCGATGATCGCCCGGCGCTTCTTGTACGAGAACGGGGGAGTCACCTGGACGAACCGCAGGGCGGAGAACGGGACGGTGACGATGGCGAGGTCGCCCTTCCAGGTGGTGGGTTCGGCCTCCGGGTCGTCCTCGGGGACGGTCTGGACGGCGACCTGCGGACCGGTCGGGCCGACGTTCCGCGCCCCGCCGCCGTCCCGGCGCGGGTCCCAGTACTCCATCCGGATCATCCGCTCGCCCATCCGCAGCTCGTGCCGGAGCTCCCGGGCGAGCACGTCGGGGAGCTTCCAGCTGCCGCCCGCGATCTCCCAGTAGGTGGCGTTCGGGTTGATGTCGCTGCGGCCCAGGAAGGTGTGGAAGAACGCCAGGTGGAGCCGCGAGGTCATGTTCTCGATGGTGCCGATCGCCTCGATGGCCTCGTCGCTGAAGCCCGCGTACTCGCGCAGGAAGCGGCCCATCGAGTAGCCGTCGAAGTCGCGGATCACCCGGGCCCAGCCGTCGAGCCACTCGGCGAACGGCTTGTTCACCCGCCGGCCGCCCTCGATCACCGAGTAGTAGTCGCGGACCGGTTCCAGCGCCTGGTTGACCATCTCGGCGGCGGTGATCCGCACCTCGTCGCCGGTGAGGTGGAAGCCCTCGTTGACGCAGCTCGGGTCGGCGGAGTACTCCCTGCGGCGGGCCTGGATCCGGTTGGTCCGGATCCAGGAGTTGAAGCGCTTGGCCGGTTCGCGGAAGTCGGGGCTGTCCGTGCCGTACGTCCAGACCTTGCCGGGCTCGAAGGATTCGTAGACCACCGGCGGGACGGGCGCGTTCTGGTTGCCGGTGTCCGGGTCGACGTCGACGTTGAAGAAGAGCTGCCGGTCGAGGCCGAGGCGGTCGACCAGGGCCAGGGTGAGCGGGTGGAAGCCGGGCAGCCGCATCGCCCCGGCCTCCGCGTACTGCTCGGGGTCGTAGAACGGTCCGTCGGTCCCGTCGCCGGTGGTGCGGAAGGTCTTGATCCGCCCGCCCACCCGGCTGGCGTTGGCCTCCAGGATGGTGACGTTGTGCCCGGCGTCCTTGAGCAGCTTCCCGGCGACGAGGCCGGCGATGCCCGCGCCGATGATCAGCACGTCCTTGGGTTCGGTCGTCTCCGGGAGGCCGTCCTTGATCAGGACGTCGAGGTAGCGCAGCTTCAGGTCGTCGTCGTCCGGGCCGACCAGCAGCAGCTCGCGGGCCAGTTGCCGGCAGGTCCGCCAGCGGGCGCGGTCAGCGGCCGAGCCTTCGACGAGGGGGTTCTCCATGGTGTCTCCTGGGGGTGCGCGGCTGACCGTGCCGTGCGGGGTGGGATGGTGGTCGTGCGGGGGCGTGCGGCCGGGCCCGGACTCCTCGGGGGCCGGGGCGGCGAGCGCGCGAAATCACCTCACGTGTTCAAGTCGCAACCCAACGTAGCTTCTTCGTCGAGAGCGCTGTCAACCCGTGGTCGGCCTCTCGACGGGCTCGCACGCCGGAGCGCGAGGGGCGCGCAGGACCGCGCCGGGCACGACGGGACGTACGGTGCGGGCCGGGCCACTATGGGAGGGGGCCTACGGGTTCACTGGTCGGTTCGAATGGGGTGCTCCTGATGGGCGTGCCGTGGCATCGGTCGGCGGGGCCCGGTCACGACGCCGCCGGGGCTCCGGTCGGGCGCGGCCTCGACGAGCCGGCCCGGATCCTGCGGTCGGCGCCGGCCTGGCTCGACGCGCACATCGGCGGGCTCTACCTGATCTCGGAGGACCGGCAGCTGCTCGAACTGGCCCTGACGCTGGGGGCCTCCCGGCAGTTCACCAGGCCGTGGCAGCGCGTCGGCATGACCGCACCGGTCCCGGTGGCCGAAGCGGTGCGCAGCCGTCGGATCGTCTGGGTGGGCGGCGCGGAGGAGATGGCGCGCAACTACCCGAGGGTCGCGGTCGCCATGCCGTACGCGTTCTGCCTGGTGGCCGCTCCGCTCGTCTCGGGGCGGACCGTGTACGGGTCGGTCTTCATGCTCTGGCCGGCCGCGCACCCCTCCGAGCTGGCGCCCGGTGAACGGGACCGGCTCGACGCGTTCGCCGCGCGCCTGGCCGCGGTGCTGGCGGACGCGGCCGAGGCGGGCCGGCCGGCGCGGGCGGGCCCGCGTCCCGGGGTGGCGGAGCTGGGCCCCGTCCCCCCGCTCGACGCGATGGCGGCCCGGCTCCCGGAGGGCGTGTGCGACCTCGACCTGGACGGCAAGCTGGCGGCGGTCACGCCGACCGCTGCCGGGCTGCTGGGCGTGCCGGTCGGGCGGCTGCTGGGCGCCCGGCCCTGGGCGGTCCTGCCGTGGCTGCGGGACCCGGTGTACGAGTACCACTACCGGGCCGCGGTGATCAGCGGGCAGCCGACCTCCTTCGTCGCGCTGCGACCGCCGGACCGGTGGCTGTCGTTCGAGCTCTTCCCGGACCCGTCCGGACTGACCGTGCGGATCGCCCCCGCCGACGCCGCCGGCGGCGAGCCGCCCGCCGGATCCCGGACGAAGGGAGTGGCACACACCCGGCCCGGAGCGCTGTACCACCTCCTGCACCTCGCGGGCGCGCTGACCGAGGCCGTCAGCGTGCAGGACGTGGTGACCATGGTCGCCGAGCAGATCGTGCCGGCGTTCGGGGGCCGGGCCGTGGCGGTGCTGATGGCCGAGGGGGGCCGGCTGCGCATCGTCGGCCACCGCGGCTACCCGCCCGGGCTGGTCGACCAGTTCGACGGCACCGCGCTGACCGAGTCCACGCCCGGTGTCCAGGCGTCGACCAACCCGGTGCCGGCGTACTTCGAGTCCCGTGCGGAACTGGAGCGGCTCTACCCGGGCCGTGAGGAGACGCAGGACGGGATGGCCGCCTGGGCCTACCTGCCGCTGGTGACCTCGGGCCGGCTGATCGGCACCTGCGTGCTGGCCTTCGCCGAGCCGCACCACTTCGACCTGGAGGAACGCGCCGTCCTCACCTCGCTCGGCGGACTGATCGCCCAGGCCCTGGACCGCGCCCGGCTGTACGACACCAAGCTCGGCCTGGCGCACGGCCTCCAGGAGAGCCTGCTGCCCCGCGCGCTGCCGGACGTCCCGGGCCTGGAGGTCAGCGCCCGCTACCTGCCGGCCACCGAGGGCATGGACATCGGCGGCGACTTCTACGACCTCATCCGGGTCGGACCGGACTCGGTGGCGGTCGTGATCGGCGACATCCAGGGCCACAACGTCAACGCCGCCGCGCTGATGGGCCAGGTCCGCACCGCCGTCCGGGCGTTCGCCGCGGCCGACGCCGACCCGGGCACCGTGCTGTCCCGCACCAACCGGCTGGTGGCGGACCTGGACACGTCCCTGCTGGCCAGCTGCGCCTACCTGCTGGTCGACCTGGTCCGCCGCGAGGCCTGGCTGGCCGACGCCGGCCACCCGGTGCCCCTGCTGTACGGCCCGGACGGCCGGGCGGCCGCGCTGGAGCCGCTCGTCGGACTGGTGCTGAACGTCGACCCGGACGCCGACTACCCGCAGGTCCACGTCGACCTGCCGATCGGCGCCACGCTGGCGCTGTACACCGACGGCCTGATCGAGACGCCCGGCGGTGACCTCGACCGGGCACTGGCCGACCTGACCGCCACGCTGGCCCGCCACGGCGGCGCCCCGCTCGACCGGCTGGCCGACGCCCTGGTCGACCGGGCCGGTCACGGAGGGCACCGCACCGACGACGTCGCGCTGCTGCTGATCCGGTCCGTTCCCCGCTGAACGGAGCGACCGGGCGGCACGCGGGCCGGGCACCGTGTCCCGATCCCGTCGGGGCGGGACCATGGGTGTATGGCGAGAGACACGGGCCCCGACTCCCGGGCGCCGGGCCGAGCGGGCGGTCGTCGTGGGCGGCCGGATCCAGGCCCCGTCCCGGGGGACCCTTCGGTGCGGCGACTGCGGTCGGTGCTGAGCATCCGCAGCGTCGCCGGACAGATGTTCCTCCTGCAGGTGTTGATCGTGCTGCTGCTCGTGGTGGCGGCGGTCGTCGCGCTGCTGATCGAGTCCCGCAGCGACCGGTTCGCGGCGGCGCGCGACCGTTCGCTCGCCGCGGCGCAGGCGTTCGCGCACAGCCCCGGCCTGGTGGCGACCATGCAGGGTCCCGACCCCACCGCGGTGCTGCAGCCGGCGACCGAGGCGGCCCGCAAGGACGCCCAGGTCGACTTCATCGTGGTGACGGACCGCAACGGCATCCGCTACACCCATCCCGAGCCGGACCAGATCGGCAAGAAGTTCGTCGGCACCATCGGGCCGTCGCTGAACGGGCACGTCACCGTCGAGCAGGTGCACGGCCCGCTCGGCCTGGAGTACCAGGTGGTGGTCCCGGTGGAGGACGCCCACGGCGGGGTCGTGGGCATCGTGTCCGCCGGCATGAAGGTCGCCAACGTGAGCAGCGCGATCGACCGCCAGCTGCCCGTCGTGCTGGCCGCCGGCGCCGCCGCGCTGGGCCTGGCCACGGCCGGAACGGCGCTGGTGGGCAGGCGGCTGCTGCGCCAGACCCACGGCCTGGGGCCGGAGGAGATGACCAGGATGTACGAGCACCACGACGCGGTGCTGCACGCGGTGCGCGAGGGCGTGGCCATCGTCGGGGGCGACGGCCGGGTGCTGCTCGCCAACGACGAGGCCCGCCGGCTCCTGGACCTGCCCGCCGACGCGGAGGGGAGGGCCGTCACCGACCTCGGCCTCGACCCCCGGACGACCGAACTGCTGCTGTCCGAGAGCGAGGTCACCGACGAGGTGATCCCGGTGGGCGACCTCCTGCTGGCGGTGAACAACCGCCCCACCGACAGCGGGGGAGGCCCGCCCGGCAGCGTCACCACCCTGCGCGACTCCACCGAGTTGCGCGCCCTGGCGGGGAAGGCCGAGGTCGCCCGCGGCCGGCTCAGGCTGCTGTACGACGCGAGCATGGCCATCGGCACCACCCTGGACGTCCGGCGCACCGCCGAGGAGCTCGCCACCATGGCCTCCCGGGAGTTCTGCGACTACGCCACCGTCGACCTCGCCGACGAGGTCCTCAGCGGCGAGGAACCGGAGACCCTGACCGCCGGTGCCACCGTGGAGCTGCGGCGGGTGGCGGTCGCGGGCATCCGGGACGACTCGCCGCTGTACCGCCCGGGCCGGCTGGTCCGGTGGGCGGGCAGCACCCCGCAGGCGGAGGGCTTCGTCAGCGGCCGGTCCGCACTGGTCCCCGAGGTGGCGACCGACGCCGGGTGGCGCCGGCAGGACGCCGAGCTCACCCAGGCGGTGCTGGACTTCGGCCTGGCGTCGCTGATCGCCGTCCCGCTGACGGCGCGGGGCGTGCTGACGGGCGTCGCCTGCTTCTGGCGCGGCCGGGACCGCGGCCCCTTCGAGGACGACGACCTGTCGCTGGCCGAGGAACTGGCCGCCCGGGCCGCCGTGGCCGTCGACAACGCCCGCCGCTTCACCCGCGAGCACACGATGGCCGTGACCCTGCAGCACAGCCTGCTGCCGCGGGCGCTGCCCGAGCAGAGCGCCCTCGACGTCGCCTACCGCTACCTGCCCGCCCAGGCGGGGGTCGGCGGCGACTGGTTCGACGTGATCCCGCTGCCCGGTGCCCGGGTCGCGCTGGTGGTCGGCGACGTGGTCGGCCACGGCGTGCACGCCGCCGCCACCATGGGCCGGCTGCGCACGGCCGTGCAGAACTTCTCCACCCTCGACCTGCCGCCGGACGAGCTCCTCGGGCACCTGGACGAACTGGTCGCCCACCTGGACCAGGAGGCGGCCGCGGTCGGGGGAGAACTCGCGATCACCGGCGCCACCTGCCTCTACGCGATCTACGACCCCAGCACCGCCGTCTGCTCGCTGGCCCGGGCGGGGCACCCGCCGCCCGCCGTCGTCCACCCGGACGGCACGGTGGAGCTCCTCGACCTGCCCGCCGGTCCGCCGCTCGGCCTGGGCGGGATGCCCTTCGAGGCCGCCGAGCTGCGACTGCCGCCGGGGAGCAGCCTGGTGCTCTACACCGACGGCCTGGTCGAGGACCGCACCCGCGACATCGGGTTCGGCCTGGACGTCCTCACGAGCGTCCTGGCCCGTCCCGGCCGGTCGCCCCAGGAGGTCTGCGAGGCCGTGCTCGCCGCCCTGCTGCCCACCCGCCAGTCCGACGACATCGCCCTCCTGGTCGCCCGCACCCGGGTGTTGCAGCCCGACCGGACCGCCGAGTGGGAGGTGGCCTCGGCTCCGGAGGCCGTGGCCCGGGTCCGCGCCGAGGCCACCCGGCAGCTCGCCGCGTGGGGCCTGGACGAGGCGGCCTTCGTCACCGAGCTGGTGCTCAGCGAACTGGTCACCAACGCCATCCGCTACGGCAGCGAACCGATCAGGGTCCGGCTGCTGTACGACCGCACGCTGATCTGCGAGGTCTCCGACAGCAGCAGCACCGCCCCGCACCTGCGCTACGCGGTCGCGGAGGACGAGGGCGGCCGCGGCCTGTTCCTCGTGGCCCGGCTCACCGAACGCTGGGGCGTCCGCTACACCCCCGCCGGAAAGATCATCTGGTCCGAGCAGTTCTTGTGACGGCCGAGCGGCCCCGGTGACCGGCCTGGCCCGCGTCCCGCCCGGCCGGTAGCCGGGCGGCCGGGACGGACCCCGGCACCGGCGCGCCCGGCCGGCGCCGGTCGGCCGCCCCCCGGACTGTGACGCAGGTCACGCCGGAGGAAGAACCTGCACGCCGCACCCCGCGTCTGGCTGGTGTGAGATCACGCAGGAGAGCACTGGACGAACTGGACGAGGAACGCCTCGTCCGGCTGGTGGCCAGGGGTGAGCGCGCGGCGTTCGACGAGCTGTACCGGCGCACGTCGCCGTGGCTGGCGGTGCGGTTGCGCCGCCGCTGCGCCGACGAGCAGATCGTCGCCGAGGTCATGCAGGAGACCTACCTGGCGGTGTGGCGCGCGGCCGGCGCGTTCGCCGGGAGCGCGGTCGGCGGGACGGCCGTCGGATGGCTGTGGACGATCGCGGCACGCCGCCTCGTCGACGCGTTCCGCCGCCGCGCCCACCACGCCGAGCCCCCCGTCGCCGCCGCCGAACGGGCCGTCGTGCCCGCGGCGGAGGACGAGGCCCTCGCCGGGACCGTCGGCGGCGACGTCGGCGACGCGCTGCGGCGACTGGCCCCGGAACTGCGGGAGGTCCTCCAGGCCACGGTGCTCGACGGGCTCTCCGTCCGGGAGACCGCCGTCCTGCTCAGACTGCCCGAAGGCACGGTCAAGACCCGCGCCCGCAGGGCCCGGATCGCGATGCGGGAGGCGCTGGCATGAGTGAGCGAAGCGATGGGCGCACCACCGGGGAACACGCGTCGGGGCGGTTGATCGACGACTACGCGCGCGGTGACACCGCGATGGCCGCGGACACCGTGTGGGCGTTGGAGGCCCACCTGGAGACCTGCGCGCCGTGCCGGGGCCGGCTGGCGGCCTCGGTGGCCACCACGGCGCCGGACGTCGTGGCGCTCCTGGACACCGTCCGGGCCGGTCTGGAACCGCAGCTGGACGCGTCCGGCCCGGCGCCCGCGCGCCGCTACCGCCCGGGGTGGGTCTCGGCCTGGCTGACGCCGGTCATGACGCCCTGGCTGGCCATGACCGTCGTCGTCACCCTGCTGGCGCTGCTGCTGGACGCGCTCGCGCCGCCGACGTTCTTCGGCGGTACCTCCCTGCTGGTGCCGGTCGCGCCCGTGCTGCCGCTGTGCGGCGTCGCCGCGTCGTGGTCGCGCGCACTCGACCCGGCGCACGAACTGACCGCCTCGACCGCCAGGGCCGGCCTGCCGCTGCTCCTCAGGCGCACCACCGCGGTCCTCGTGGTGGTCCTGCCCGGACTGCTGCTGGGCGGCCTGCTCACCGGGGACATGACGGCCGCCCAGTGGCTGCTGCCCTCCCTCGCCTTCACCTCCACCGCCCTGGCACTGGGCAGCGTGGTCGGGGTGACCCGCGCCGCCTTCGGGCTGACGGCCGCGTGGTGCGCCGCCGTCGTGGTCCCCGCGTGGGCGGTCGGACACGTCCCCCTCGCCCTGCAACTCCTCCTGCAGCCGGACCGGTTGCCCGTGTGGGGACTGCTCCTCGCACTCGGGACCGGCGCCGTGATCGCCCGCAGGAACGCGTACTCGACGCTGTGAATCCATCCTCGACCCCCGAAAGGGACCGCATGACACCCATGACGAGCGCGGCCGACACCGCGCCGAAGACCTACCCCTGGGAGATCCGGGCCGACGGGCTGAAGGTCCGCGTCGGACGGAAGAAGATGGCCGTCGACGGGCTCGACCTCTCCCTCGGCACCGGCACCCACGGCCTCCTGGGGCCCAACGGGGCCGGCAAGACCACCCTGATCCGGACACTGGCCACCGTACTGCGCCCCACCGAAGGGGAACTGGAACTGCTCGGCACCGCCGTGGGCGGGCTCGGCGACCACCGGGCCCTGCGGCGCCGGATCGGCTACCTGCCGCAGGACTTCGGCTACTACAAGCGCTTCACCGTGCGCGAGTTCGTCGAGTACATGGCCTGGTTGAAGGAGGTGCCGAAGGCGGAGATCCCCGCGGCCGTCCAACGGGCCGTGGAACGGGTGGGCCTCGCCGACCGCGCCGACCACCGGATGAAGACCCTGTCCGGCGGCATGGTGCGACGGGCCGGCATCGCCCAGGCCATCGTCAACGACCCGGCGGTGCTCCTGCTGGACGAGCCGACGGCCGGTCTGGACCCGGCGCAGCGACTGCGCTTCCGCGAACTGCTGCAGGAACTCGGCCGGGACACCTGCGTGGTCGTCTCCACCCACCTGGTCGAGGACGTCGCGGCCGCCTGCTCCGACGTGGTGCTCTTCGCCGACGGGCGGCTCGTCTTCCAGGGCACCCCGGACGACCTGGCCGCGGCGGGAAGCCCCGAGCACCCCGGCGACAGCCCCCTGGAGCGCGGCTACTCGGCGCTGCTCCGCGACTCCGGCCGGCCGGGAGGCATCTGGTGAACGGACGTGTCCTGCGTACCGAACTGAGGCGCTCGGCCGCCCCCTGGCCCGGCATCGTCGTCCTGGCCGGCAGCCTGGCGGTGTTCTTCCTGATCGACGGGATCTGGTGGAAGGGCACCGCCGGGTGGACGGCCCAGTGGACCACCATGGCCATGTGGACCCGCTACCTGCTGGCCTTCTGGCTGCCGCTCGTGGTGGGCACGGGCGCGGTGTACGGGCTGCGCGAATCCCGTTCGCGGATGGCCGAACTGCTGGTGACCACACCGCTGCCGGCCTGGCGCCGCGCGGCGCTGCCCGCCGGGGCGACGGCGCTCGCGACGGCGGCGGGCTTCGGCCTGCTGGTCCTCGTCGGTGGAGTCCAGGTGGCCCTCGGCCGGACCGCCTACGCACCGCTCGGCTGGCTGCCGATCTCGCTGGTCGCGGTGCTGGCCCTGGTCGCGGGGGTCGTGTTCGGCATGGGCGTCGCGCGGACGCTGCCCCATGTGCTCACCCCGCCGGCCCTGGTGGTGTCCTTCCTCGTGCTGACGAGCTTCCTGCGGCCGAGGACGGAGGGCCTGGTGCCGTCACCGTCGGACAACATGCCGAACCGGCTCCTCCTGCTGTCCCCGGCGGTCCCGGACCCGCGGGAGATGCTGCTGACCCTGTCCGGCTCCGTGCACGTCGGGCAGACGCTCTGGCTGCTCGGCCTGCTCGGCACCGGCTTCGCCCTGCTGTCGGCCGTGACCCGTCGGGCCCGGCTGCTCGCCGTGGTCCCCGTCCTGGTCGGCACGGCCCTGGCCCTGCTGGTCCTCCCGGCCGCGCCGCGCGACAGCTACGTCGTCGACCGGACCGCCGCCGGCCTGGTCTGCGACGGCCCGGTCTGCGTGACGCGGGCGAACCGCGACCGCCTGGACGAACTCGCCGCGCGCGGTGACGAGGCACTGGGCGTGCTGCGCGGCCTCCTGGGCGACCGGGCACCGCACTCGGTGCGGGAGGACAACAGGCTGCGCGAGCTCAGTGGCGACCGCGAGCTCTCCGACGACGTGGTGCTCGTCGACTTCGACGAGCGGCTGTTCGCCGACGCGACCGGTGACGCCCTGACCCGCGCGCTGATCTCCCAGGGGCTGGCACCGAACTGCCACGGGAACAACGACCGCGAGGGCGGCGGGAGCAGCAGCATCGCCGTCCAGAGCATCGCCGTGAGCTGGGCCCTCCACGACCCCCAGCTCCGACCGCTGCTGGAGAAGGGCACCGACCCGTACTCGCTCAAGGACTGGGCGGACGCCGACCAGGCCTGGCAGAAGCTGACGGCGGCGGCACCGGCCGAGCAGCGCACCCGGATCGACGGGCTGCGCGCCGCCACCTTCTCCTGCGCACCGGGTGACCCGCTCCTGCTGCTCGCGGGGGAGGCGTCCCGATGAGGTGGCTGAGCCTGTACGCCCGTTCCCGGCAGATGCCCGGTGCGGCCGCCGCGATCGCGCTCGTCACGGCGGCCGCGTGGGCCTTCGCCGAGCCCGGCCAGGCGAACCTGGGGACGGCGGTCCTCGTCCTCGGCGCGCACGTGGCGGCGGCCTCGGCCGGGCTCGGCGGGCCGGACGTGGTGCTGGAGCGGACGGCCGCGATCCGGTGGATGCCCCGCCGGGCGGCGCACGTGCTGCTGATCGGCGCGGTCGCCGGTCTGATGCTGCTGAGCGCACGGACGGTGGGCGTGGACCTCGCCCCCGCCGAGGTCGTCGTCCGGGACAGCGCGGGCCTGGTCGGTCTGGCCGCGCTCGGGGCGACGCTGTTCGGCGCGGCGTTCGCCTGGACCCTGCCGACCGGCTGGCTCGGGGTCACCCTCCTCGTCCCGACTCCGGACGGCACCGTGGGGGAGGTGCTGAAGTGGATGGTCTATCCGCTCGGTACGGCGACGTCCGCCGCAGTCGCCTGGGCCCTGTTCGCGACCGGCACCGTGGTGTACGCCGTGGCAGGACCGAGGCGGTGACGAGGACGCCTGGCCGTACCGACGGAAGACCGCCCTGACGGGGCACCACACTGACGGAACGCCACGCTGCACGAACGCCGGAATGCCGGCCCCGGGGGGGGGGGGGGCGAGCCACCCCCCCCCCCCCCCCCCCCCCGCCCCCCCCCCCCCCCCCCCCCCCCGGGGGGGGGGGCCGCCAACGCCGGCGTTCGTGTGTGCGCTCCGCGTCGTGGCGGTGCGGGAGTGGCCCACGTCACTGCCTCGCCGACGGGTCGTCAGCAGTACGCCAGGGCAGACTTCGCCGCCCCCGGGGGACTGGCCGACTGCCCTGCGGGGCACGGTTCGGTTGCCCGCAAGGGCAGCCTTGGCCCGGTCGGTCCGGTCCTGCCGGGGTTGTCGGCAGGTGCCCTGACCGGCGGCGCTGTCCGCGCCGTGTTGACATGGTCACGGGGCGTGGGAGGAGATACGGGAGGGAGTGATCGGAGACGAACGGGTCGAAAGGGACCCGTCGCCATCGTCGGGGCGCCGGGCGTACCGTTCCGGTCCGGTTGCCCGGAGAGGGAAGGTCACGCTGTACGCCGCTTCAGTTCCCCTGCCTGATGTCGCTCAGTGCACCGCTGATGTTGAGGAGTTCGTGGCACGTGGACGCCTGCTTGCCCGAGGCCGGGGTGCCCGGGGACTCGCAGGTCACGCTCGCCGTCACCGCCTGGTCCTCGGTCACCTGGATGGGGGTCACCCAGTGGTAGTCCTGGTTGCGGAAGGTCTCCAGGGCGATCGTGGTGATCACCTGGTTTCCGGCCGTGATGGTGATTAGCCCTTGGTCACCCTGGAAGTTGGCGACCACGAGGTCCGTGATGTCGAAGACCTTGCCGTGCGGCACCTGGTAACTGCCCACGGCGGACGAGGCGTTCGCGCTCTGCACGTCGATCGTGGCGGAACTCTGCTGGCCGGTGCCCGGCACCGCCAGCCCGCCCGGGCCGGAGTTCCGGCCGCCGGTGCCGGGGCTCGACTGCCCGGCGCCCGGCTTGGACTGGCCGCCGGGGCTCCCGCCCGGGGAGGCCGTCGGCGCACCGGGCGCGGGGGCGCCGGGGGTCGCGGCCGGGGTGGGGGTGGCGCTCTGCTGGGCGACGGCCTGCTCGGCGGCCTGCTTCGCGGAGCTGCGCACCGCCGGGCGGACCAGGGCGAACCAGGCCAGCAGCAGCGCGAGCAGCGCCGCCAGGAGAGCGAGCAGCCACTTGGGGAGGATCGGAAGTTGGATGAACTCACCGTCCAGGCGCGGACGCTGGACGGCCGTCAGGGGATCGGCCGGAGCGGTCCCGGACGTGCCGTCCGTGCCGCTGCCGGTGGTCCCCGCGGCGCCGGCGGCCTCCTTGCCGTCCGGGCCCTTGCCGTCCGGGCCCTTGCCGCCCGGGGCGTCCTGCGGGCCCACCGTGGCCTCGAACGGCCAGGCGGCGGGCTTGCCGAACCAGATCAGCTTGCGGGTCCGCGCCTGCAGCCGCAGTTCGGCGGACTCGCCGGGTTCCAGCCGCAGCCGCTCCGGGGTGACCCGGAACCGCAGGTCCTCCCCGGCCTGGCCGGGCGTGAGGACCACCGTGCCGGGCGTGTTCCCGAGGTTGCGCACCGAGGCGCGGTAGCGTCCGCGCAGCCAGCCGCGGCGGCGGCGCGGTGCGAGCGCCGCCTGCAGCTCGTGGAAGGGCGTCACGGTGACGGCGGCCTCCGGGACCGTCACCAGCTCGGGTCGTTCGGCCGGCAGCACCCGGATGCCGAGGGGGAACTCACCGGCCCGGGCGGCGGAGGATCGCGGCGGGGCCAGACGCACCGTCACCGTCTCGGACGTCCCGGGAAAGAGGGAGATCCGGGCGGGCTCGACCGTCGTCCACGCGGCGCAGTCGCCGACCACCTCCAACGAGTACGCCTCAACGATGTCAAGATCGTTACGTACCGTCAGGGTCGTGGTGGCCACGCCACCGGGCGCCACCGTGATGGCGGGCAGGCCGAGTTCGGCGGATGTGGTCATAGCGTGACGGTAGGCCTGTCGGCGCGTCGGATGAGAGGGCCGTGCGGGCAAGCTGTGGGCACACCCCTTGCCCGCGGGGACCGACCGACCCTGCCCGGCGCCGTCACGGCGCACCCCGCGAGCCGGGCACCCGCACCACCCCGGGCCGACGACCGGCGCCTCGCCGCCGCGGCGACCGGCCGTCACCACCACAGGTCCACTGAGGAAATGGAGTAGTTCGATGACATCGACCGATACGTCCCGCGCCTGCCGTGAGGAAGCCGTCACCACCCTGCGGGCGCTGGTGCCCCCGCAGCCCGGCAGCTCCCGCACGTCCGGCACCGCCCGTCCCTCCACCGGCACCAGGACGGCCGGCACCACCAGGCCGTCCGGGCCGGTCACCTCCGCCCAAGTGCGGGGCAAGCCGGCCCAGGTGCGCGTGGCGGTCTACGCCGAGGACCTGATCCTGCAGACCGGCGTGGTCCAGCAGTTGCGCCAGCGGCCCGAGGTGGAGCTGCTCAGCGAGAGCGAGGCGGCACGGGCGGAGGTCTCCCTGCTGGTCGTCGACGCCATGACGGAGGCGGTGGCCGAGCACCTGCGCCGGCTGCGGCTCGCCACCTCGGGCGCCATAGGCCTGGTGGTGGGGCACTTCGAGGCCGGCGGGCTGCAGACGATCGTCGAGTGCGGGGTCGCCGCCGTGCTGCGCCGCTCGGAGGCGGACCAGGACCGGCTGGTGCACCTCATCACGGCCCTGGCCAACGGCGAGGGCGTGATGCCCGGGGACCTGCTCGGCGAGCTGCTCGACCGGATCGGGATGCTTCAGCGCACCATGCTCGACGGGCGGGGCCTGACCCTGTCGACCCTGACGGCCCGGGAGGCGGAGATGCTCCGGCTGGTCGCGGAGGGCTTCGACACCAGTGAGATAGCCGCCAAGACCTCCTACTCCGAACGCACCGTCAAGAACGTGCTGCACGAGATCATCACGCGTCTCGGACTGCGCAACCGGGCGCACGCGGTGGGGTACGCCATGCGGCGCGGCCTGATCTGAGGGGCGCGCGGTCGTGGCCGCCTGCCCTCCGGGGACACCCGTTGTTACCCCCGGCTCGGGCGTCCGGGCTCTGTTCCCGGGCTTCCGGGCCGGGGAGACTGCGGGAAAACGCCCCTGCCAACCTGTGAGGTCGAGCGTGATCGGCGCCACCGCCACTCCCCGCTCCGTCCGGCGGCCGGCCCGAGCCGCCGTCGCGGTCCTGCTCGCGCTGGCGGCGGCCGTGGTGACCCTGGGCATCGCCGCCCCCGGCGGGCAGAGCGCCCCCGTGGCCCCGGCCGCCGCCGCCGAGCCCACCGCCGGACGGATCGTCTTCGCCGGCACCAACCACCGGGGCCTCGGCCGGGTGACCGGTGCGGCGGCCAGCACCCCGCTGTTCGGGCCCGGCCCGGTCCACTTCGACCAGGACCCCTCCGCCCGCGGCGACGAACTGGTCTTCACCAGCCTGCGGGACGGCCCGCTGCCCCAGGTCTACCTGCGCGACGCGGCCGGTGCGGTGCACAAGCTCACCACCGGCATGGACACCGCCCACCCCGCGCTGGCCCCGGACGGCAAGGCCGTCGTCTTCGAGTCGGTGGAGCCCGGGACCGGCGGGAAGCCCCAGCACGTCCTGTGGGTGGTGAACCGGGACGGCGGCGGGCTGCGCCGGCTGACCGACGGCTCGTCCGACGAGACCCACCCGACCGTCTCGCCCGACGGCCGGTGGGTCGCCTACGCCTGCACCGGCGACCCGGCGCACACCCAGATCTACCTGCGGCCGTTCGCCGGCGGCGCGCCGACCAAGATCACCGCCGTGACCACCGGCGACGCCGTCGACCCGAGCTGGAACCCGGTCGACGACGACGCGCACCGCAACCAGATCGTCTACACCTGGGACAAGGGTGCCGACCAGGGCCGGACCCTGATGCTCACCTCGCCCACCGGCGGCGACAAGGCCTTCTTCCTCCGCACCGGCTCCACCTGGCGGACCGGCTCCGCCTCCTGGCTGGCCGACGGCAGCGGAGTCCTCTTCCTCAGCTCCGACCTGCTCACCCCCGCCACCCCGCCGCAGCGGCCCGAACCGCCCACACCACCGGTCGTCAACCTGTACCGCGCGCCGACCTGCTCCTGCGACGACCCCAAGGTGCTCTACAGCACCGACCGGTTGATCGCGACCCCGGCCTGGCTGGGCAGCCAGGACAAGGGCGGGCCGGTGGTCGAACAGACCAGCGCCACCGCCTCCAACATCGCCGACCTGCAGGACATCCGCCCCGACGGCTCCGACCCGCGCGACCTCGGCGTCAGCGTGCTCACGGAGGACCCGGCCGCCGCCACCACCACCGACCCCGACCCCGCGGCCGACCCGCTCTTCCACCCCCGCCCCGGCTACGACCCCTGGTTCGAGCGGCAGGGCTACACGCCCGACGGCCGGCAGATCGTGGTCACCCGCTACGAGGACTCGCCGGCCGGGCGGATCCAGCGGATCTGGCTGACCGACGCCGACGGCGCGAACCCGCACCCGATGAACCTGGCCGGCCGCGGCCCGCTCGACCGGGACACCGACCCCTCCGTCTCGCCGGACGGCCGGCTGATCGTGTTCAGCCGCAGCTCCCCGGGCGGCGGCGGGCAACCGGCCCGCCCGGGCCGGGTCCTGATCGCCCAGGTCTCCACCGGGGCGATCGTCGGCACCGTCCAGCCGCCGGCCGGCCAGCCGGGCGCATCGGACGGCCAGCCCTTCTGGTCCCCCGACGGGAAGCTGATCGTCTTCTCCCGGAGCGCGGTGATCAACGGCAACGCCGGCAACCTGCACCTGTGGACCGTGCCCGCCGACGACCTCGGCAAGCAGACCGACCTCAGCCGGACGGCCTGCCCGGGCGCCTGCGACGTCATCGACGACAGCCCCGCCTTCTCGCCCGACGGCCGGCGCATCGCCTTCAACCGCAAGGGCGGTGACGGCGGCAACAACCAGCGCAACGGGGTGCTGACCATGGCGCCCACCGGCGGCGACTGCACCGTCCTGCTGCCCACCGGGCTCCGCGGGCAGAAGGACGCCTGCACCCGGCCGCTGCCCGACACCTCCGAGTCCGGCCCCTTCCAGCCCCGCGACGTCGCCTGGACGGCGAACGGCGCGCAACTGGTGCTCACCTCCCGCCGGGCCCTGCCGCCCAACTCGCCGGAGGGACTGGCCGTCTACGACTTCGCGTCCGGCACGCTCACCCCGCTCGCCCGGCGACTGCCGGGCCGTCAGAAGGAGCCCGCCGTCCAGCAGTCCGTCGACCTGGCGCTGAGCGCACCCGAGCGGACCCCCGCGGTCCCCGTCGGCGGCGGCACCGACGTGACGATCACCGTCACCAACAAGGGCCCCGCGCCCTCGCCCGCCACCGTCCTCACCGCCTCGGTGCCCACCGGCGCCCGGCTCGGCGCACTGACCACCCCGGTCGGGCAGTGCGACGCCGCGGCGTTGCGGTGCGACCTCGGCACCCTGGCACCCGGCGCGGTGGTCAAGGTCACCGCCCGGCTGATCGGCACGAGCACCGGCAGCCGGGAGTTCGGCTGGAGCGTCACCGGGACGGTCGTCGACCCCAACCCCGGCGACGACTCCGCCCGGACCCTCCTGCCGGTGCTGGACCCGCCGACCCCCTCGCCGACGCCCACACCGTCACCGTCCGCGTCGCCGAGCCCGAGCTCGACACCGACCCCGGCTCCGACCCCCACCACCACGCCGACCCCCGTACCCCCGCCCCCCGCACCCGCACCCGCGCCGGCCCCGCCGCCGCAGGCCGGCCCCGGAGTGTCGGTCGACGCCCAGCCGAACCCCGGCTACGTCGGCGGCCACGTGACCGTCAGCTACACGGTGCGCAACACCGGCCAGGCCCTCGCGACCGGGCTGCGGCTGTCCCTCGGCCTGCCCGCCGGGGTGCCCACCGAGGCGCTGCCCCCGGGCTGCCGGGCCGGGACCTGCCAGCTGGCCGACCTCTCCCCGGGCGGCAGCCAGGTGGTCCGGGTGGTGCTGTCACCCGACGCGCCCCTGCAGACCACCGTCACCGCGGAACTGACCACCACCGGCACCGACGCCGACCCGGGACCGCACCGGGCGAGCACCCCGCTGCGCATCCTGCAGCCCCGCATCGTCGCGGTGCCGCCGATCGGCAAGCCCGGCTTCGTGACCTCCGTGCGCGGCGTGGACTTCCCGCCCGGCGTCCCGGTGCGGTTCACCTGGCAGCCCGGCATCACCGCCGCGGCCGCCCCCACCTACCCCCGGGCCGACGGGACCTTCGCCGGCCAGCTGCTCATCCTGCCCAAGGACGAGACCGGCCCGCGGACCATCACCGCCGACGGCCCCGGGTTCTCCCCGGTGACCACCCCGTTCCTCGTGGTCGAGGGCAGCATCGGCCCGCCGGGGGAGGTGGAGCGGCGATGATCCACGAGGTCGACGAGGCGCTGCGGCTCCTGCTCGCCGAGGCCGGACTGCCGGAACGCGGCGTCGAGGTGGTCTTCGACGCGCCCACCCGGGACTTCACCGCCCGGCGCACCGCGCCGACGGTCAGCGTCTTCCTCTACGGGATCCGTGAGGAGACGGACCGCCGGCAGGCGGGCGAGGTCGCCGAGTACGACGCGGACGGCGTGGTGGTCGCCCACCGCGCCGCGCCCCGCTGGTTCGAGCTGGCCTACCTGGTCACCGTCTGGACCAACCGGGCGCAGGACGAACACCGCCTGCTGGCCGAGGTGCTGCAGTGCCTGACGGCCGTGGACGCGCTGCCCGCCCGGACGCTCACCGGGACGCTCGCGCAGCTCGGACTCACCGTCGGGCTCGACATCGCCGGGCGCGACACCGGACTGCCGTCGGTCTCCGACGTGTGGTCCGCGCTCGGCGGGGAGCTGCGGCCCTCGATCGACCTCCGGGCACTCGCCCCGCTGCCCGGCGGGCGCAGCCCCGTCGGACCGCCGGTCACCGAGGGCCTGGTGGTGCACGTCCAGGACACCGGCCGGGACGCCGGCGCCGCCGCCGGGGACGGTGCGGCGCCCGCCGACGGCCCGGGCCGACGACTGCGCTACCACGGCGCCACCGACCCGGGACCGGACGGCTTCGCCGCTCCCCGGGACCGCGAGCTGCCGCCGGGCCGCCGGGCACGGGGGAGGACACGATGAGCATCGACCTCGGACCGGCCGCACCGGTCACGGCGGCCGCCACGGCGGCCGCGCCCGTCGTGGCGGGCCCCGGCCCCGACGACCTCTGGGACCGGCTGCAACGGGTCGAGCAGCGGGTCAGGACCGCGGTGCGCGAACGCCGGGCCGACGACCCGGACCCCGACGACCCCTACCGCGGCCAGTACCTCGGCCCGGACGCGGTGGAACGGATCCTCGCGGCCTCCGCCGCGTCGGGCGCCGGCGGGGCCGCCCTCGGCGACGGGCCCGCGCCGCCGCCCCCCGGCTCCCGGCTCGCGCGGCTCTGCGGGGCCTTCGGGCTGCTCCCGCTGGACCTCGAACTCCTGCTGGTGGCCCTGGCCCCCGACCTCGACACCCGCTTCGAACAGCTCTACGGCTACCTCAACGACGACCTGACCCGACGCCGGGCGACCGTCGGACTGGCCCTCGAACTGTGCGGCCTGCCGGGAGCGGCCGGCGCCGGCCGCTCCCGCTTCTCGGTACGGGCCCCCCTGGTCGCCGGCGGCCTCCTGGAGGTCACCGAGCCGGAGCGTCCGCTGCTCTCCCGCACCCTGCGGGTGCCGGAGCGGGTGACGGCCCACCTGCTCGGCGGCGACGAGCCGGACGGCGCGCTCGCCGGGCTGGCCCGCCGCGCGGCCGCCGGTGCGGACGTGGCCGGTGCGGACGCGGCGGGTGCCGTCGGCACCGGTGCGGCCGCGGAGTTCGTCGAGCGGGTGCTCGCGGCCGCCGCGACCGGCGGGCTGGTGCACCTGCTGGACCGGGGCGGGCACGCCGTGCCGCCGGCGGTGGCCGCCCTCGCGGCCGACGGACGGGCACCCCTGGTCGTCGACGCCGGCGCGCTGGCCGCCCGCCCGTCGCCCGGAACCGTGCGGGTGCTGGCCCGCGAGGCCCGGCTGGGCGGGGGCGGCGTCGTGTTCGGCCCGCTGGACCGCCTCGAACCCGAACGGCCCGAACGGGCCGCCCTGTTGCGCGAGCTGTGCGCGGAACTCACCGGCGTGCCGCTGGTCGTGCACGGGTCGCAGGTGTGGGACCCGGCCTGGGCACGGGAGAGCCCCGTGGTGCTCACCGTCCCGCCGCCGGACGCGCACGGCCGGGCCGCCCGCTGGGCCCGGGCGCTGGGCGCCCGGCCGGACGGGCGGGAACCGGAGCCGCTGAGCGAGGAGCTCACCGAGGCGGTGGCCGCCTACCGGGTGGACCAGGAGCAGCTGGAGCGGGCCGCCGCGGTGGCGGTCAGGACGGCGGCCGCCGAGCGGCGCCCGGTGCGCGCCGAGGACGTCCGGTCCGCGGTGCGGGCGCAGAACGCGGCCGGCCTGGCCCGCCTCGCCCGCCGGATCGAACCCGGCGTCGGCTGGGGCGACCTGGTGCTGCCCGGTCCCACCGCGGGCCGGCTGCGCGAACTCGTGCTGCGGGCCCGCCACCGCGACCAGGTGCTCGGGAACTGGCGGATGCGGCCCGGCGGCGGCCGGGGCAACGGCGTGATCGCCCTGTTCGCGGGGGAGTCGGGCACCGGCAAGACGATGTCGGCCGAGGTGGTCGCGGCGGAGCTCGGCATGGAGCTGTACGTCGTGGACCTGTCCACCGTGGTGGACAAGTACGTCGGCGAGACCGAGAAGAACCTGGAACGGATCTTCACCGAGGCCGCGCAGGTGAACGGCGTCCTGCTGTTCGACGAGGCGGACGCGCTGTTCGGGAAGCGCTCGCAGGTCAAGGACGCGCACGACCGCCACGCCAACGTCGAGACGGCCTACCTGCTCCAGCGCATGGAGTCGTTCGACGGGATCGCGGTGCTGACGTCCAACCTGCGCGCCAACCTCGACGAGGCGTTCACCCGGCGACTCGACGTCATCGCGGAGTTCCCGCGGCCGGACGAGGCACAGCGACGGGTGCTGTGGGACCGCTGCCTGGGGCCGCGGCTGCCCCGTGGTGACGACCTCGACCTGGACTTCTGCGCCCGGCACTTCGAACTCACCGGCGGCTCCATCCGGGCCTGTGCGGTCTCCGCGGCCTACCTGGCGGCCGGCGCGGGTGCCCCGCTGGGCATGGCGCAGCTGGTCGCCGCGGTGGTCGGCGAGTACCGAAAACTCGGCCGGCTGGTGTTGGAGAGCGAGTTCGGGCCCTGGCTGGGCGTCCTCGGGGACGCCGGGCGGCTCTGACTCGCCACCGCCCGGACGGTGGCGGGGTCTGGGCGGGTCGTGGGGGCCGGGTCGGCGGGGTCGTGGGGGCCGGGTCGGCGGGTCAGGCGGCTCGGTCGGATCGGCGGGGCGGTGGGCCCGCCGCAGGTCGGACGGGTCCGCGCGTACCCGTCGGGTGCCCGCCGGGGCAGTCGTTCTTGCCCCCGGTCCGGGACCTGCGGACATGTCCCCGGGCGGGGGTCGGGCAGCAGACTCGTGGACGAATGACCGGCCACCCGAAGGAGCGCGAATGCCGTCCTACCTCACCCCGGGCGTGTACGTGGAGGAGGTCCAGTCCGGTGCCCGGCCGATCGAGGGGGTCGGCACCGCCGTCGCCGCTTTCGTCGGCTTCGCCGAGACCGGTCCCTTCCACGAGCCCACGCTGGTGACCAACTGGGACCAGTACGTCCAGCGGTTCGGCGGATTCACCGAGGGCACCTACCTGGCCCACTCGGTGTACGGGTACTTCGCCAACGGCGGCGGCTCCGCCTACGTCGTGCGGGTCGGCGACCCGGCCCGGCGGACGCCCGGCGCCGCCCCGGCCGCCGCCGTCGGCGGGCCCGTGCCCGTCGCGATCGCCGGCTTCCTCTTCACGGCGCTGCCCGGCGCGGGCGGCGGGGTCTCCCTCGAAATCGCCGACGTCGAGGGTGACAACGTCCCCGAGGACCGCTTCCGCCTGCTGGTCCGCCGCGGCGCCGAGGTCGTGGAGACGTACGACGTCTCGACCCGCAAGAGCACCAAGGGCTACGTCGTCACCCAGCTGCGCGAGTCGAAGCTGGTCGCCGTCGTCGAGCAGCCCGGCACCGCCCCGAGCCGCCCCGAGCGCACGACCCACGCCCTCGCCGCCGCCCCGGCGCCGGCGACCGGGCCCGTCGCGGCCCCGGCCGGCCGGCTCGACCCCGCCGAGTACGTCGGCGACGCCGCCGCCCGGACCGGCTTCTCCGGCCTGGAGGCGATCGACGAGATCACCATGGTCGCGGTGCCCGACCTGATGAGCGCCTACCAGCGCGGCGACATCGACGGCGAGGGACTGCGGACCGTCCAGCTCGCCGTGATGTCGCACTGCGAGCAGATGGGCGACCGGATCGCCGTCCTGGACCCGCCGCCCGGCCTCAACGCCCAGCAGATGCGGACCTGGCGCAACGACGAGGCGGGCTTCGACTCCCGCTACGCCGCCCTGTACTACCCGTGGATCAAGGTCTTCGACCCGGCGAGCGGCCGCAACGTGATGGTCCCGCCGAGCGGGCACGCCGCCGGGGTGTGGGCGCGCAGCGACGCCGAGCGCGGCGTGCACAAGGCGCCCGCCAACGAGGTCATCCGCGGCGCGGTCGACCTGGAGATACGCCTCAGCAAGGGCGAACAGGACCTGCTGAACCCGATCGGCGTCAACTGCGTGCGGGCCTTCCCCGGACGCGGCATCCGGATCTGGGGCGCGCGCACCCTCTCCTCCGACCCGGCCTGGCGCTACCTGAACGTGCGCCGGCTCTTCAACTACCTGGAGGAGTCCATCCTCCTGGGGACCCAGTGGGTCGTCTTCGAACCCAACGACGACCGGCTGTGGTCCAGCATCCGCCGGAACATCACCGCGTTCCTCACCGAGGAGTGGCGGCGCGGCGCGCTGTTCGGCCAGACCGCGGCCGAGGCCTTCTACGTCAAGTGCGACCGCGAGAACAACCCGCCGGAGTCCATCGACCTCGGCCAGGTGATCTGCGAGATCGGGGTCTCTCCGGTGAAGCCGGCGGAGTTCGTGGTGTTCCGGCTGTCCCAGTTCTCAGACAGCACGAGCCTCGTCAACGAGTGACCGGCACCCGTACTACCCGGTACCCGGTCGGCACCCCATCGGAAGGTGACAACTAGCCATGGCTGAAGGCGATCCGCTCTCCACACACATCTTCGGCGTCCAACTCGGCGGCTACAACGTCGAGTCCGTCAAGGAGATCAGCAATCTGACGGTCGACCAGGAGGTCGTCGAGTACAAGCAGGTGACCCAGGAGGGCAAGCTGATCGTCCGCAAGCAGCCGGGCGCCCGGCTGCCCGGCGAGGTGACGATCACCCGCGGCCTCGACAAGAGCGGCGCGTTCACCACCTGGATCAAGGAGACCCTCAACAACGGGGCGATCAACACCGCGCGGCAGAACCTCACCATCGAGGTCAAGGACACCACCGGTGCCACCCTGCGGCGGATCCAGCTGACCAATGCCTGGGCCAGCCGCTGGGAGGGCCCCACGCTCACCGCCGGCGAGTCCAGCGCCGCGACGGAGACCGTGACCATCGTGTTCGAGGAGATCAGCGTAGAGTGAGGCGACGGATCGGCCTTGACGAACTCCTGGAACGGGCCCCGGCCCCGCAGAACACCGCGCCGCCGCAGCAGCAGCCCGCGGGTCCGGCGGGACCGGCCGGAGCGCCGGGCCCCCGGGGGCAGGCACCGCACACCGAGTTCGACTTCGAGCTGCCGCTCGGCTACGTCGACGACGAGGGCACCGTCCACCGGCACGGCACCATGCGCCTGGCCACCGCCCGCGACGAGCTGATGCCGCAGATCGACCTGCGGGTCAAGGAGAACCCGGCCTACCTGAGCGTGGTGCTGCTCAGTCACGTCATCACCAGGCTGGGCGACCTCACCGACGTGCACGCCGGGATCGTCGAGCGGATGTACGCCACCGACGTCGCGTTCCTCCAGGACCTCTACCAGCGGATCAACAGCGAAGGCCACACGCGCGCCGCGGTGACCTGCCCGCACTGCGACGGCGCCTTCGAGGTCGACCTCGCCGGTGGGCGCCTGGGGGAATCGTGACGTACGCGCCTGCTCGGCTGTACGAGGAGATCGCGTACATCGCCTACCACTTCCACTGGCAGCGGGAGGACATCCTCGACCTGACCCACCGTGAACGCGGGCAGTGGGTGCGCGAGATCGCCCGTCTCAACACCCGTGTCAGCGAAGGAGGGTGAGCCGGGTGGGGCTTCGGGACTGGATCGGCCGCCGGAGGGCGGACGAGTCGACGGCCGGGTCGTCGGCCGATTCACCGGCGGCACTGCCGTCGGTGACGACGGCCGGCGGCGCGAGCGGTGACTCCGGCGCCGCCGGGGCCGTCGGCGCCGTCGGAGGTGCCGACGGCGTGGCTCGGCGTCGTCCGCCGACGGGGGACGGGGGGTGGCGCGCGGTGCGGCCACTGGCCCCGACCCTGGCGACCCCGCCGCACGGGGTCAGCGACGGCCTGAGGTTCCGGTCCTGTCTCGCCTCCTGGCAGGACCCCTCGCTGAGCGGTCCGCTCGGCCACGCGGTCCTGCCGTCCGCGCCGGTCGGCATCCTGCGGGCGATGGCGGTACCGGTCGCCCCGGCCGCCGCCGTCGCGGGCGGGACCGGACTGGCGATGCCGGTCGCCCCGGGTGCGCCCGGCGCGGCCGGGCCCGGGGCCGCGGAGGCGCAACCGGCGGCCGAGCCCGGGGAGTCCGGGCAGCCACGACCGGTCCAGCGGGCCGGTGCGGTGCGGCGGCTTCCCGTGCGCTCGGCGCCGCGGGGCGCGCGCCCCGCAGCGGTCCAGCGGTCGGCCGCTCCGGGCCGGAGCGGCGGCGCTGCCGGCCCGAGCGGTCCTTCCACCACCACAGACGCCGCCGGCCCCGGTGACACCGCCGGCACTGCACCCGCGCCCGAGGGGGACGTCGCGTCCCCGCGCCGCAGTGACGCGGCCGGCCCGGTGCGCCCGGTGCGAACCCGTTCCGTCGGCGCACCCCTGACCGTGGCGCGGCGCCCCCGGGCACTGCCCGCGCGCCCGGTGACGGCGGTCCCGGCCCCGAGCAGAACGCCGGGGACCGCCGTCGAACCGTCGAGCCGTCGGACGGACCCGGCCGCCGGCACCCGTTCGCCCGAGAGGGCGGAGGCTGACGTGCGGCCCGCTCCGGGTCCGGATCAGGGTGCGGCTCCGGTTTCGGCGCCGGTCGGCGGTGCGGCGTTCGCGCCGGCCGGGCGGCCCGAAGGGGTCGTCCAACGAGCCGTCGCACCGGGCGCCGCCGCGCCCGCTTCCGCTGTGCCCGGTGCTGCCGCGCCCGGTGGCGCTGCCGTGCCCGCCCGGCCGGTCCTCGGCGCGCCCTTGACCTCGCTGCCCGCGAGCGCCACGCCCGTGGTCGGGCCCCGGCCCGGTGACGCCGCCCCGGCTGGACCGGCCATGCCGGTCGTCCCCGCCGCCCCGGGGTCCACCGGGACCGGAACGGGCGGGCCCGAGGCCACCCAGGACCGCACCCGTACGGTCGCGCAGCAGGGCGGCCGGGCGCCGTCCCGCGCCGAGCGCGGTGCCACCGGTGCCGCACCCAGCGTCCAGCGGGCCCCGGCCGGGGGCGGCACCGCCGCGTCCGCGCACGCATCCGCACATACATCCGCGTCGCCGTCCGAACCGTCGTCGACGCCGTCGGTGCCTTCGTCACCGAACACCGAACGTGCCGGACAGGTACGTTCCACCCCGTCCCCGACCCCGTCCCCGACCCCGTCCACGGCCCGCACCCGCGGAGGCCTGGGCGCGCCGCTCGACGCGCTGCCCCCGACGGCGGCCGCGCCGGGCCGCACCGCCCCGCTGCTCGGCGGGCGGCCACCGGTCCGACGCCTCGTGGGCCCGACGGCTGCAGCGGCCACGGCCGGCCCGGGCTCGGGCTGGCGCGG